>NZ_JBWKIF010000002.1:0-331628 GCF_056432865.1 Streptomyces sp. NPDC044921
AGCCGTCCGGTCGGAGTCAGCGGGGCGTTACGGTGGGACACGAGGGCCTCCTGCGGTTGGGCGTAGATGTCGCAATCCACACCGAACCCAGAAGGAGGCCCTCACCCGTTCAAGCACCCAGCACGCGTGTCACCAACGTCCCGGGACAGCACACCTAGCTGTGCGAAGACGCCCGGCAGTCCATGTCCCGCTCCGGCAGCCGCCCGGTGGCCAGGTACGCGTTGACCGCGTCGTCGACACACGGCACCCCGTACACGCCGTACACCGCGTGCTGGTCCGCGCCGCGCAGGGTGATCAGGCGCGACGAGGGCCACCGCGAGCGCACGGTCCGGGCGCCGTCGTAGCCGGTGCGCGGGTCGCCGGTGGCGTTGACGAGCAGCGCGGGCAGGTCGTCGCGGACCGCGGTGGGGCGTTCGCGCGGCTCGTCCCAGAAGGCGCACGGGTTGAGGTTGTGCGTCACGGGCGCGAACAGCGGGTCACCCGCGCGGGTGCGCTGGACGTCCCGCCAGTAGACCTCCGGGTCGCGGGGAGCGGCACCGTCACCGCACAGGACGGCCGTCTGCACGCTGCCGTACGCCGAGTCGCTGCCGGTGAGCACGAAGTCGAGCACCCCGGCGAGCCAGGGGGACGGCGTGACCCGCTGCCCCTGAGCCGCCCGCAGCATGTCCCGCACGCCCCGCGCGAGGTCGCCGTAGGGCGCGTCCCGGTGCTGCGACAGGCCGTTGAAGACGACCAGGGGCAGCACGTGCTGGTCCACGCGGTGGTCGCCGAGCCGCAGCGGGGAACGGGCGGCGGCCCGGCGCACCCGGTCGACGGTCGCCAGCACCTCGCCGCGCGTCCGGCCCAGCCCGTAGGCCGGGTCACGGGCGGCGGCCCAGGCGGCCCAGCCCTCCAGCGCCCGGCGGTTGGTCCGCTCGGCGCCCAGCAGCAGCCGGGGGCCGTAGCGCTCCGGGTCGATCACGCCGTCCAGGACGACGCGGGCGGTGCGGCCGGGGAACAGGGTGGCGTACACCTCGCCCAGGTAACTGCCGTAGGAGTAGCCCAGGTAGGAGATGCGGCGCTCGCCGAGCGCGGCCCGGACGACGTCCATGTCGCGTGCGGCGTTGCGGGTGGTGGCATGGGGGAGCAGGTCGCCGGCGTGGGTCCGGCAGCGCTCGGCGAGGTCCCGCGCGAACGCGGTCATGCGCGCGAAGCCGGCCCGGTCCTCACCCGCCGAGCGGAAGGCGGAGCCGGTCGGCCAGCGGCAGTCCAGCGGGGTGCTGCGGCCCACGAAGCGGGGGTCCACCCCCACGACGTCGTAGCGTGCGCCGACGTCCTTCATCGCCGTGCGCACCCACGGCGGGTCGCCGAGTGTCCGCCCGCCCGGACCGCCGCCGTTGAGCAGCAGCGCGCCGACGCGGCGGCCGGTGTCGGTGGCGCGGATCCGGGAGACGGCGACGGTGATCGTACGGCCGCCGGGGTCGGAGTAGTCCAGCGGCACGGTCACGTCGGCGCAGCGGGCGCCGGCCTGTGCCAGCTCCTTCCCGGTGGTGTCGTCGGGGGCGAGCACGCAGCTCTTCCAGACGAGGCGCTGCTGGTGGTAGCGGGCCAGTGGGCCGGGGGCGGTGCCCGCCCCGGCCGCTGCCGCGGGCAGTGCCGTCACGGCCAGCGCGGTGGCCGTCAGGGCGAGGGCGGCTCGTCTCACGGTTCCCGGGAAGCGGGGTAACACGGGTGGGTGTCCTCTCTGTCGCCGATGTCCCTCGACGGCCGGGCGCGGGCGGGCCGCGAAGGGGTGCGGTGCGACAGAACGCTAGGGGCGGGGCGCCCCGCGGACACTCCGGCCGGCAGCCGGTTCGTGGTGGGGTCCTCCCCAGCGCCGGAGCGGGGGAACGCCGTTTCCGTGGCCTGGGCAACAACCGGAAACTCCGCCCCAAGCTGGGAGAATGCGCCGGCGCACGGAGGGGTGGTCGGTGCAGGGGGGTTGTCCAGACATTCTCTCGCGCCTAGGGTCCCTTCCGAGTGCAAGCGCTTTCCAAGCGTGTGTCCGCCGGCCGTCCGAGGAGCGCCGCATGTCCGTGTCCCCAGGGTCCCCCACCCGCCGCCGCGTGGCCGTCGTCGGCACCGGAGCCATCGTCTCCGGCAGCCATCTGCCCGCGCTGCGGGCCCACTCCCACCGGGTGGAACTGGTGGCCGCCGTCGACGTGGACCAGGAGCGCCTCGACGCGTTCCGCGAACGGGCCGGCGAGCGGGTCGCCGGGTACGCCTCGGTCGACGCGATGCTGGACGCCGAACGCCCCGACCTCGTCCTCATCGGCACCCCGCCCTCCCTGCACCGGGACCAGACGGTGGCCGCGCTCAAGGCGGGCGCCTGGGTGCTGTGCGAGAAGCCGCTCACCCTGTCCCTCGCCGACTACGACGACATCGCCGCCGCCGAGGAGGCCTCCGGCGCCTACGCGGCCGTCGTCTTCCAGCACCGCTACGGCTCCGGCGCCGTGCACGCCCGGGAGCTGATCGCCGGCGGAGAGCTGGGCGCCCCGCTGGTCGCCCACTGCCAGACGACCTGGCACCGCGACGCCGCCTACTACGCGGTGCCCTGGCGCGGGACATGGGCCGGCGAGGGCGGCGGCCCGACCATGGGCCACGGCATCCACCAGTACGACCTGATGCTGCACCTGCTCGGCGAGTGGGACGAGATCCGGGCCATGGCCGCGCGCCTGGTCCACGACACCGAGAGCGAGGACGTCTCCACCGCCCTCGTGCGCTTCCGCAGCGGCGCCCTCGCCACCGTCGTCAACAGCGTGCTGTCCCCGGACGAGGTGAGCCGCATCCGCGTCGACTGCGCGGACGCCACGGTCGAGCTCACCCACCTGTACGGCCACACCAACGACAGCTGGGTCTACACCCCGGCCCCGCACGTCGCCCCCGAACGCGCCGCCGCCTGGCGCACCCCCGCGCACGACGTGCCCAGCTCGCACACGGCCCAGCTCGGCGCACTCCTCGACGCCTACGACGCCGGCGTCCGGCCGCCGGGCAGCGGCCCGGACGCCCGCGCCACCCTGGAGTTCGCCGCGGCCCTGTACAAGGCGGCGTTCACCGGCCGGTCCGTGCACGCGGGGGAGATCGGCCCCGGCGACCCCTTCTACGAGGCCATGCACGGCGAGTACCCCGACTGGGCCCCCAAGGAGCGCGCATGACCATCCGCGTCACCCACACGCACGGCGAGGACATCGCCGTCACCGCGGCGAACGGCACGGAGATCCTCCGCTACGTCTACCGCCCCGACCCCGACCCGTTCGAGGCCCCCAAACCGTACGCCCACCCCGTGCGCACCCTCTCCGGGCGCACGGTGACCGGCTACCGCCCCAGCGACCACCGCTGGCACAAGGGTCTGCAGATGACCGCGAGCCATCTGTCCGGCCAGAACTTCTGGGGCGGCAACTGCTACGTGCACGGCGAGGGTTACCTGCGCCTGCCCGAGCGGGTCGGCTCCATGCGGCACGACGGCTTCCCGCGGTTCACGGTCGAGGACGACCGGCTCACCCTCACCGAGGACCTCACCTGGATCGAGAACGGCGGTGAGGAGTGGGCCCGCGAGGTGCGCGGCCTGACCGTCCACTCGGTGGACGAGGAGGCCGGCGCCTGGGTCCTCGACTGGTCGATCCGCCTCACCAACACCCGCTCCGAACCCCTGGCCTTCGGCTCGCCGACCACCGCGGGCCGCGAGATGGCCGGCTACACGGGACTGCAGTGGCGCGGACCGCGCGACTTCACCGGCGGCACGGTCTTCGCGCCGGACAGCGGCGCCGACGCGGGCAAGCTGATGGGCAGCCAGGGCCCGTGGCTGGCGTTCACGACCGAGCACGACGACGTCGACGGCCACTCCACCCTCGTCTTCGCGCACGCGCCCGAGAACCTGGACGGCTCGTCCGCGATCCACGAGTCGCACTGGTTCGTGCGCTCCGAGCCCTTCCCGACGGTCGCCTTCTCCTGGGCGTTCTTCGAGGAGTTCGAGCTGCCGCCGGGCGAGTCCTTCGCCTACCGCTACCGGCTGGTGGTCGCCGACGGCGCCTGGGACCGCGACCGGGTCGGCGCCCACCTGGCACGCCTGCCGTGGTGAGCGAGCCGGAGCCGGGCCTGCCGCACCCGCTGCCCGGCGCGGTCGGGTTGTCCCACCTCAGCGCCTACGACTGGGAGGCCGCCGACGGGGTGTGCGGCGGCAGCCCGCACCTGCACCTGGTGTGCACGGAGGCGTACGTCGTGACCGGCGGCCGGGGCGCGGTGCAGACACTGAGCCCCGACGGCTACCGGGACATCCCCCTGCGAGCCGGCTCGATCGCCTGGTTCACCCCGGGCACCGTGCACCGCATGGTGCAGGGCGGCGATCTGCGCATCACCGTACTGATGCAGAACAGCGGCCTGCCCGAGGCCGGGGACGCGGTCTTCACCTTCCCGCCCGAGGTGCTCGCCGACCCCGACGCGTACGCGGCCGCCGCCGGCCTGCCGCCCGGCACGGGACCGCGGACCGAGGCGGCCGCCCGGCGCCGCAGGGACCTCGCCGTCGAGGGCTACCTGGGCCTGCGCGAGGCCCTGGTCGCCGGGGACGACGGCCCGTACCGGGAGTTCCAGCGGGCCGCCGCCCGGCTCGTGCGCGACAAGGTGCCCATTTGGCGCGCCCTGTGGCGGGCGGGCGCCCTGGCCACCGCCGAACGCACCGGCGCACAGCTCGACGCGCTGGCCGACGGCGACCCCGCCTACCTCGCCGGGGCCACCGCCCACGAGGCCGCGCCCACCCGGCTCGGCGGCTTCGGCATGTGCGGCCGCCGCGACGAGTACGCGCTGCCCGGCACCACGCTGCCCTACCGGGCGGAGTGACGGCGGAGGGGGTCCGAGAGGAACCCACTGGCTCTCGCATCACCGCCGTCGACGTCCGCAGGTCCGCTGCCGTTCTCCTTGAACAGCCCAGAATTCAGGGGCTCTTGGGGGACAACGGGTGTGAGCACCCTGGACAGGCGGTCATCATCTTGTCATGAACCTGCGGCCCGATGGGCGGGCCGCAGCCTCATGGAGGTCTGGGATGCACCGAAGCCTCGCCACGGGTCTTGCCGCATCGACCCTGGCCCTCGTCACCGTCGCCGCCACCGCCACGACCGCCAGTGCCGCTCCCGCCGACAAGCCGCAGGTGCTCGCGAGCTGGACGCAGACCAGCGCGTCGAGCTACAACGCCTGGGCCGCCGCCCGTGCCAACCAGGGCGCCTGGTCGGCGTACGCCTTCGACTGGTCGACCGACTACTGCTCCTCCTCGCCGGACAACCCGTTCGGCTTCCCCTTCTCGATGTCCTGTGCCCGGCACGACTTCGGCTACCGCAACTACAAGGCCGCGGGCACCTTCAACGCCAACAAGTCCCGTATCGACAGCGCCTTCTACGAGGACCTCAAGAGGGTGTGCAACACCTACAGCGGAGGCACCAAGGCCTCCTGCGACGGCACGGCCTGGACGTACTACCAGGCCGTGCGCGCCTTCGGCTGACCGCCGGCACACGGGGAGGCCGGGCACGCGGCGGTGGCCGCGTGCCCGGCCTCCCCGTCGCGTCAGGTGCCCGGTGCGTTCCCCCGCTCAGTCGCGCACCAGGCCCGGGATGCGCACGCGCGGCCAGGAGCGGGCCGCCGCGAGGAGGGCCTGGGTGCGGGCGGACGGCGTGGCCGCTGCCGCCGCCAGGGCCGCGGCGGCGCTCGCGATGCCGAGGACGGCGCCCGCCGCCACGTCACCCGGATAGTGCACGCCCGTGTGGACTCGGGAGTAGCCGACGGCGCTCGCCAGCGCCCCGAGCGGGACCGCCGCGGGGGGCAGGACGACACCGACCGCGGTGGCGAACGCGACGGCCGACGCGGTGTGCCCGGACGGGAAGGAGGCCGACGTCGGCATCGGGACGTGCCGGTCCACCGTCACCCGGGCGGCCTCGCGGTCCGGGCGGGCGCGGCGCACCAGGCGCTTGCCGAGCAGGTTGGCCGAGGCCGACGCCACCGCGATCGCGCCGACCCCGGCGAGCGCGGCCTTGCGCGGCCGCTTCCCGGCGAGGGCCAGCGCGGCGGCGATGGCGAACGAGATCTTCGAGTGGTCGGCCGCGTGGGACAGATGGCGCAGCGTCCGGTCGAGGGTGGGCGTCGGGGTGGCGGCCACCGCCGCGTACAGGGCGCCGTCCACGGCCCTGAGATCACCCATGACGGCGCCCAGGAGCCGACCGGGACCGCCCGAGGGTTCGCCGGCCCCCGGAAGCGGACGGAGGGCGTTCTCGTGTGACGTCGTCGGATCGGTCATGTGTCGTTCTCCCCGCAGTGGCTTCCCAGCACGGTACCGGCTCACGCCGGGCGCACGCTCGGCGCCCCCGCGCGCCGGTACCTCACGGGTGCCCAGGCGGCGACGGGTCATCCGGCGGGCCGGGCCACGCCCCCGCGCGATCCCGGGCCGCTCGGATCCGCCGTCCCGCCGCCGACGGCGCGGCAGCAGGGCCGGGTCCGGGCCGCCGACCGGCGGGGCGGGCACCCCCGCCCCTCTGCTGAACTGGGGGCATGACCTCCCCGCTCCACCGGGTCCTGCGCGCGCTCGACCGTTTCCACGCGGCCCGCCCGTGGGACCACAACGCCCGCTTCCACCCCTGGATCCTGCGGCACCTCCCCGCCCGGGTGGGCAGCGCCCTGGACGTGGGGTGCGGCAGCGGCGACCTCGCCCGGCTGCTGGCCCGCCGTGCCGGACACGTGCACGGGATCGACGCCGACCCGGCGATCACGGCCCGGGCCCGGGAGCTGACCCCCGCCACGGCGCCGGTGACGTACACGGTGTCCGACGCGCCGGCCGGGCTTCCCGACCGGTCCTACGACGTCGTCACCTGCGTCGCCGCGCTCCACCACCTGCCGTTCACCGAGGCGCTGGAGGCCTTCCGCGACCGGCTGGCCCCCGGCGGCACCCTGGTGGTCGTCGGTCTGTACCGGGCCCGGACGCCCGTCGACCACCTGCTGGGCCTCGCGTCGGTTCCGCTCAACATCGTCATGGCGCTGCTGCGGAACCGGGGCCGCCGGGTGCCGCGCCCCGTCTCCCTGTCCGCCCCGGCCAGGCCGGCGGAGATGACGTTCCCCGAGATCGCCCGTGAGGCGCGCGCCGTGCTGCCCGGCGCGCGCCTGCGCCGCCGCCTGTTCTGGCGCTACACGCTGGTGTGGCACCGCCGTTGACCGGTGCCCGCGTCAGTCCGTGGCGCGGAAGGCGCGCAACCGCAGCGAGTTGCCGACCACGAACACCGAGGAGAAGGCCATGGCCGCCCCGGCGATCATCGGGGTGAGCAGGCCGGCCGCCGCCAGCGGCAGGGCCGCCACGTTGTAGGCGAAGGCCCAGAAGAGGTTGGAGCGGATGGTGCCGAGGGTGCGGCGGGCGAGCCGGATGGCGTCCGCCGCGGCCCGCAGGTCGCCCCGGACCAGGGTCAGGTCGCCGGCCTCGATCGCGGCGTCCGTTCCCGTGCCCATCGCGAGCCCGAGGTCGGCCTGGGCGAGGGCCGCCGCGTCGTTGACCCCGTCGCCGACCATGGCGACCGAACGGCCCTGCTCCTGCAGCTTCCTGACGACCTCCACCTTGTCCTCGGGGAGCACCTCGGCGATGACCTCCTCGATGCCCACCTCGCGGGCGACGGACTCGGCGACGGCCCGGTTGTCACCGGTCAGCAGCAGGGGCGTGAGCCCCAGTGCGCGCAGCCGCCGGACGGCCTCCGCACTCGTCTCCTTCACCGCGTCGGCGACCTCCAGCACCGCCCGCGGCGCACCGTCCCAGGCGACGGTGACCGCCGTGCGCCCGGCGTCCTCGGCCGCCGCCCGTGCCCGCGCCAGGCCGTCCGGCAGCTCGATCGCCCAGTCGGCCAGCAGCCGTTCCCGTCCCACCAGTACCGCGTGGCCCTCGACGACGCCCTGGACGCCCAGTCCGGGGACGTTGGCGAAGTCCTCGGGCGTGGGCAGCGCGCCGAGCTTCTGCAGCGCCCCGTCGGCGACGGCCCGGGCGACCGGGTGCTCGGAGGAGTGCTCCAGCGCCCCGGCCAGCCGCAGCACCTCGGCCTCGTCGGTGCCCTCGGCGGTGTGCACGGCCAGCAGGGTCATGCGGCCGGTGGTGACGGTGCCGGTCTTGTCGAGGACGACGGTGTCCACGCGGCGGGTGGACTCCAGCACCTCCGGGCCCTTGATGAGGATGCCCAGCTGGGCGCCCCGCCCGGTGCCGACCATCAACGCGGTCGGTGTGGCGAGGCCCAGGGCACACGGGCAGGCGATGACCAGGACGGCGACCGCGGCGGTGAAGGCGGCCGTCAGCCCGGCGCCGTTGCCGAGCCAGAAGCCCAGCGTGCCCAGCGCCAGGGCGATGACGACCGGCACGAACACGGCCGAGATCCGGTCCGCGAGCCGCTGCGCGGCGGCCTTGCCGTTCTGCGCGTCCTCCACCAGCCGGGCCATGCGGGCCAGTTGCGTGTCGGCCCCGACGCGCGTGGCGCGCACGACCAGCCGCCCGCCGACGTTGACCGTGGCGCCCGTGACGGGGTCCCCGGTGCCCACCTCCACGGGCACGGACTCGCCGGTGAGCATCGACGCGTCCACCGCCGACGACCCCTCGACGACCGTCCCGTCGGTGGCGATCTTCTCCCCGGGCCGGACCAGGAACCGGTCCCCAACCCGCAACGCGCTCACCGGCACGGTCTGTTCGCGGCCACCGTCGCGCAGCACGGTGACGACCTTCGCCCCCAGTTCCAGCAGCGCCCGCAGCGCCGCCCCCGCCCTGCGCTTCGCCCGTGCCTCGAAGTACCGCCCCGCCAGGATGAAGGCGGTGACGCCCGCGGCGGCCTCCAGGTAGATGTTGCCCGCCCCGTCCGTGCGCTCGATGGTCAGCTCGAAGGGGTGGGTCATGCCCGGGGTCCCCGCCGTGCGAGGAACAGCGCCCACAGCGACCACAGGAACGCGGCCGACGTGCCCACCGAGATCAGCGTGTCCATGGTGGCCGCGCCGTGCCGGGCGTTGACGAAGGCCGCCTTGTGGAAGGGCCACGCCGCGTACGTGACGACGGGCGCGGCCAGGGTGAGCGACAGCCACTGCCAGTACTCGAACTGCAGGGCCGGGATCATGGCCATGGCCACGACGGGCACCGCCAGGACCACCGCCGTGATCAACCGCTCGCGCAGCGGCCCGAGTTCGTCGGGTGCGGCGGCCGGTGCGCCCGGTGCTGCCTCGGCGGGCGCGGGCTCCTGGGCCGTGTACCCGGTCGCCTCGACCGTGGCGATCAGGTCGCCGACGGACACGTCACCGGAGTAGCGGACCTTCGCCTTCTCGGTGGCGTAGTTGACGGTGGCCGTGACCCCCTCCATGCGGTTGAGCTTCTTCTCGACGCGCGCCGCGCAGGAGGCGCAGGTCATGCCGCCGATGGCGAGTTCCACCTCGGTGGCGCTGCCGGTCGTGCCGGTGGGCATGGCTCAGACCCTCCCGGTGAGCTCGTAGCCGGCCTCGTCGACGACCTCGGCGATCACGGTGTCGTCGGGCTCGGCGGCACTGGCGACGGTGACGTGTCCGGTGCCGAGGTCGACCTCGACCCCGCTGACGCCGTCCAGCTCTCCGATGGCCTTGGTGAGCGTCGCCTTGCAGTGACCGCAGGACATCCCGGCGACGGCGTAGGTGGTGGCGGGCATCGGTGTCTCCTCCAACGTGGGGCTGAATACGGGGCGGGGGTATTCCCCGCTGCTTCCCTGTATACCCCCTGGGGGTATGTGGCGCAAGTGTCGAGCCGACTTGACTATGTACCCCCCAGGGGTATGGTGAGCTGCCATGAGGCCCCGCATGCCGCGGGAAGCCCGGTATCTCAAGGAGCCGAAGGTCATGAACACCGGACTGAAGATCACCGCCTTCGCCGCCGCCCTGGCCGCCACGTTCGGCACCGCCTACGGGGTCGGCCAGGGTGTCGGCCCCGTGGTCGCCGACGACCCGCCGACGCACCAGGACGGCCACACCCCGCCCACGCCCCGCCCGGCGCGGGCCGACGGGCACGCGGGCCACGACACGCCCCCGGCCGGCGGGCTGCAGATCTCCGAGGGCGGATACACCCTCGACCTCGCCACACCGCGGGTCACCGCGGGGCAGCGAACCGAGCTGCGCTTCACGGTCCGGGACGCCGAGGGCCGGGCCGTCACCGCCTACCGGCGCGAGCACGACAAGGAACTCCACCTCATCGTGGCCTCACGCGACCTGCTCACCTACCGCCACCTGCACCCCACCCGCGCCGCCGACGGCACCTGGAGCGTCCCCGTCGACCTGCCCCACGCGGGCGGCTACCGCGTCTTCGCCGACTTCACCCCGGCGAAGCGGGGGGCCGGGAACCTCACCCTCGGCGCGGACCTCGCCGCCTCCGGCCCGTACCGGCCGAAGGAGCTGCCCGCCCCGGACACCAGGGCCGAGACCAACGGCTACGCAGTCGAACTGGCCGGCGCCCTGCACCCCGGCAAGGCGAGCGAGCTGAAGCTGAAGGTCTCCCGCGACGGCAAGCCCGTCACCAACCTCCAGCCCTACCTCGGCGCCTACGGCCACCTGGTCGCCCTGCGCTCCGGTGACCTCGCCTACCTGCACGTCCACCCGAACGGCGAACCCGGCGACGGCACCACCAGGCCGGGCCCGGACCTCTCCTTCACGGCCACGGCGCCCAGCGCCGGCTCCTACCGCCTCTTCCTCGACTTCCGGCACGAGGGCACGGTCCACACGGCGGCCTTCACCGTCCGGGCCGGTGCGGCGGCGGCCGGTTCCGCCACGCCCGAGGGGCACGCGGACGACGGCCACGGGCACTGAGCCTCAGCCGAGGGCCCGGTCCAGGTGGAAGGCCGCGCTGATGAGCGCCAGGTGCGTGAACGCCTGCGGGAAGTTGCCCTCCTGCTCCCCGGTGTGGCTGATCTCCTCGGCGTACAGGCCGAGATGGTTGGCGTACGTCAGCATCTTCTCGAAGGCCAGGCGCGCCTCGTCGATCCGGCCGGCGTGCACCATCGCCTCGACGTACCAGAACGAGCAGATGGAGAACGTGCCCTCGTCGCCGTGCAGCCCGTCGGGGCTGGAGCGCGGATCGTAGCGGTAGACGAGCGAGTCGGACACCAGCTCCTCGGTCAGGGCGTCCAGCGTCGACAGCCACTTCGGGTCGGTCGGGGCGATGAACTTCGTCAGCGGCATCATCAGCACGGCCGCGTCCAGCACGTCGCCGTCCTCGTGCTGCACGAAGGCCCGGCGCTGCTCGGACCAGCCGCGGCTCATGATCCGCCGGTAGATCGTGTCGCGGCACTCCCGCCAGCGGGGCAGGTCGGCGGGCAGTCCGCGCCGGTGGGCCATCCGGACGGCCCGCTCGATCGCCACCCAGCACATCAGCCGCGAGTACAGGAAGTTCCTGCGCCCGCCGCGGGTCTCCCAGATGCCCTCGTCGGGCTGGTCCCAGTGCGCGCACACCCAGTCCACCAGGGCGCACACGTCGTCCCACTGGCCGCTGGAGACGGGCTGGGCCCACTTGTCGTAGAGGTAGATCGAGTCGATCAGCGCGCCGTAGATGTCGAGCTGGAGCTGGTCGGCCGCCGCGTTGCCGATCCGGACCGGCGCCGAGCCGTGGTGGCCCTCCAGATGGTCCAGCTCCCGTTCGGGCAGCTCGGTGCGCCCGTCGATGCCGTACATGATCTGCAGCGGTCCGGAGTGCTTGCCGTCCCCGGGGCTGACGTGCCGGCTCACGAACCGCATGAACGCCTCGGCCTCGCCGGTGAAGCCCAGCCTGAGCAGGGCGTAGACGCAGAAGGCCGCGTCACGCACCCACACGTACCGGTAGTCCCAGTTGCGTTCGCCGCCGAGCCGTTCGGGCAGGCTCGTCGTGGGCGCCGCGACGATCGCCCCCGTGGGCGCGTAGGTGAGGAGCTTCAGCGTCAGGGCCGAACGGTGCACCATCTCCCGCCAGCGGCCCTTGTACCGGGAGGCGGACAGCCAGCGCCGCCAGTACGCCACGGTCGCCGCGAACTGCTCCTCGGCCTCCGCGCGCGCACACCGGCGGGGCGCCACGTCGCCGCCGACCTTGTCCAGCGCGAACACCGCCGACTCGCCCTCGGACAGCTTGAACTCCCCGCGCACGTCCGGCCCGTCCGTCTCCAGCGCAACGGTCGCGGTCAGCGCCAGCGACAGCCCCTCGGCCTGGAAGACCGCCACCTCGCCGGTCAGCCGGACGGTGTGCGACCGGGTGCCGTACCCGAACCGCGGAGCCACGCGCGTACGGAAGGGGACCGAACCGCGCACGCACACCACCCGCCGGATCAGCCGGTGCCGCTCGGCCTCGGCCGACGCGCCGTCGACCGGCATGAAGTCCTGCACCTCGCCGACGCCGTCCTCGGTGAAGAACCGGGTGATCAGCACGTTCGTGTCGGGAAAGTAGAACTGCTTCGTGCGGGCCGGCACGGCCGCCGCCAGCTCGAAGCAGCCACCGCGCTCGGCGTCCAGGATCGCGGCGAAGACACTGGGCGCGTCGAAGGCCGGGCAGCAGTACCAGTCGATCGTGCCGTCGGTCCCCACCAGGGCCACGCTGCGCAGATCGCCGATCAGCCCGTGCTCCGCGATCGGCACGTACCGGCGCCCGCCCGGCACGCCCGGACCCTCCGTCGTTCCGCCCATGACAGCCTCCTGCCGGGTGCGCGCCCCAGCCCCAGCCTAGGACGACCCGCGGCCCGGCGCCCCCGTCACACCGTGAGGACCCGCAGCCCGGCCTCCTCGAACGCCCGTACCGTCTCCGGGGCCGCCGCCGTGTCCGTCACCAGCGTGTCCACCGCCTCAGCCGCGCAGATCCGGGCGAAGGCCCGCTGTCCCAGCTTGCTGGAGTCGGCGGCCACGACCACCCGCTCCGCCCGCTCGCACAGCAGCCGGTTGACCGCCGCCTCCGCCTCGTCGTGCGCCGCGGCCCCGTGCCTGACGTCGAAGGCGACGACGCCGAGCACCGCCACGTCGACGGTGATCTGCCCGAGCACCCCGTCCGCCAGCGGCCCGACCAGCTCGTAGGACTGGCCCCGCGCGACCCCGCCGGTCAGCACGATCTTGAACTGCGGTCGCACCACCAGCTCGCTCGCGATGTTCAGCGCGTTCGTCACCACGGTCAGCGCGGGCGAGCCCGACGCCAGGTCCCCGCGCACGGCCAGGGCCCGCGCCACCTCCGTGGTGGTCGTGCCACCGGTCAGCCCGACCGCCTCCCCCGGCCCCACCAGGTCCGCGACGGCCTTGGCGATGCGCTGCTTCCGCGAGGCGTGCCGGGCCGTCTTGTAGCGCAGCGGCAGCTCGTACGACACCCCGTGCACCACCGCGCCGCCCCGGGTGCGCACCAGCATCTGCTGCTCGGCCAGCCGGTCGAAGTCACGGCGGATCGTCGCCGCCGACACCCCGAGCTCCCCGGCCGCGTCCTCGACGTCCAGCCGGCCGCGCTCCACGAGCAGTTCCAGCAGCGCCTTCCAGCGGGCGTCGCGCGACATCCGCACCTCCAGGTCCTCGATCTCCGGGCGACCTTAACGCAGCGGATCCTCCCGCATGCTTGATGATGCGCGAAAGGTGGCTATATCTTGCAACAACGATCACAGCGGCCGCGCGAGGCACGGCGGGCGCGTCCCATCGGCGCGGAGGTGCGGCATGGCACATGTCGAGGACGAGCTGAGCAGTCAGCCCGAGTGCTGGGCCCGGGCCGCCGCACAGGCGGCGGACCACGCGCGGGTACTGCCGGCACCGGGCGAGCGCGTGGCGATCGTCGGCTGCGGCACCTCGTACTTCATGGCCCAGGCGGCCGCCGCCCTGCGCGAGGGCGCGGGCCAGGGCGAGACCGACGCGTTCGCCGCCTCGGAGTTCCCGCACGGCCGCACCTACGACCGCGTCGTCGCCCTCACCCGCTCCGGCACCACGACCGAGGTCCTCGACCTGCTCGGCCGGCTGAAGGGCCGCACCCGGACGACCGCGATCACCGCCGATCCGGACACGCCCGTGCGGACGGCCGCCGACGAGCTCGCCGTCCTCGCCTACGCGGACGAACGGTCCGTCGTCCAGACCCGGTTCGCCACCACCGCCCTCACCCTCCTGCGCGCCCACCTCGGCCTCCACCCCGGGACCGCCGTCACCGACGCGCGCACCGCCCTGGCGCAGCCCCTGCCCGAAGGGCTCGCGGACTGCGGTCAGTTCACGTTCCTCGGGCGCGGCTGGACCGTCGGCCTGGCGAACGAGGCCGGGCTGAAGATGCGCGAGGCCGCCCTGGCCTGGGCGGAGGCGTACCCGGCGATGGAGTACCGGCACGGCCCGATCAGCGTCAGCACCGCGGGCACGGCGACCTGGATGCTCGGGGACGCGCCGGACGGACTCGCCGAGCAGGTCCGCGCCACCGGGGCGTCGTGGGTCGCGGGCGGCCTGGACCCGCTCGCCGAACTCGTCCGCGCCCAGCGCCTCGCGGTCACCGTCGCGACGTCCCGCGGGCTCGACCCCGACCGCCCCCGCCACCTCACGCGCTCGGTGATCCTCGCGCCCTGACCCGGGAGACCCCGTGCCCCTCACCACCACCGGCGAACTCGTCACCCGGGCCGCCGCGGCCCGCTCCGCCGTCGCCTCGTTCAACATCATCACGCTGGAGCACGTCGAGGCCGTCGTCGCGGGCGCCGAGTCCGCCCGGGCCCCCGTGGTCCTCCAGGTCAGCGAGAACGCGGTCCGGTTCCGCGGCGGACGGTTGCTGCCGCTCGCCCGGGCCGCCGCCGCGGCCGCCGAGGACGCCGACGTGCCCGTCGCCCTCCACCTCGACCACGTGCAGAGCGACGCCCTGCTGTACCAGGCCGTGGACGCCGGTTTCAGCTCCGTGATGTACGATGCGGCCCGCCTGCCCTACGAGGAGAACCTCGCCGCGACCCGGGCGGCGGTCGACTGGGCGCACGCCCACGGCCTGTGGATCGAGGCCGAGCTGGGTCAGATCGGGGGCAAGAACGGCAGACCGCCGCTGGACGCCCACGCCCCGGGCGCCCGTACCGACCCCGAGGAGGCCCGTGCCTTCGTCGCCGACTCGGGCGTGGACGCCCTGGCCGTCGCCGTCGGCAGCGCCCACGCCATGACCACCCGCACCGCGGCCCTCGACCACGCGCTCCTCAAGCGCCTGTCGGCCGCCCTGGACGTCCCGCTGGTGCTGCACGGCTCCTCCGGTGTCCCGGACGGCGAACTCACGGCCGCGGTCGCGGGCGGCATCACCAAGGTCAACGTCGGCACGGCCCTGAACATCGCGCTGACCGGCGCGATCCGCGACTTCCTCGCCGACCGCCCGGAGGCGGTCGACCCGCGCGGCTACCTCACGGTCGCCCGCGAGGCGATGACCCGGGCGGTGGCCCGGACCCTGCGCACGCTCGGCGCGCCTACCGCTTGACGGCCTTCAGCACCACGAACTTCGGGTCGCTCGCGACGACCCCGCTGTTGCCGAAGAGCCTGCGCAGCGTCACGTGGTAGCCCAGGTGCCGGTTGCCGATCACCCACAGCTCCCCGCCGGGCCGCAGGGCGCGCCGCGCCCCGGCGAACATCCGCCGGGCCGTGGCGTCGGTCGTCGCCTGGTGGGAGTGGAACGGCGGGTTGTTGAGGACCAGGTTGACACTGCCGGACGGCACCCCCGCCAGCCCGTCGCCCACCCGGAACCCGGCCCGCCCCGACAGCCCGTTGGCCCGGTACGTGGCCTCCGCGGAGGCCACGGCCTGGAACGACTCGTCGACGAACAGCACCTCGGCGTCCGGGTCGGCCAGCGCCACCGCCGTCCCCACGACGCCGTTGCCGCACCCCAGGTCCACCACCCGGCCGCCCCGGCTCTCCGGCAGGTGCCCCAGGAAGAACCGGGTGCCGATGTCGAGCCGGTCCGCGCAGAAGACACCCGCGTGATTGACCACCGTGCGCCCCGAGGCGGCGCCGATGCCCTCCGGAAGCGTGTAGACGTACGGCCACGGGCTGGCCGGCCGCTCCCGCCCCGCGTCGGGCGTGCAGAAGATCAGCCGGGCCTTCCTCTCGGCCAGGGAGGTGCGGGTCGGGCCGAGGATCCGCTCGAACAGCCGGAGCGTCGAGGTGTGGATCTCCTTCACCATCCCGGTGCCCACGACCACCGTCCCCGCGTGCACGGCCGGGGCCAGCCGCAGCAACTGGTCCTCCAGCAGCGCCAGGCTCTTCGGCACCCGCACCAGCAGCACGTCGATCCGCTCCGGCGGCGGATCCTGGGTGGTGAGCAACCGGACCGCTTCCGGCTCCGCCCCGGCCCGCGCCAGGTTCGCGCGCGTCGCCTCCTGCGTCAGGTACGAGTCGGTGATCTGCACCGGCCGGTGCGCCGCGAGCGCCGTGACCAGCGCGCCCCAGCGGTCCCCGACCACCACGACCGTGCCCGACAGCGGGACCTCCCGCGCGGCCAGGTGCCGCAGCAGGTACTCGTCGGAGGCGTCCCAGGCGCGCAGCCGGTCGCGCGGGTCCTCGGGGAAACGGGTCGGCGCGAACGCGCCCCACGGCGTCGTCATACGGTCGTTCATCGTGCGACCAGGCTAGCCGAGCCGCAGCTCAGCCCCGGTCGGGCAGGATGGAGGGCATGGACGGCGAGCTGTTCCCCAGAGCCCTCACCGAGGTCGCGCCCGGCGCGGTGCACGCGCCGGACTGGCTGGACGCCGGGGAACAGCGCGCCCTGCTCGACGCCTGCCGCGCCTGGGCCCGGCCACCCGCCGGGCTGCGCACCGTCCGCACGCCCGGTGGCGGCACCATGACCGCCCGGCAGGTGTGCCTGGGCCGGCACTGGTACCCCTACGGCTACGCCCGCACGGTCACCGACGGCGACGGCGCCCCGGTCAAGCCCTTCCCGGACTGGCTCGGCGACCTGGGCCGCCGGGCGGTCCGCGACACCCTCGGCGGGCCGGCACCCGCCTACGACATCGCGCTGATCAACTTCTACGGAGCCGACGCCCGGATGGGCATGCACCGCGACAGCGACGAGAAGTCGCCCGCGCCGGTGGTGTCGCTGAGCCTCGGCGACAGCTGCGTCTTCCGCTTCGGCAACACCGAGACCCGCACCCGGCCGTGGACCGACGTCGAACTGCGCAGCGGCGACCTGTTCGTCTTCGGCGGCCCGTCCCGGCTCGCGCACCACGGGGTGCCCCGGGTGCACGCGGGCACGGCACCGCCCGGGCTCGGCCTGACCGGACGGCTCAACATCACGCTCCGGGTCAGCGGCCTGTAGGCCGCCGCTCCGGCGGATCATGACAGACTCGCCCTCATGAGCGGGAAGGCGGACCCCCGGCCGGGGGACGGGAGCACCTCGAGGACGCGGCTGGACCGGGGGCGCGGAGCCCTCGGACCCGCGCTGGAGCTCGTCCACACCGGACGCGCACCCACCCGGGCCGTGCTCACCGCCGAACTCGGCGTGACCCGGGCGACGGCCGGCGCGGTCGCCGCCGAGCTGGAGGCGCTCGGGCTGATCCGGGTCGACGCCCGGCCCGGAGCGGCGGCCGGCTCACAGGGCCGGCCCTCGCACCGGCTGGCCGTCGCCGAGGACGGGCCCGTCGCCCTCGCCGCGCAGGTCCACGCCGACGGGTTCCGGGCGGCGCTGGTCGGGCTGGGCGGGCGGATCGTCGCCACCGCGCCCGGCTGCGAGACCGTCGACGCCGACCCGGCGAAGGTGCTCGCCTCCGTGGTCACGGCGGGCGCCGAACTGCTGCGTGAGACCGGACGCCGATGCGTCGGCGCGGGCCTGGCCGTGCCGTCCGCCGTCGCCGAACCCGAGGGCCTGGCCCTCAACCCCCTGCACCTGGCCTGGCCCGCGGGCGCGCCCGTGCGGGACATCTTCGCCGAGCAGGTGCGCGCCGCCGGGATCGAGGGACCCGCCTTCGCCGCGAACGACGTCAACCTGGCGGCGCTCGCCGAGCACCGGCACGGCGCCGGGCGCGGCTCCCGCGACCTGCTGTGCGTGGCCACCGGCCACCGGGGCGTCGGCGGCGCGCTCGTCCTCGACGGCCGCCTGCACCGGGGCAGTTCGGGTCTCGCGCTGGAGGTCGGCCACCTCACCGTGCACCCCGAGGGCCGCCCCTGCCACTGCGGCAGCCGCGGCTGCCTCGACGTGGAGACCGACCCGCTGGCCTTCCTCACCGAGGCGGGACGCGAGCCGGGCCCCGAGGTGTCCCTGCTCCAGCAGTCCATCGACCTGGTCCGCCACCACTACGACGACCCGGCCGTGCGCGCCGCCGCCGAGGCCCTCATCGACCGGCTCGGCCTCGGACTCGCCGGCCTGGTCAACATCCTCAACCCGGACCGCATCATCCTCGGCGGCCTGCACCGCACGCTCCTGGACGCCGACCCGGCCCGTCTGCGCGCGGTCGTCGCCGACCGCAGCCTGTGGGGGCAGAGCGGCGGCGTCCCCATCCTGGCGTGCACCCTCGACCACAACAGCCTGGTCGGCGCGGCGGAACTGGCCTGGCAGCCGGTCCTGGACGACCCGCTGGGTGCCCTGACGGGGCGTCCCTGACCCGGCGTCATCCGGCGGCCGGACCGCACGGCGCACCGGGCGCCCGATCCCACCGGCACCAGGCTTGGCCCCGCGGCTTTCCGGGAAGGCGAGCAGCCGAGCGGGCAGGCTGGTGGGCACACAGCAGGCCGCACCGCACCACCGAGGAAGTTGACGCAATGACCGACCAGCTCACCGTGAGCGTCCTGGGCACCGGCATCATGGGCGCCGCGATGGCCCGCAGCCTCGCCCGGGCCGGGCACGCCGTCCGCGCCTGGAACCGCACCCGGGCCAAGGCCGAACCGCTCGCCGCCGAGGGCGCCCACATCGCCGGCACGCCCGCCGAGGCGGTCCGGGGCGCCGACGTGGTCCTGACCGTGCTGCACGACGGTCCCGCCGCCCTGGACACCCTGCGCGCGGCCGCCCCCGCCCTGCGCCCCGGCACCGCGTGGGTGCAGTCCACCACCGCCGGCCTCGACGACGTCGCCGCGCTGGCCGCCTTCGCCCGCGAGCACGGCCTGGTCTTCTACGACGCCCCCGTGCTGGGCACCCGGCAGCCCGCCGAGGCCGGGAAGCTGACCGTGCTCGCCGCCGGGCCCGCCGAGGGCAGGGACAGGGTGACGCCGGTCTTCGACGCCGTCGGCGCGCGCACCGTGTGGACCGGCGAGGACGGGGCCGCGGCCACGGCCACCCGGCTGAAGCTGGTCGCCAACAGCTGGGTCCTCGCCGTCACGGCCGCCGCCGGGGAGTCGCTCGCCCTGGCGAAGGCCCTCGGCGTGGACCCGGCCGGCTTCCTCGGCGTCGTCGCGGGCGGCCCGCTCGACATGGGCTATCTGCGGGCCAAGTCCGACCTGGTCCTCGGCGACCGGCTCACCCCGCCCCAGTTCGCGGTGAGCACCGCGGCCAAGGACGCCCGCCTGATCGTCCGGGCGGGCGCGGACCACGGCGTCCGCCTGGACGTGGCCGAGGCCGCCGCCGCCCGCATGGAGCGCGCCGCCGCCCTCGGCCACGGCGAGGAGGACATGGCCGCCGCCTACTTCGCCAGCTTCGACGACGAGCCGTCCGCCTGAACACCCGCCCACAGAAACCCTGGAGGTCCCACCGTGTCCAAGCCGCCGCTGCCGCCCGAGGCCGAGGCCCTGCTGAGCCGTCCGAACCCGTGCGTCATGGCCACGCTGCGCTCCGACGGGGCACCGGTCTCCACCGCCACCTGGTACCTGTGGAAGGGCGGGCGGGTGCTGATCAACCTCGACGCCGGCCGCGTCCGCCTGAAGCACCTGCGCCGCGACCCGCGCGTGACCCTCACCGTCCTCGCCGACGACGACTGGTACACCCACGTCACCCTCATCGGCCGCGTCAGCGAGATGTACGACGACGAGGGCCTGGCCGACATCGACACGCTCGCCCGGCACTACACCGGCGAGCCCTACCCGGAGCGGGCCCGGGCCCGCGTCAGCGCCTGGGTCGAGGTCGACCGCTGGCACGGCTGGGGCGCGATGAAGGACAGCGACCAGGCATCCACCTGAGCGTCAAGGCCGCCACTCGGCCGCGAAGGCCCGGCCCGGGTTCTCCGTCAGGATCCGCCGCACCAGCTCCTCGCCCACGGCCTGGACGAGGCGGGGCCGCACCCGGCGCAGCAGGTACGGCATCCCCGGCCCGCCGTTCACCGAGCGGGCGGCGGCCGTGGTGGTGTCCGCGCCCAGCAGCAGCCGGTCGCCGAACCCGGCGTCGGCCAGCGCCCGTACGGCGTCCGGCATCCGCCAGTCCGTGGCGTGGTGCGCCCGGGACGGGCCGTCGAACGCCAGGTAGCAGCCGGATTCGGCGGCCTGCCGGTGCGTCACGAGGTCGGGGGAGCGGTTCAGGTGCCCGAGCACCACCCGGTGCGGCGGCACCCCCGACTGCCCGCACAGCACGTCCAGGACGTCGAGGCCGCCGGTGCCCAGCTCCAGGTGCACGGCGATCGGCGCACCCGTGGCGTGATGGGCCTCGGCCGCCGCCGACAGGGTCCACCGGGCGTGCGCGTCCAGGGCGTGGAAACCGCCCGCGACCTTCACGAGCCCGGCCCGCACCCCCGACGTCCCGATCCCTTCGGTGAGTTCGGAGACGAAGACGTCGGTGAGCCGGCCGCGCAGCCGGGCCAGGACGCCGTCGTCGTAGTGCGCGGCCTGGTGCAGCCCGGTCGCGGCCACGACGTGCACGCCGGTCTCCCGGGACAGCGGCGGCAGATCCGCCGCCCGCCGCCCGAGCCCGTACGGCGTCCACTGCACCACGGCCCCGCCGCCCAGCTCCCGGAACGCCGTCAGCTCCGCCCGTGCCGCCGGCACGCCGCGCAGTTCCTGGCCGGGCAGCAGGGGGCTGCCGAAGAACAGGTGGTCGTGGGCGTCGCACACGCCCAGGTCCGTGGGGCGGACGTCGCCCAGCACCGTGCGGACCGCGCTCACCACCGGCGTCCCCGGCGTATCCGGTCCCGGCCCGGCGCCGACAGGTGCAGCACCTCGTAGACGTCCCCCTCGGCGTCGGACGGCTCGCGGTCCCAGAGGGAGAACGTCACCAGCTCCCAGCGGCTCGTGTCGACGGCGACCGCGGCGAGCACGGCCCCGTCCCGTGCCGCCAGCCGCCCGGCGCCGGCGGCCGCCTCCTGCGCCGTGTCCGCCAACCGCCCGCGCTCCGGGACGCGGTGGCGCTCCCGGAGCGCGAACCCCGGCCGGCCGCCGCCCCCTTCCTCGTACGCGAGACCGGTCCACTGCCGCGCGGACGGCCGTCCGAAGTCGTCGGCGATGCCCTGGAACCCGCCGCCCCACAGGAAGGCGTTCATGCCCTCGACGGTGTTCCAGAGGTAGAACGGCGCGTAGGCGTTGACCGGGGAGCCGCGCAGGCCGCGCTCGCGCACGAGATAGGCCTTGAGGCCGAGCCCGTCGAAGTCGTCGAGCAGATGGCCCCGGCGGGCCACCCGGTCGCGGATGACGCCCATGTCGTAGTCGGCGGGCAGGGCGATCTCGTACTGCAGGGCGTGCATCGAAGGTCACCTCAAGGGGGTCCGGGGCGCCAGCAGGGAGAGCAGCCCGCGCACGGCGGCGTCGAACGCGGCGGGGGAGCCGGAGGCGCGGGCGAGGACGTAACCGCCCTGGACGGTCGCGACGACGGCCGCGGCGATCTCCCCACCGTCGAGCGCGGGATCGAACTGCCCTTGTTCGCGGCCCTCTTCGACGAGCGCGGCGATACGCCCGCGGAGCCAGTCGAGGGTCTGGTCGACCGGCGCGCGCAGCTCGGCGTTCGCGATCACGTCCGGGTCCATGGTCAGCCGGCCCACCGGGCAGCCCCGCAGCACGTCCCGCTCGCGCCGCAGATACGCCTCGATGCGTTCGTACGGCGTGCCCGGGCCGTCGAGCACCCGCGCGGCGGTGGCGCGCGTCTCCTCGGCGGTCCGCCGGATGGCGGCCAGGGCCAGATCGGGCTTCCCCTTGAAGTGGTGGTACATGCTGCCCTGCCCCGCGCCCGAGCGCTCCAGGATCGCCTTGGGGCTGGTGCCCACGTAGCCGCGCTCCCACAGCAGTTCGCGGGCCGACTCGATCAGCCGTTCCGAGGTGCTCATGCCCCTCACTGTACATACCAGTAGTTACAGGAGTCGAGGCGCGCGACGGGACGACGGAGGGCGGCCCAGGGGTGTACTCCCGGCGAGGTACGCGCACCGCCGCCGGCCGTACGACGACCGCGGGCCCTTCGGCGGCGACTCTCGAAACCACACGGATTCCGCTGCGCGACGAGGAGATGGACGACATGCAGACGACCCTGGCGCACTTCGGCGACGGGCCCGGCCCGTGGATCCTGTTCTTCCCGGTGGTCTGGGCGCTGGTGATCGGCGGCGGCATCGCGCTGCTGCGCCGCACCGCGGGGCGCGGCCACCGCGGTGCGCCCGCGCACCGGTCCGTGGCCGGCGGACACTCGCCCATCGCGGTACTCGGCCACCGCTTCGCCGCCGGCGAGATCGACGAGGACGAGTACTGGCGCCGACTGTCCGTGCTGAACGAGGAGTTCGGACGCACGGGCGGCGCGGCGTGACCGCGGCACCGTCAGGCGGGCCGTGCGCGCCGCGCGGCCGGTGAAGACGCGACCCGGCGGCCGGTCCGCCGCGGCGGCGGCCACGCAGAGGTGGGCCCGGGCAGCAGTGGCCGCCCGCGGTGACTCCGCGGTCCCGCACCGGGACGCGGGCATCCCGGACCGGCATCACCGCCGACGGGCCCTGCCCGGATCCCGGCGCGCGGCCCGGGCGGACGGGCTGCGCGGTCTCGTGCGGTGGCGCATGCCCCGGGACCGCGCCCGGCGGCCTGCGCCCCCGCGGGGACGGTGGTCACCGCCCGGTCAACCGGCAACGGCCGACCGGGCGGGAGCATGTTCGGGCCGGAGCACGTCGGCGGAGTGCCCGACCTCGGCGAACCGGCGCACGGGTTTGTCCTGGACCGCGCGCCGACGGCGCGTCGGCGCCGCCACCGCCGGAGCGGACGTCGGCAGGGTGAACCACACGACCTTGCCCGACTCGCCGTCGGGCCGGACGCCCCAGCTCTCGCTCATGGCGGCCACCATCGCCAGCCCGCGACCGCAGGTCGCCAGCGGCTCGGCGTCGTCGACCACGGGCATGCGCGGATCGCCGTCGCGTACGGAGACCGTGAGCCGGTCGAACAGCAGCTCGATCTCCACGGTGCACGTCTTGTCGGGCTGGGCGTGGCGGTGGACGTTGGACAGCAGCTCCGTCACGCCGAGCGAGGCCCGGTCGATCAGGGCGTCGAGATGCCAGTAGCGCAACTGCGCAGATACGATTCTGCGGACCTGGCCGATCCGCGACGGCAGGGCTTGGAGCTCCACCGTGCAGTGCCTGCTTGGGTAGCTGATCACGGCTGCGACTCCCCGACGTGAGGTCCGGAAGAACACGGAGTTCGGATCCAGCAGGGCGCCTTCGTGACACTGCCGCCCGCTGTCGTGGCCGGCGGGCTGGTTCGCAGCGTTATCGCCGGTAAACCCAGAGTGACGTGAGACCAGAGTGACGCAGGGGGTGGGGGAGCGCAACTCGCGGACATCTCAGTCGTCACGCCCCGCCGCCCGGCGCACCGCCTCGATGAAGCGCCGCGCGGCCGGCGGTCCCGGCTTGCCCGGGGCGGGATCGTGCTCGCCCAGGGTGAGCAGGTACCGGTTGCCGTTGAGGTCGGCGGTGGCCCGGTCGTCGGGGCCGAACCAGGGTTTGGAGGCCCGCACCGCCTGCACCGGGGCACTGTCGATCTCACTGCCGTAGCTGGTCAGCAACTCGACCCGGCCGTCGCTGATCCGGACCTGCCCGGCCCGGGTGAGCGAACGCAGCCGCTTCCCTATCCGCACGCCCGTGGCCTTGAACTCCGGCTCCGCCATGCCACCCGCCCCCTTGTGCGCGTCGGTGTACCGGCCCGCTCCCCGCGGCGCCCGGTACGGGCTCGTGTCCTGGTCCAGTGTGCCCCGTCCGGGACCCGCTCCCTCCGGGCCGGTGCCCCCCGCCTCCGCGGGGGCGCGCCGCGCCCGGCCGGAACCCGGTTCCGGCGGTGCGCTGTCCCGGGCGGGACAGCGCCGCTGCTGCGTCATGCCCTGCCGGGAACCTCGGCTCTGACACCGTCGTGCACCGTCGTGGCCTCGGTCCCGCGGTGCAGTCTGCCCCCACCCGGCGCCGAGCACCAGTACGTGCGAGCCCTTCGGCCGGGGCGCCCGCAGCACACTCGCGAAGGCACCGCCAAGACCGCGCGCCCCCTTGCGCCAACCTCTGCCCCAGGGGGCGCTTTGGGGGGCTCAAAGGTGCGTTTATGCAGGTGAGAAGCGTGCGCCGGGTGCTTATGATCGGGGTGTCGGCCGCGCGATCCGTCGTCGGCGCGCAGCGTTAGGAGCCCCCCTCGTGAGCACTCCCCAGCAGACCCCGACCGGCGTGACCCTCGACGTCGACCACAGTGACACCGGCTACCGCGCATGGCTGAAAGAGGCCGTCCGCAGGGTGCAGGCCGACGCCAACCGCTCGGCCGACACGCACCTGCTCTCCTTCCCGCTGCCGGAGCGCTGGGGCATCGACCTGTACCTGAAGGACGAGTCGACCCACCCCACCGGCAGCCTCAAGCACCGGCTCGCGCGCTCCTTGTTCCTGTACGGCCTGTGCAATGGCTGGATCCGGCCGGGCAGACCGGTGATCGAGGCCTCTAGCGGCTCGACGGCCGTCTCCGAGGCGTACTTCGCGAAGCTCATCGGCGTGCCCTTCATCGCCGTCATGCCGCGCACGACGAGCGCGGAGAAGATCCGCCTGATCGAGTTCCACTCCGGCCGCTGCCACTTCGTGGACGACCCCCGCACCATGTACGAGGAGTCCGCCCGCCTCGCGGCCGAGACCGGCGGCCACTACATGGACCAGTTCACCTACGCCGAACGCGCCACGGACTGGCGGGGGAACAACAACATCGCCGAATCCATCTTCCGGCAGCTGCGCCTGGAGCGGTTCCCCGAGCCGGCGTGGATCGTCGCCACGGCGGGCACCGGCGGCACCTCGGCGACCCTCGCACGCTACGTGCACTACATGCAGTACGACACCCGCGTCTGCGTGGCCGACCCCGAGAACTCCTGCTTCTTCGACGGCTGGACCACCGGCGATCCGGACGTCACCTGCGACTGCGGCTCCCGCATCGAGGGCATCGGCCGGCCCCGGATGGAACCGAGCTTCGTGCCCGGCGCGATCGACCGGATGATGAAGGTGCCCGACGCGGCCAGTGTCGCCGCCGTCCGGGCCCTGGAACGCGCCATCGGGCGCAAGGCGGGCGGCTCGACGGGCACGGGCCTGTGGAGCGCGCTGAAGATCGTCGCGGAGATGGTGTCCGAGGGGCGGCAGGGGAGTGTCGTGACCCTGCTGTGCGACCCCGGGGACCGGTACCTCGACAAGTACTACTCGGACACCTGGCTGGCCGGGCAGGGTCTGGACATCGCGCCCTACACCGCCGCGATCGACTCGTTCCTGGAGACGGGCGCCTGGCCCTGCTGAGGCGCGGGCCGCGGACCGTGAGCCGCCGCTCCGGCACCGCCGCCCGGCGTCGCGGAACCACGCGCCCCTGACCCGCCCGGAACGCCTGCGCGAACAGCCGGTACTGCGCCGTCCCGTCCGTCGCGAGGTCCACCGCACCCGGGTCCCACCCTCGCACCCGGGTCCCATCTCGCACCCGGGTCCCGCCGCCGACCCGGTCCCACCGCCGCACCCGGGTCCAGCAGCCGGCCGGGGCGAGCCGGCAACCCGGCGGCGACGGCCCGCGCCCGGACACGCCGGTGACGTCGACGCGGTAGGCGTACGTCTCGGGTTCCCGCGGCGAGGACCGTCTCGCCGAACCCCGCGCCCCCGCCGAGGGCGAAGTCGGGCCCCGCACCGGCGTCCACGCTGGGGCGGCCTCCACCCGGGGGAATCCAGTCGGCCCAGCCGGGACCGACCGCACGGTGAGCCATGGACGCGGCCCTTCTCACCCTCCGCACAGCCGGACGGTGATCGGCCGAGGCCGTCACCTCAACCGGCGCCCCGTCAGATGTCCGCCCCCTCGTCGGGCTCCGGCTCACCGGCCACGACCAGCCGCCGCAGGTGCTCCGCGACCACCCCGCGCGCCTCCTCCGGCAGGCCGGCGTCGGTCACGAGCGTGTCGATCCGCTCCAGCGAGGCGAACGAACTCAGGCCCACCTTGCCCCACTTGGTGTGGTCGGCCACGACCACGACCCGCCGCGCCGACTGCACCAGCCGCCGGTTGGTCTCGGCCTCCGCGAGGTTCGGTGTCGACAGCCCGGCCTCCACCGATATCCCGTGCACCCCGAGGAACAGCAGGTCGAAGTGGAGCGCCGCGATCGCCTGGTCGGCCACCGGTCCCACCAGCGAGTCGGACGGCGTACGCACCCCGCCGGTCAGCACCACCGTGGCGGCACCCTGCCGGGGGCCCGTGGTGCGCTGAGCGGCGTGGAAGACGTCGGCGACCCGCACCGAGTTGGTGACCACCGTGAGGTCGGGCACGTCCAGCAGCTGGTGGGCCAGCGCGTACGTCGTCGTGCCGCCGGACAGGGCGATCGCCGCGCCCGGCGCGACGAGCTTGGCCGCGGCCCGCGCGATGTCCTCCTTGGCGGTCAGCTCCAGTCCCGACTTGGCCTCGAACCCCGGCTCGTGCGTACTCGCCTCGACCACCGGGACCGCGCCGCCGTGCACCTTCTCCAGCACGCCCTGGCGAGCGAGCGCGTCCAGGTCGCGGCGGACCGTCATGTCCGACACGCCGAGCTTGCGCGTCAGCTCGTTGACCCGGACCCCGCCCCGGCGGCGGACCTCGTCGAGGATCAGGGATCGCCGCTGCTCCGCGAGGAGGTTCTGATTCTCGCTCACGTACGCTCCGGTCCTTTCGCCTCAATGCCGTCCGACACGCCCGGCGCACCCTCCCGGACCGGGACATTCTCCCCGGGCTCCGGTGCGCGGACGTCCCATCCTCGCATGTCGCGCCACGGAGGGCTCCACCACCTGCTGGTCGCGCACATGTCACCGAACGCTCCTCCTCGGCACGGCTTCATCACGGATCGGGAAGATTCCGTGACAGCAGGTGTGCGGCGCCCCGGAAGTGGAGATCCTTGTGCCCGCACAGGCAGAGCCGACGGCGTGTCACGGGGGAAGTGCGAATCAGTGGAACGTGCGCAGGAACATGCGTCGACCGGCGGACCGGACGGTCCCGCCGCACCGGCGGACGAGGCCGGAACCGCCCTGGAACTCCTGGTCCACGGCGTGGGCGGCACCACGCCCCAGGACATGCTGAACGATCCGCGGACGGTACGGATCACCGGCGACGACATCGCGGCCGTCTTCCGGCGCGCCGACGACGTCGACGCGGAGCACAGCCCCGGCGCCGCCCGCCGCGACGAACCGGTGCCCGAGGCCTATGTGTGGTGCAACCTCACCTCCGGCAACGGCACCCGGGCCCTGTGGTTGTTGCTGCTGCCGTTCATGGTCGTCAACCTGGCCCACTGGATGCGCCCCAGCGCCCGCGGCCGCCGCCGCACCGTGCGCCTGTACGGCCTGCTGGTGCGGCTCGCCGGGCTCACCCTGACCGTGCTGCTCGTCGCGGCCGCCTGCGAGGTCGCCCTCGACCTGACGGCCTGGCAGTGCGCGGGCACGCCCGCGTGCGCCGAGCGCCACTCCTGGCTGGGCTTCCTCTCGCCCACCGTCTCGGACGGTGGCTGGTGGAGCGCCCCGGGCCGCAGGCTCGCCCTCGCCGCCGCCGTCCCCACCGCCCTGACCGGCCTGCTGTGGTACCTGTCCCGGCGCACCTGGGGCGACTACGAGTCCCAGCAGCCCATCGCCCGCGCCCCCGAGCCCGACGAGGACCCGGGGCCGACCGCCCTCGGCCGCCCCGGGTTCTGGTACGGGCGGCGGCTGGTGGCCCGGCTGCGCGCCGCGCACACCGCCGCCGGACTGCTCACCGTCGCCGCCGCCGTCGGTACGGCCGCCGCCCGCGAGGACCGCGCACCCGGCGGCCCAGCCGTGCTGGACACCCTCGGCCTGCTCCTGGGGGCGGCCCTCGCGGCCTGCGCGGTCGCCGTCGTCTGGGTGGTGTGCCGCAGGGGCCGCAGCGAGAACCGCCTCGACCGGGAACTCGACGCGCGGTCCGTACGGCGCCTGCCGCTGGTCGCGCTCGCCCTGCTCGCCCTCACCCTGCTGTACGCCGGGTGGGACCGCCCCGGGTGGGAGTCGGCCGGGCGGCTGCCGGGTGACACGGCCTTCGGGGCGATCACCCTGGTCCAGGGCCTGCTCGTGGTGCTCCTCGCGGCCGTCGCCCACAGCCTGCACCGCACCGACCCCGACCGGCGGGCCGTGCTGCGGGGCCTGGGCGGACCGGCCGTCGCCCTGCTGGCCTGCGCCCTCGGCGGGGTGATGTCCGGCGGCGTCTCGCAGCGGGTCTCCGACTGGCTGGACGGCACCGGGGCGTCGATGGCCGGGCCTCCGGTCCTGCTGACCTGGCAGGCCTCCGTGATCCCGCCCCTGCTGCTGGTGCTGCTGGGCCTCTTCGGCTGGCTGGCCCACCGGGCCTGGACGCTCGCCCGCGCCGAGCGCGACGCCGTCGCCCGCGCCTACCCGGACGAGAACCTGGACCGCGCCCGCACCCGCCGCATCGCCTCCACCCGCGCCATGGCCTCCCTCACCGACCGAGGGCCCCGGATCGTCGCCGTCACCTCCGGCGTCACCCTGCTGCTCGGTGCCGCGGCCCTGGCGGGCGCCCTCGCCACCGACGAGACGCCGGGCGAGGCCGCCCGGAACACGACCCCCCTCGTCCACGGCGCGGCCGAGACGGCGCAGGCCCTCGGCTCCTGGCTGATCGGCGTCGGCTTCATACTCCTCGTCACCTGGGGCCGCCGCGCCTACAAGGACGCCGCCGCCCGCCGCACCATCGGCATCCTGTGGGACGTCGGCACCTTCTGGCCCCGCGCCGCCCACCCCTTCGCACCGCCCTGCTACGCCGAGCGCGCCGTGCCCGACCTGACCTGGCGCATGGCGACCTGGACCCGCGCCACCGGCGGACGACTGGTCATCTCCGGGCACTCGCAGGGCAGCGTCCTCGCCGCCGCAGCGGCCTGGCAGCTGGCCCCCTCCGCCCGCCGACGCGTCGCCCTGCTCACCTACGGCTCCCCGCTGGAGCGCCTCTACGGCCGCTGGTTCCCCGCGCACTTCGGGCCCGCCGCGCTCAGCTCCCTGCACCGGGACGTCGACTGCTGGCGCAACCTGTACCGGCTCACCGACCCCATCGGCGGCCCGATGCGCCTGCCCGGCGACCGCGGCCCGCAGGTCGACCACCCGCCCCTCAAGGACCCCCTCGGCTACGGCCGCACCGAGCTGCTGCCGCTGCCCGCGCCGATCCTCGGCCACTCCGACTACCAGGCGGACCCGGCGTTCGCCGAGGAACGCCGCCGGCTCCTGGCCCGGCTGCGGCCGGGCGTGCCCGCACCCCGCGACACGCCCGGGCCGCCCGCCGCCTAGCCGCGGTTCACAGCAGCTCGGGGAGGTCCTCGGCGTACAGCAGCGTCAGGTCGTCCGTGCTCGGCTCCGCGAGCTGGGCGACCCGGCTCGCGTGCCGCTCCACCATCGCCTCGAACGTCTGCCGCGCCGTACGGCCGTTGCCGAACGCCGGGCCCTTCGGGAGCCGCGTGAAGTACGTCCGCAACGCCTCGGCCGCGCCCGGCGCCAGCCGGTACTCGTGCTCCTCGGCCTGCTGCTCCACGATCCGCAGCAGGTCCTCGGGGCCGTAGTCGCTGAAGGTGATGGTGCGTGAGAAGCGGGACGCCACACCGGGGTTGACCGACAGGAAGCGCTCCATCTCCGCCGTGTAGCCCGCGACGATCACCACGACCGCGTCCCGATGGTCCTCCATCAGCTTCACCAGCGTGTCGATGGCCTCCTTGCCGAAGTCGCGGCCCGCGTCCTCCGGGGACAGCGCGTACGCCTCGTCGATGAACAGCACACCGCCGCGCGCCTTCTCGAACGCCTCCTGCGTGCGGATCGCGGTCGAGCCGATGTGCTCGCCGACCAGGTCGACCCGGGAGACCTCCACCAGGTGGCCCTTCTCCAGCACCCCGAGGGAGGCGAGGATCTCGCCGTACAGCCGCGCGACCGTCGTCTTGCCGGTGCCGGGGGAGCCGGTGAAGACCAGGTGCCGCTTGACCGACGCCGCCTTCAGACCCGCCTGCCGACGCCGCCGGCCGACCTCGATCATGTCGGTGAGGGCGCGCACTTCCCGCTTGACGCTCTCCAGGCCCACCAGCGCGTCCAGTTCCCCGAGGACCTCCTTGGAGCTGCGGGCCGGTGGCCCGGGCTCGGTGACCGGCGCCGGTGCGGGCGGCGGCTCCGGTTCGGTGCGCTGCCCCGGGACCGCGCCCAGCAGCCCGGCGGAGTGGCCCACCGTCTGCACGGCCGTCTCCGGCGTCGCCGCGGGCGCCCGCAGCCCCGCGCTCTCGTCGCTGGTGCAGTCCTCGACGACGGGCCCCGCCCCGGACGCCGCGTCGGCGCCGCCGTCCGCGAACTCGTAGCCCCCGCGCGCGCACCGCTCGGTGCGGCACTTGCGCAGCGTCGTGCGGCTGCCGTCGATCACGTGGAAGCCGTAGCCGCCGCTGCCCGTCACACGGCAGTTCAGGAAGCTGCCGCGGCCTCCGGCCGAGACGTAGACACCCGCCTCCGCCGGGGAGTCCACCGTGCAGCGCTCCACCGTCGGGTCGGCGCCCTTGGTGACGATCACGCCCGTCTGGGTGCCGTCCAGCGTGCAGTTGCTGAGCGTGCCGCCGCTGCCGTGGTCACGGAACCAGGCGCCCGTCGCCGCGTCCCGGATCCGGCAGTCGTCGAGCTGCGCCGTCGCGCCGTCGCTCACCGACACGGCCGTGTTGCGCACCTGCGACAGGTCGCTGTCCACGACGTCCGCCCGCGAACCCCGGTCGAGCACGAACAGGGCGTCCGGCACGTCGTGCACCCGGCAGGAGTCCAGGACCGCGGTGGCGCCGTCGCTGACCCACACCGCCGGGTAGTCGCCCGTGCTGTCGAAGATCTCGCACTGGTTGGCGTCCACGCGCGTGCCCGGGTCCCACACCGACAGGCCGTTGCGCCCGAACTGCCGCACCGTCGTGCGCGTCAGCGTCAGGACCGAGCGGGAGCGCAGGTCGACCGCGTTCTCCGGGATGTCGTGGATGCGGCAGTCGGCGAGGGTGAGCACCGCGTCCGTGTCGAGCGTGACCCCGTCGGCCGTCGTGCGGTGCACGTCGCAGTCGGTGAGGTGCGCGGTGGCCCGGCCGGTGATGTGCACCCCGCTGCCCCGCACCTCGTAGATCTCGCAGCCCACCGCCTCCAGCGCCGAGTTCTCCCCGGTCGCCGACAGGCCCGAGCCCGAGGCGTGGTGCACCTTGCAGCGCTCCAGCCGGGGGTGGGCGCCGCCGCGCACCGCCACGCCCGCCTGCCCGGCCGCGACGACCTCGCACTCCTCGAACACCCCGCCCGCGCCGTCCAGTACGGCGATGCCGACGCCCGCCGGATTGTCGACCGCGCAGCGCCGGACCGTGGGCCGGGCACTGCCGCGCACCTCGATCCCGGCCGCCGACCGCGTCACCACCCGCACGTCCCGCAGCTCCGGGGTGCCCTCCTCCACCAGCACGGCCGGGGAGGCCGCGTCCTGGCCCTCCACGTGCAGGTCCTGGACCACGGCCGAGGCGCGCACGGTCAGCGGCACCCCGTCCACGGGCGCGATCCGCACCGAGCCGGGCGCGTTCTCCGGGCCGCGCAGGGTCACCGCCCGCTGCACGACGAGGTTCTCCCGGTAGGTGCCGGGGGCGACGGTGAGGACGTCGCCGTCGGCCGCGGCCTCCAGGGCGGCGGCGAGCGATGCGTACTCACCCGTGCGGCGCCGCCACCGCGACGTGCCGGTGTGCGTCACCTGGACCGTGCCCTGTGCCATGGTGTAGCTGTGCCCCCACCTCGGTCGTACTGATGGCTCGTTCGCCCTCGGGACGGGCCGGGCAGTGCCAAGACCGCGGCGGTGCGGGCCCGGCGGGGCCCGCCGCACGCGGCGTCGACACCCGGCGCGCCCCTCCTGCTCGCTCGCACGCGGGTTGTGCCGAACGGGTTCGGCCGGACCACCGTAGCGTGCGCGCGGGTGGTGGGTTGACCAGAGCCGGAAGGCCGTCAGCTGCCGGTGCCCGTCCTGCCCCAGTCCGGGCCCGCCTTGTCCCATGCCTGGTCCCAACGGGCGTACCGGCGGCGGACCATGCGCCAGACGATCAGCCGTCTGCCGCCCTCGACGAGGGCGCCGGCCACCAGGGCCGCGCCGAGGCCGGCGAGCACCGCGTGCGTCGACGCCGTCGCGGAGTCCAGCGGGCGGGCCACCATCCTGCCGTGCCGGTCGGTCCATATGCGGAACTCGTCGCCCTGCCGAGGGTCCTTCAGGCCCGCCAGGACCGGTCCCTGCCGGGTCGTGCCGTCCGGGGCGGTCCAGCCCGCGAGGACGCGGGTGCGCAGATCCCGGCCGGTCGACGTCTCGGGGTCGGCGTCCAGCGGGGAGCGGTCCAGCTTGCGGACCACGGTGGCCGTCACCAGATGCCGCGCCTGGTGCTGCTCGCGGACGGAGCGCTGCAGGGCGTCCTGCGCGGCGCCCCCGACGAGGGCGCCGGCCAGCGGGGCGGCCAGCAGGACGAGCAGCAGGGCGGCCAGGGCCACCCACGCCTCGGCCAGATCGGTCGCGCGGCACAGCGGATTGCGCCGCCAGCGCCAGAGCCCGCTGATCGCTCGCACCGCCCGCACCCCCTTCCCGCTCCGTGATAGTCCCCGGCGGAGCCGTCCACGCGCGGAACCCGTCGAAGAGAGAGCGAAATCACCTCGGCCCGGGGCCTGTCACGCACGTCTCACACCGGGCCAACGCCCGGGCCCCGTGCCGTGGTTCCCGCCCGGACGGCGGTGGTCGCGCCGGCGCTACGCGAGGATCGTGACGGGGTCCCCGAGCCGGATCGTGCCCCGGGACAGCGGCACCAGGTTCTGCCCGAAGACCAGCTTGCCGTCGATCCGCCGGTGCCGCCCCAGGCTGTGCAGGGGTTCACGGCCGCGCTCGCCCGTGCCCTGGTCGGTGGTGGTCACCACGCACCGTCCGCACGGCTTGGCGACGCGGAAGGCCACCTCGCCCACGGCGATGCGCGACCAGTGGTCCTCGGCCCAGGCATCGGTGCCCGCCACGACCACGTTGGGCCGGAACCGGTCCATGGGCAGCGGGCCCTCGTCCGCGTGATCGCCTTGCGCGATCAGGGTGTTGAGGGCGTCGAGCGAGGCCGTCGTGGTGAGCAGCAGGGGGAAGCCGTCGGCGAAGGAGACCGTCTCGCCGGGCCGCGCGTACCGGGGGTCGACGGGCCGGCGCGTGGCGGGCTCGTCCAGGTAGGCAAGACGCGTACCGACGCCCAGGTAGCCGCTCCACCAGGCGTGCGCCGCCTCGTCCTCGGCCGGGACCGCGTCGACCTTGTCGCGGAAGATCTGCACCGGCACCGTCGCGACCCGCCGGGGCACGGGCACCGCCAGCGGTTCCATGCCGGGCGCCGACAGCAGGACGCCGCCGTCCGGCAGGTGCTCGGCGGCGGCCAGCGCGAGGCGCGGCTGCTGGCGCTGTGTGACGACCTTTCCCCCGTCGTCGACCAGCAGCCAGCGCCGGTCTCCGGCCAGCCCCCAGGGCTCCACGGCGGCCTCCCGGGGCGCGAGGCCCCGGACCGCCTTGACCGGATGGACGTGCATTGCCTTCAGGTGTGCGTTCCCCATGGGGCCATCGTGCCAGCCGGCACCGACAGCCCCCGGGCGCGGCTCAGTACCCGCGGTACTGCTGGTTGTTGTACGGGTCCTGGTAGGGAGCCGGGGCCGGCCGGGGAGTCGCGGGGCGCATCGCCTCGTACCCCGCGGGTGCCGCCGGACGGGGCTGCTGCGGCTGGGGGCCGGGGTAGCCGCGCGGAGCGGTGGCCTGCTGCGGGATGTACGCAGCGGGCGCCTGCTGGAGCGGGGCCGGCTGCTGGGCCTGCGGATAGCCGTAGGCCGGCTGGGAGGGCGCCGCCGGGAGCGCGGGCAGCGCCGACGGGAGGGCGGGCAGGCTGCTGCCCGGCATGTCGTACTGAGCGGGGACCCGGATCGGGGCGATCTGCGGGGTGCCCCGCTCGGCGACGAGCTTGTCGTAGATCGGGGTGTCCGGGAAGGAGGCGGAGTAGTAGCCGCCGCCATAGGTGGAGCGGGGGGAGGTCATGGCACATAAGTTAAGCCCACGATGTGCTGGTTGGGGAGACCGATAAGAGGGTTGTTTTCCGTGCCCGCGGTGACCTGGGATCCCCAATGCGAGCGAACTCGGCGAAAAGGGGCGTCGGACCGGTTACCGATCGTGTAAAGGCCGAGTTCCGGGCGGGTTACCAGCGGTTGGCCGGCGCTCTTCCGACGGTCGTGGCCGGGCGTTGCACGGGAGTTCGCGGCCGGGAGGAAATAGGTTGTGCCGACGGACCTCGACGGAACTCGACGGACGGCCTGGACGGTCCCGGCGCGGTGTCACGTGATGGGGGCGGACATGCACATGCTGAAAGGGTCGAACACGCCGGTGCCCACCGCGGCGCTGCGTGTGGAACTGGGCTGGCGCAGCGGACCGGGCGTGCCCGATGCCGACGCCTCCGCTTTGCTGCTCGTCGCGGGAAGGGTCCGCTCCGACGCGGACTTCGTCTTCTACAACCAGCCCGTCCACGCCTCCGGCGCGCTCCGCCACGAGGGCAAGCGCGACGCCGGCGGCCGGGTCACCGACACGCTCCTGGTCGACCTCGCGCGCGTGGAGCCCGCCATCGAGACGGTCGTCCTCGCCGCCTCCGCCGACGGCGGCGCGTTCGGACAGGTCCCCGGCCTGTACATCGAGGTGCGGGACGCCGCCCAGGGCACCCCGGTGGCCCGCTTCGAGAACCCGGGCGCCACCACCGAAACCGCTTTCGTGCTGGGTGAGTTCTACCGCCGCCAGGGCGCCTGGAAGTTCCGCGCCGTCGGCCAGGGCTACAGCAGTGGCCTCGAAGGGCTGGCCACGGACTACGGCATCACGGTCGACGAGCCCCAGCGGGCGGCCCCGGCGCCCTCCGTGTCCCCGGCTCCTCCCGCCGCCCCGGCCCCCACGCCCCCGCCGGCGGCACGGCCGGCGTCCCCGCCCCCGCCCGCCGCGCCCCCCGCGGCTCCGGCCGAGCCCGTCCGCCTCACGAAGGTGACGCTCACCAAGGCGGCCCCCTCCGTGTCGCTCGCCAAACAGGGCGGCACCTCCGGCGCGCTGCACGTGAACCTCAACTGGGAGGTGCGCAAGCAGTTCTCGGGGTGGAGCAGCAAGTTCGGCCGCCCGACCGCGACGCACTCCGATCTCGACCTCGACCTGTGCGCGCTGTACGAACTCACCGACGGCAGCAAGGGCGTCGTACAGGCCCTCGGCAACAGCTTCGGCGCGCTGCACCGGCCCCCGTACATCCACCTCGACGGCGACGACCGCACCGGAGCCGTGGCGACCGGTGAGAACCTCACCGTCAACCTCGACCACAAGCACGTCTTCCGGCGCATCCTCGTCTTCGTCACCATCTACGAAGGCGCCCGCTCCTTCGCGGACCTGAACGCCACGGTCACCCTCCGGCCGCAGCACGGCGCGCCGATCGAGTTCTCCCTCGACGAGTGCACGGTCCCCTCACTCGTCTGCGCCCTGGCGCTGATCACCAACACGGGCGGCGACCTGGTCGTCCAGCGTGAGGCGCGGTACCTGGTGCCCGAACGGGGCGTGAGCCCCCAGCGCACCGTCGACCACGCCTACGGGTGGGGCATGAACTGGACCCCCGGCAGGAAGTGACCCCGCAGCGGTCGGGAAGGGACGCCCGCGGGGGCCGTCAGCCCTCGTCGGGTACGGTCTCCGGGCGCGCGTAGGTGCGGCCCTTCCAGGCCGCACCGCGTCCGCGGTGGTGCTGCACGGCCGAGTCGACGGTCATCAGCAGGTACAGGAACGCGGTGAACGGCAGCAGGGGAGCGAGCCACGGCGGCTGCCGGTAGTAGCGGAGCATCGGCAGGTACGTCCCCGCCATGACGAGCCAGGCGAGCCCGCCGGTGACCGCTGCCGCGGCACTGCCCGCGGCCAGGCCGGCCAGCACGGCCACGGGCGGCACCAGGTACACCAGCACCAACCCGGCCACCGTCCCGGCCAGCAGCAGCGGGTGGTGCCGCAGCTGGGCGTAGGCGCTGCGCGAGACCATCCGCCACAGGTCACCCAGCCGCGGGTACGGGCGCACGCTGTCGACGCGGTCCGCGAGCCCCAGCCAGACGCGCCCGCCGGCGCGCTTCACGGCCCGCGCGAGGGCCACGTCGTCGATCACGGCGTGCCGGATGGCGTCCGGGATCCGCGCCCGCTCGGCGGTCTCCGCGCGCACGAGGACGCACCCCCCGGCGGCGGCCGCCGTCCGGGTCCCCTCCCCGCCGATCCGGCGGAAGGGGTAGAGCTGCGCGAAGAAGTAGACGAAGGCCGGCACCACGAGCCGCTCCCACAGGCTCTCCACCCGCAGCCGGGCCATCTGCGAGACGACGTCGAACCCTCCCGCGCGGGCCGCGGCCACCAGCTCGCGCAGGCTGTCCGGTGCGTGCGCGATGTCGGCGTCCGTCAGCAGCAGGTACTGAGGGCCACGCGCGCGTGCCAGGCCGATGCCGTGGCGCACCGCCCACAGCTTGCCGGTCCAGCCCGGCGGCGGTTCGCCCGGCGAGGACACGGTCAGCGGCAGCCCGCCGTGCCGGTCCGCCAGGTCCCGCGCCAGACCACCGGTGCCGTCCGTACTGCCGTCGTCGACGAGGAAGACCTCCGCCCGGCCGGGATAGTCCTGCAGCAGCAGGGACGGCAGCGCGGCGGGCAGCACCGCCGCCTCGTCGCGGGCCGGGACGACGACGCACACCGGCGGCCAGACGTCCGGGTCCCGGCGCGGCGGCAGGCGCACGTCCGTGCGCCAGAAGAAGCCCTGGCAGAGCAGCAGCCACAGCCAGGCGAGCAGTGATCCAGCGGCAGTCCATGCGAGGGCGCTCACGCGCGCAGTCTGCCCCACGCGACCGGCCCGGGACCGCTCATCGTCTATCGTGATCGGGTGAAGATCGCGCTCATGGACTCCGGTATCGGCCTGCTGGCGGCCACCGCCGCGGTACGGCGGCTGCGCCCCGACGCCGATCTCGTGCTCTCCCTGGACCCCGACGGCATGCCGTGGGGCCCGCGCACCCCGCAGGACCTGACCGAGCGCGCCCTGGCCGTCGCCGAGGCGGCCGCCGCGCGCCGCCCCGACGCCCTGATCGTCGGCTGCAACACCGCGACCGTGCACGCCCTCACCGCCCTGCGCGCCCGCCTCGAACCGGAGCTCCCGGTCATCGGCACCGTCCCGGCGATCAAGCCGGCCGCGGCGGGCGGCGGCCACCTCGCCATCTGGGCCACCCCCGCCACCACCGGCAGCCCCTACCAGCGCGACCTCATCCGCGACTTCGCCGATGGCGTGCCCGTCACCGAAGTGCCCTGCTGGGGGCTGGCCGAGGCCGTGGAGCACGCCGACGAGGCGGCGATCGACGCCGCCGTGGCCGCGGCCGCCGCGCTCACCCCCGAGGACGTGACCACCGTCGTCCTCGGCTGCACCCACTACGAACTGGTCGCCGAGCGCATCCGGACCGCCGTGCAGCGCCCCGGCCGCCCGCCCCTGGTGCTGCACGGCTCCGCCGGCGCCGTGGCCGCCCAGGCCCTGCGCCGGCTCGGTGAGCAGCCCGCGCCGGGTGCCGCGCCCCACGGCACGCTGACCGTGCTGCTCAGCGGCCGCGAGGGCGCGCTGCCCAGGCCGGCCCTGGCGTACGCGGAGGGCCGGCTGCTGCGGGCGGTCACCCCCGCGGGCTGACCCGCCCCGCTCGCGACGGCGGTCGCGCGGCCCCGCCCGACCGGATCAGCGGCCCGCCCGCCCGGCCCAGTTCCGCTCCGCCACGCGGTACCGGCGGAGCGGAACCTGAGTACCCTCAAAGGCATGAGGGACCACCGCCACGGCGAGAACGCCCCCCACGTGCCGAGCGAGGTCTGGACCGGCCGGGCGACCAACCGGGTCCAGTGGCTGCTGGCGCTCGTGGGCGCCGCCTGCATGGCGCTCGGCGTCGAGCTGGCCGTCGACTCGGCCTGGACCTCCGGCGCGGCACCGCTCGTGATGGCCGTCGTCGGCTGCATCGCCGCCGGTCTGCTGGTCCTCTTCGGGACCCTCGCCTTCGTCCACGTCGCCCTGCGGGTCGACGAGGACCACCTGGAAGTGCGCTGCGGCCACATCGGCGTGCCCCGCCGCCGCATCCCCCTCTCCCACGTGGCGGGCGCCACCTACACCTCCCACGTCACGCCCCGCCACTGGGGCGGCTGGGGCTATCGGTGGCGGCCCGAGAAGGGCACCGCGGTGGTGGTGCGGCGGGGCGAGGGCATCGTGCTGGAGCTGTGGGACGGACACACCTTCACGATCACCGTGGACGACGCGGAGGCGGCCGTACAGGTGATCAAGTCGCGGCTGCGCCCCGGGAAGCCCGGGGCTCCCGCGCACTGACGCGCCCGGCCGCCCCCGGCGCGGCGCCCCGCTGCGGACCGTGGCCGAGCGGGACGTGCCGCCCGAGGGGATGGTCAGGTCACCACGCGGGAGTGCGTCCGGTGTCCCGCGCGTGCGGACCCTCGAAGCGTCCCGTCGGCTCGTCGGGAAGGGGGCGGGCCGTGGCCAGACCCGCCAGCAGACCGGCCCCCACCGACACCGCGGTGAAGCTCAGCGCGTTGCCGATCGCTGCGATGGCGGCGACCGCCGTCAGGGCCGCCCCCGCGGTCAGGACCACCGGCGTCGGACGCGGACCGCGCCAGAGCGCGTACATCATCCAGCCGAACGCCGACACCAGCAGGGCCAGCCCGATCAGGCCCTGCTCGGCAGCCTGCTGCAGGGGCGCCGAGTGCGGTCTGCCGTCGGACAGCAGGGACGGAGCGGACGCCGGGCTCAGTTCACCGAAGCGGCCCGGGCCCGTCCCCAGGACGCTGTTCTCGCGCAGCAGGAGCCAGGCGTCCTGCCACAGCCGGACCCGCTGCGGGGTCAGCCGCGCTTCGAGCGCGGCGGTGCACCCGCCCGGCACGGCCCCCGAGGCGACCATCCAGGTCAGACCCGTCACCACCGCCGCCACCCCGGCCAGCACGGCGAGGCCGGCGCCGCGGTGCCGGCTGCGGCCGGCGGCCAGCGAGCACAGCAGCACCCCGGCACAGGTGACACAGCCCGTGGCCGAGCCGAGCACCGCCGCCAGCACCGCGGTCCCGGCGGCCAGCAGACGCAGCGCGCACCGCGCGACCAGCCCGGGAGCGGCCCAGGCCGCGCAGCACGCGGCACCCGCCGACAGCGTGAGCACGGCCGCGGTGGCCCCCGCGTGGCCCAGCGGAGCGGAGAGCTGCGGACCCGGAGCCAGATGCGGCACGGCCAGCGTCAGCCCGACACCGGCCAGCGCACCGGCGCACGGCGCCCCGACCGGCAGCAGCGCCCCGCCGATCCGGCCCGCGGCGTACCCGGCCGCCACGGCCAGCACCGCGAGGAGCACGCCCTCCGGCCGGCCGTCGTGCGCCGCCGCCGTGATCAGGGACCAGCCGGCGCACGCGCCCAGCACCACGACACCCGTCGCGTCGGAAACGATTCTTCTCTCACCGTCCGTGTCCGGCCCGGACACGGACGACATCCCGCCTCGACCCACCCCGCCCCCCGCACCAGTCGCCCCCGACCTGTGAAGGCCCCGGTCACCGGGGCCGCCACCGGCCCGCGCTACTGAGGCTTCGGCACACCGTAACGGCTGGTGGATGTTTTGGGGATGTGTCGTGACGAAATGAGCGGGAGGCTGCGGCGGCTGCCGGGCCCGTGCCCGGTCGACGAGGGCGGGCGGCGTGCCGCCGGACCCGGGGCGGCGCCCGCCCGGCGGTGCCCCGGACCGCGCTGTCGGGGCGCAGGTCACTCGACTTAGACTCCGGGAGTGACCGTCACCGCAACCTCCGTCGACGAGTCGGACCGGCTGGAGCCGCGGACCGCTCAGCGGGCGCGCGTCCGGGCCCGGCGGCTCGTCCCGGCCGCAGCAGCCGCGCTCTCCGGCCTGCTCCTCTACGTCAGCTTCCCGCCCCGCACCCTGTGGTGGCTGGCTCCGCCGGCCTTCGCCGTCCTGGGCTGGGTGCTGCGCGGACGTGGCTGGAAGGCGGGGCTCGGTCTCGGCTACCTCTTCGGCCTCGGCTTCCTGCTGCCGCTGCTGGTGTGGACCGGAGTGGAGGTGGGGCCGGGGCCCTGGCTCGCCCTGGTGGCCATCGAGGCGGTCTTCGTCGCACTGGTCGGCGCGGGGATCGCGGCCGTGTCGAAGCTGCCCGGCGCGCCCGTGTGGGCGGCCGCCGTGTGGATCGCCGGCGAGGCGGCACGCGCGCGTGCGCCCTTCAGCGGCTTCCCCTGGGGGAAGGTCGCGTTCGGTCAGGCGGACGGGGTGTTCCTGCCGCTCGCCGCGGTGGGCGGCACCCCGGTGCTCGGGTTCGCCGTCGTCCTGTGCGGCTTCGGGCTCCACGAGACGGTGCGCCTCGCGCTGGCGAGGCGGGCCGGTGGCACCGTGTGTGCCGCGGCGGCCGTCGTCGCCGCGTTCAGCGTGGGCGCCCCGGTCCTCGGGGCGTTCGCCGCCCGGCCGCTGGTCAGCGACCGGGCCGAGGACGGCAGCGTCACCGTCGCGGTGATCCAGGGCAACGTGCCGCGCGCGGGCCTGGACTTCAACGCCCAGCGGCGGGCCGTGCTCGACTACCACGCGCGCGAGACCGAGCGCCTGGCCGCCGAGGTCAAGGCCGGCAGGGTCGCCCGGCCCGACTTCGTGCTCTGGCCGGAGAACTCCTCCGACATCGACCCCTTCGCCAACCCCGACGCCCGCGCCGTCATCGACGCGGCGGCCCGGGCCGTCGGCGTGCCCGTCTCGGTGGGCGGCGTCGTCGAGCGCGACGGCAAGCTGTACAACGAGCAGATTTTGTGGGACCCCGCCAAGGGCCCGGTCGACACCTACGACAAGCGTCAGATCCAGCCCTTCGGCGAGTACCTGCCGCTGCGCTCGCTCATCGGCGCGATCAACCCCGACTGGACGGCCATGGTCCGCCAGGACTTCAGCCGGGGCACGCAGCCGGGCGTGTTCACCATGCACGGCGCCGAGGTCGGCCTCGTCACCTGCTACGAGGCCGCCTTCGACTGGGCCGTGCGCTCCGAGGTCACCGACGGCGCCCAGATGATCTCCGTGCCGAGCAACAACGCCACCTTCGACCGCAGCGAGATGACCTACCAGCAGCTCGCCATGTCCCGCGTCCGCGCGGTCGAGCACAGCCGGACCGTGGCCGTGCCGGTGACCAGCGGGGTCAGCGCCTTCATCATGCCGGACGGGCGGATCACCCAGCGCACCGGCATGTTCGTGGCGGACTCGCTGGTGCAGGAGGTGCCGCTGCGCTCCTCGCTGACCCCGGCCACCCGGCTCGGCGTCCTGCCGGAGACCGCGCTCGTGCTCGTCGCGGCCGGCGGACTGGGCTGGGCGGTCGGCGCCCGCCTGCGCGGGCGACGCGCCGGTGACGTGTAGCCGTACGCCGGTCGCACACCGTCGAAACCGGCCAGGGCGCCCGGACCGGCCCCTTTAGGGTCGTGGTCATGGCTACTCCTGACTTCATCCGCACGCTCCGCGCCTCCGCGGGTCACCAGCTGCTCTGGCTTCCGGGCGTCACCGCCCTCGTCTTCGACGACGAGGGCAGAGTCCTGCTCAACCGCAGGGCCGACACCCGCACCTGGTCGGTGATCGGCGGCATCCCGGACCCGGGGGAGCAGCCCGCGGCCTGCGCCGTGCGCGAGGTCTACGAGGAGACGGCCGTGCGCTGCGTCGCCGAACGGGTCGTCGTCGTCCAGGCCCTGGAGCCCGTCACCTACGACAACGGCGACACCTGCCAGTACATGGACATCACCTTCCGCTGCCGGGCCGTCGGCGGCGAGGCCCGGGTCAACGACGACGAGTCGCTGGACGTGGCCTGGTTCGACATCGACGCCCTGCCCGAGCTGCACGAGTTCGGCCTGCTGCGGATCAAGCAGGCCCTGTCGGACGGCCCCACATGGTTCGACCCCACTGGCTCCGGCTGAACTGTGGGGTGTGACCACATGGGGCGAGGGCGGGGCCCTGCCTAGGGTCGAGACATGACCGCGCCCCGTGTCCTCCCGGCCCCCCACGCCAGCCCGCTCGACCTCGGCGGCCGCACCGCGCTCGTCACCGGCGCCGCCGGCGGCATCGGCCGCGCCTGCGCGCTGCGGCTCGCCGCCGCCGGCGCCAAGGTCAGAGCCGTCGACCGGGACGGAGCGGGCCTGGAGGCGCTCGCCGCGCAGGGCACCGGCCTCGCCGGCACCGTGGAACCGCACCTGCTGGACCTCACCGACCTCGACGCCGCCGAACTCGCCGCCGCCGGCACCGACGTCCTCGTCAACAACGCCGGTCTGCAACTCGTGCGCCCCATCGAGGAGTTCCCGCCCGACGTCTTCCACACGGTGCTCACCGTCATGCTGGAGGCGCCGTTCCGGCTGATCCGCGGCGCCCTGCCCCACATGTACGGACAGCAGTGGGGCCGCATCGTGAACGTGTCGTCCGTCCACGGGCTGCGCGCCTCGGCCTACAAGTCGGCCTATGTGGCGGCCAAACACGGCCTGGAGGGGCTGTCCAAGACCACCGCCCTCGAAGGCGCGCCCCACGGGGTCACCTCGAACTGTGTGAGTCCCGCCTATGTGCGCACCCCCCTGGTCGAGACGCAGATCGCCGACCAGGCACGGGCCCACGGCATCCCCGAGGAGCGCGTCCTGTCCGAGGTGCTGCTCCAGGACAGCGCCGTCAAGCGGCTCATCGAACCGGAGGAGGTCGCCGAGGCCGTGGCGTACCTGTGCGCTCCCCAGGCCTCCTTCGTCACCGGCACCTCGCTCGTGCTCGACGGCGGCTGGACCGCCCACTGAGGGCCGGGCCGCCCGGCAGTTGTCCACAGGCCTGACGGGACCGCCGGGTCATGGTGAATCCTGTGAGCATGTCCAGCGATCACGTGCAGCAAGCCGAGCGCTCCGCCGCCCCCGGGGGACGGCCGGCGAGCGCCGAGACGCCCTACCTGGAGCTCCTGGCCCGGGGCGCGTCCGCCGACGCCTACGAGCAGCCGGTGCTGCTCGCGCGCGCCGAGGGACGGCCGCCGGAGTGGATCGGGGCGCTCCAGCGGGCCAAGCCGCTCGCCCTGCGCGTCCGCGCGGAGCTGGAAGGACGGCGCCGCCGCGAGGCCGAGCTGTCCGCGCTGTTCGAGACCGCCCACGACCTCGCCGGACTGCGCGACCTCGATGCCGTCCTCCGGGCGATCGTCCAGCGCGCCCGCTCCCTTTTGGGCACGGACATCGCCTACCTCAGCCTGAACGACCCGGTGCGGGGCGACACGTACATGCGCGTCACCGAGGGCTCGGTCGCGGCCCGGTTCCAGCAGCTGCGCCTCGGCATGGGGGAGGGCCTCGGCGGCCTGGTCGCCCAGACGGCCCGCCCCTACGTCACCGACGACTACTTCAAGGACGACCGCTTCCAGCACACCCGCACCATCGACGCGGGCGTGCGCGACGAGGGGCTCGTGGCGATCCTGGGCGTGCCGCTGACGCTGGGGCACCACGTCATCGGCGTGCTGTTCGCGGCGGACCGCCGGGCCCGGGTCTTCGAGCGGGAGCAGATCGCCCTGCTGGGCTCCTTCGCGGCTCTGGCCGCGGCCGCGATCGACACCGCCAACCTGCTCGCCGAGACCCGCTCCGCCCTCGCCGGCCTGGAGCGGGCCAACGAGATCATCCGCGACCGCAGCGGCGTCATCGAGCGCGCCTCCGACGTGCACGACCGGCTCGCCGAACTGGTCCTGCGCGGGGGCGGGGTGCACGACGTGGCGGCCGCGGTCTCCCAGGTCCTCGACGGCACGGTCGAGTTCGCCGAGGCCGCCGCGGCACCGGCCGGGGCGCTGGAGGCCTCCCGCGCGGAGGGCCACGCGGTACGCCACGAGGACGACTGGATCGCGGCCGTCGCCGCCGGCGGCGAACTGCTCGGCGCGCTCGTGCTGCGCGGGCACCCGGGCCTGGACCCCGTCGACCAGCGCACGCTGGAGCGGGCCGCGATGGTCACGTCCCTGCTGCTCCTGGCCCGCCGGTCGGCCGCCGAGGCGGAGCAGCGCGTGCGCGGGGAGCTGCTGGACGACCTGCTGGACGCGCGCGACCGCGACCCGCGCGTGCTGCGGGAGCGCGCGGCCCGCCTCCACGCCGACCTCGACGCCGTCCACGTGGTGCTGGCCGCGCGGCTGGAGGGCGGCGCCGCCGAGGCCGGCGAGGAGGCCGACGTCCGCAGACGCCTGGCGGCGGCCGCGTCCCACCTCGCCGCGACCCGGCACGGCCTCGCGGCCGCCCGGGACGGCGGCACGGTCCTGCTGCTGCCGCTGGGCCCGGACGGCACCGCCACCGAGCTCGCCCGTGCCGCCGCCCGGCAACTGGGCACCGCGGTCCACGCACCGGTCACCGTCGGCGCCTCCGCGCCCGCCGGCGGCCTGGCCACCCGGCCCGACGCGGTCGCCACGGCCTACGGGGAGGCCCGGCGCTGCCTCGACGCGCTGCGGCTCCTCGGCCGCGCCGGCGACGGGGCCGCCGCCGAGGACTTCGGCTTCCTGGGGCTGCTCCTGGCCGGCGACCGGGACATCCCGGGCTTCGTCGACCGCACCATCGGCCAGGTCGTGGCGTACGACCGGCGCCGCGGCACCGAGCTGGTGCGCACGCTGGACGCGTACTTCGCCTGCGGCATGAGCCCGGCCCGCACCAAGGACGACCTGCACGTCCATGTGAACACGGTCGCCCAGCGCCTGGAGCGCGTCGGCCGTCTCCTCGGCGACGACTGGCAGAGCCCGGCCCGCGCCCTGGAGATCCAGCTGGCGCTACGGCTGCACCGGCTGTCGGCACCGGCCGGGCCCTGAAGGCCCGGCGGGGCGCGAGCTCCCGCACGGCGCTGCTCCACCCGGCGGCCCGCACGGCGCTGCTCCACCCGGCGGCCCGTACGGCGCTGCTCCACCCGGCGGCCCGTACGGCGGCGCTGCCCCCGCCGGCAGGGCGAGCCCCGCACGGCACCGGTCCCCGCACGCCGGGTGGCGTACGGGGGCCGGAAGCGGTGCGTGCCTCACAGGGCCCGGGCGTCCCCCGGCACGGTCGCCGCCGTCTCCGCCTCGGCGGGCGGGGCTACGTCGGCCAGGTCCCGGTTGCGGGTCTCCTCGGCCGCCGCCACGGCGACGACCGTGAGCACGGCGGCGGCGATGACATACAGGGCGATCGGCGTGGAGCTGCCGTAGTCGGACAGCAGGGCGGTGGCGATCAGCGGCGCCGGCGCGCCCGCCGCGACGGAGGCGAACTGGGCGCCGATGGACGCCCCGGAGTACCGCATCCGCGTCGCGAACATCTCGGAGAAGAACGCGGCCTGCGGCGCGTACATCGCCCCGTGCAGCACCAGCCCGACGGTCACGGCGAGGAGCAGGCTGCCGAAGCCGCCCGTGTCGATCAGGGCGAAGAAGGGGAACATCCACAGCCCGACCCCGACCGCGCCCACCAGGTACACCGGCCGGCGGCCGATGCGGTCGGAGAGCGCGCCCCACGCCGGGATGACCGCGAAGTGCACGGCCGAGGCGATCAGCACGGCGTTGAGCGCCGTCTGCTTGGAGACGCCGGCCGAGGTGGTGGCGTAGACGAGGATGAACGCGGTGATCACGTAGTAGCTGATGTTCTCCGCCATGCGCGCGCCCATCGCGACCAGGACGTCACGCCAGTGGTGGCGCAGCACGGCGACGAGCGGGAGCTTCTCCGCCGCCGTGTCCCGGGCCGCGCTGCGTGCCTGGGCCTGCGCCAGGGCCTGCTTGAAGACGGGCGATTCGTCGACAGAAAGACGAATCCACAAACCGACGATCACCAGCACGCCGGAGAGCAGGAACGGGATCCGCCAGCCCCAGTCGGTGAACGCGGCGTCCGACAGCACGGCCGTCAGCAGGGACAGCACACCGGTGGCGAGGAGCTGACCCGCCGGGGCGCCGGTCTGCGGCCAGGAGGCCCAGAACCCGCGCCGCCGCGCGTCCCCGTGCTCCGACACGAGCAGCACCGCGCCGCCCCACTCGCCGCCGAGCGCGAACCCCTGCACCAGCCGGAGCACCGTGAGCAGGACCGGCGCGGCGGTGCCGATGGTGGCGTGCGTCGGCAGCAGGCCGATGGCGAAGGTCGCCCCGCCCATCAGCAGCAGACTGAGCACCAGCAGCTTCTTGCGCCCGAGCCGGTCGCCGTAGTGCCCGAACACCAGGGCGCCCAGGGGCCGGGCGGCGAAGCCGACGGCGTACGTCAGGAACGACAGCAGGGTGCCGACGAGCGGGTCGGAGCCGGGGAAGAACAGCTGGTTGAAGACGAGCGCGGCGGCGGAGCCGTAGAGGAAGAAGTCGTACCACTCGATGGTGGTGCCGATGAGGCTGGCGGTGACGATGCGCTTGAGGCTGGCGGGGGGTGGGGGAGCGGTTGCGGGGGAGGGCATCGGCACCACTTCCTGGCAGTTGGCGGGGACGGTTTCGTGTCGCCATACCGTAGGAATCCGCAGGTCAGCGGCACATGTGGTGGGACACCATAGTTCCGGGTGCGGAGGTGCGTGCGGCCACCATGAGGGCGGGGCCGGAGCCTTTGCGAGAGCCTCCAGGGGGCCGGTGAAGCGCTGTCCGAATTATGCAGGTCTGGGATGCTTCGGTGGTGGGGTGCTGACTCCCGTGCTGGTTCGGTGCTGACCTCTGTAAGTGACGGCAGCAACCGTTCGGCCGTCGGTATCTGCTCCGGGAACCCGCGGCGCATCGGCGTCCGCATCGCGCGCAAGACGTTATTGGCCGGTGCGGCTCCACGGCGAGGGGCATGCCTCGTGCTCGGCCTTGTCGAGCACCTTCGTGATCACCGACCGGTACTTGGCCAGTCGGGCGCCTTCGTATGTGGACGCCTCCTGGTCGGTGCGCTCGGGGACCACGATCAGCAGACGCTGCCCTTTCTCTATCGGCGGGCGAGCCTCGGCCGCACGCGGATCGACCAGGTCAAGGCTGATCCTTCTGTCACCGCGGGACGGCTTGATCCACTCTTGGACCGCGAAGGCCACACTGATGCGGCCCTTACTGGAGGGGCGGATTTCGGTAACGTCGCCGACGGCGATGGTGTCGGCGCATGCGATCCACTCGGTGAGCGTCTGCCCGCGTCCGCTCTGCGTCTCGCGCGAAGTGTTCCCGGAGGTTCCGTTCATGACGGACAGGGTCACGGCGATGCACGCGGCGGCCGCGGCTGTCGTGAGTGAGACGGCGACCACACGACGTCGACGACGCGGCTTGGCCAGGGGGACCGGCTCGAGGGCGGGCACAGCCCCCGGGTCCGGCCTGCCGGCCTCGTCCTCGAGCTCGCCCCACGGAACGCCGCCGAGAGCCAGCATCGCGCGTACCAGCTCTTTATCCAACGGTTGCAGCACAGGCTCGCCCGTCGTGGACGTGCGCGTGTTCGCCATCCGCTCACCCTTCCCTCCTGCTTCACATGCGACGGGAGACGTGCGCGGAACGTTCACCCGAGCACGCGGGCGCTTCCTACTGCCCATCCATGATCATTTGGCGCCTGCGTACACCAACGAGGCAATGCGTGCGGCCACCATGGGCCGAGGCCGCAGCGCCGTGCCGGGACAGCGTCGCCGGGGCTTCCGCCAGGCGTGTGGCGTCCCCTCAGACGGGATAGGCGTGGGTCTGTGCCGCCTTCACCGTCGCCCAGACCTCGGTACCGGGATGCAGGTCGAGTTCGGCGGCGGCGACCGTGGTGAGGTCGGCGGCGAGGGGGAGCTCGCCGGTGAGGTCGGCGCGGATCTGGTCGCCGTGCGTCTCCAGGCCGGCGACCTCGCAGCGCCAGAGGTTGCGGGCGCTGGAGCCGGTGGGGCGGCAGCGGTGGAGGGTCACGGCGCCGGGCGGGAACGCCACGAAGACCGGGCCGGACAACAGCTCCGTGGTGGTGACGCTGGGGCCGTCGGCCAGCCGGACGGTGTGGCCGTCGGCCTCGCCCCGGTACAGGTTGAGGCCGACCAGCTGCGCGATGTAGTCCGTGCGCGGGTGGCGGGCGATGTCGGGCGGCGTGCCCTCCTGGACGACCCGCCCGTGCTCGACGACGACGAGCCGGTCGGCCAGCACCATGGCGTCCAGCGGGTCGTGCGTGACCAGCACGGCGACGGCCTCGAAGTCCGCGAGGTGGCGCCGGAGCCGGGCGCGCACCTCCAGCCGCGTCCGGGCGTCGAGGGCGGCCAGCGGCTCGTCGAGGAGCAGCAGGCGGGGGTGCGTGGCCAGGGCGCGGGCCAGGGCGACGCGCTGGGCCTGACCGCCGGAGAGCCTGCGCGGCCGGGCACCGGCGTGGTCGGCGAGGCCCAGCCGGTCGAGCCACGCGGCGGCCTGCGCGCGGGCCTGTGCCTTCGTCGCGCCCTGGCAGCGGGGTCCGAACGCCACGTTGTCAAGGGCGCTGAGGTGCGGGAAGAGCAGGTAGTCCTGGAAGACGACGCCGACCGGGCGGGACTCCGGCGGCACACGGTCCAGGTCCGTGCCGTCCAGCCGCAGATGGCCGTCGGTGAGCGGGGTCAGGCCGGCGAGGGCGCGCAGGGCGGTGGTCTTGCCGGCGCCGTTCGGGCCGAGCAGGGCGACGACCTCACCGGGCGCGACGGCCAGGGCCACGTCGAGGCGGAAGCCGCCGCGCTCCACGACGAGACGGGCGTCGAGCCCGGCCGTGCCGGAACCCGCGCCGACGTCGTGGTCACCGTTCCCGGTCATGCGTCCTCCTGCCGTCGTCCCCTGTCGTCGTCCCCTGCCGTCGATCGCGCCGACCACTGGTGCGGCCCTGGCCCATGCCGGTCACCCCCCGCTCATCCAGCGGTCCCGCAGTCCGGCCAGCACCGCGACCGACACCGCGAGCAGCACCAGGCTCAGGGCGATCGCGGCCTCCGGGTCGCTCTGCAGCGCCAGGTAGACGGCCAGCGGCATGGTCTGGGTGCGCCCGGGAAAGTTGCCCGCGAAGGTGATCGTCGCGCCGAACTCGCCCAGCGCCCGCGCCCAGGCCAGTACCGCGCCGGCCGCGATGCCCGGGGCGATCAGCGGCAGCGTGACCCGGCGGAACGCGGTGAAGCGCGAGGCACCCAGGGTCGTGGCCGCCTCCTCGTAGCGCGGGTCGGCGGCCCGCAGCGTGCCCTCCACGCTGATGACGAGGAACGGCATCGCCACGAACGCCTCGGCGACGACGACGCCCGCCGTCGTGAAGGGCAGCGTGACCCCGAACCAGGCGTCCAGCCACTGCCCGACGATGCCGTTGCGCCCGAGGGCCGTCAGCAGGGCCACGCCCCCGACGACCGGCGGCAGGACGAGGGGCAGGGTGACCAGGGCGCGTACGACACCGCGGCCGGGAAAGTCGACCCGGGCCAGCAGCCAGGCCAGCGGCACGCCGATCACCAGGCTCACCGCGGTCGCCGCCGTCGCGCACAGCAGGGACAGCCTCAGCGCCTGCCACACGGCGGCGCTCGTCAGCTGCTCGGGAAGGCTCTGCCACGGCGTCCGTACGAGCAGGGCGATCAGCGGGACGGTCAGGAAGGCCACGCCGAGCAGCGCGGGAAGGAGCAGCGGCAGCGGCACGCCGGTCCGGACGCGCCGCGGCCCGCCCCGGAGGCTGCCGGCCGTGGTGCCGGGCCGGTCGGTCGGGGCGGTCACGGCGTGCGGAACCCGGCCCGGCTCAGCACCCGCTCACCCTCGGCGGAGCGCACCAGCGCGATGAACGCCTTGGCGGCCTCGGCGTTCGGCGCGTCCTTGAGCAGGGCGATCGGGTAGTCGTTGACGGCGTCGGCGGACTCGGGGAACTCCACGCCCTCCACCTTGTCACCCGCGGCGCGCACATCCGTCTTGTAGACGACGGCCGCGTCGGCCTCCTTCAGCTCGACCTTCGTCAGGGCGGCCTTCACGTCCTGCTCGTAGGAGACCGGGGTGAGCTTCAGTCCGCCGGCGTCGAGGGCCTTACGGGCGGCGGCGCCGCAGGGCACCTCCTGGGCGCAGAGCACGACCTTCAGGTCCTTCGCGGTGAGGTCCTCGAGGGAGGAGATCTTCTCGGGGTTGCCCGGCAGGGTGGCGATCTCCAGTTCGTTGCGGACGAAGGTGGCGGGCGTGCCGGAGGCGGCACCGGCGTCCGTGACGATCTTCATGGTCTTGGGGCTGGCCGCGGCGAAGACGTCCGCCGGGGCGCCGCCGGTGACGCTCGCGGCGAGGGAGTCGCTGCCGCCGAAGCTGAAGGTGACCTTCGTACCGGGGTGCTCCTTCTCGAACCGCCGGCCGAGCGCGGTGAAGCTGTTCTGCAGCGAGGCGGCGGCGAAGACGGTCACCTCGCCGGAGACCGCGCCCGGCGAGGAGCCCGCGCCGGGGGAGTCCGAGGCGTCCGGCCCGGACGGCGAGCAGGCGCTCAGGGCCAGCAGGGCGACGGTGCCCGGCACGGCCGTCCGGGACAGGTGGCGGAACCGGCGCGCGGTACGGGTCATCGCGGGTGCACTCCCTCTACGGACTGTCGGTGACGCGGCCGCACCCCCGGTGCGGTGGGCGTGCATGCGTCGATGATAGTGCCGCAGATGCGAGGGGAAAGTCTCCTGTGGGTTCGCATGAGCGGAGAAAGCGTCCCGCGAGGCTGGCATGTGCGTTCGTACGGAGCGTCTCACGCGCGGTCGATGTGCACGTTCGTCGATTTCACCCGGGCGGTGGCCTCCATGCCGACCTCCAGCCCGAGCTCCTCCACGGCCTCCCGGGTCAGCAGCGACACCAGGCGGTGGGGCCCGGCCTGGATCTCCACCTGCGCGGCGACGTCGCCGAGTTTCACGGCGGTGACGATGCCGGGGAACGCGTTGCGGACGGAGGTGTACGCCTCGCCGTCCTCCTCGGCGCCGCCGCTGCGGGCCAGTTCCACGGAGAACGCGGCCAGGTCCCGTCCGTCGATCAGGCGCCGCCCGCCCTCGTCCCGGTGGGTCGCCACCCGCCCCGCGTCCGCCCAGCGCCGCGCGGTGTCGGGGCTGACGCCGAGGAGCCGTGCGGCCTGGCCGATGGTGTAGGACTGCATGGGCGTCAAGATAGGCGATCGGGCCGGGCCGCACCCGAGTGGCCCGGGACGTGGTGTTCGAGCAGCCAGCGACCCACCAGGGCACCGCCGTAGACGACGTACCCCACGCCGATGAGCCAGGACTCCACGACGAGGACCACGCCGACCGCTCCGTAGCTGATGGCGTTGGTGACGATGAGCGGCGTGAACACGAAGTAGGAGAAGGTGCGCAGGCCGACCAGGCCCGCCATGGTGGCCACCGCCCCGGGGAGCAGTTCGCGCCAGCGCACCTGCCCGCCCAGCAGGAAGCGCTGGCCCCACCAGAAGAACAGCACACCGGACGCCGCGGCCAGCACGATCCGCTCCGGTCCGGACACCAGGCTGCGCGTCTGCACCTCCTGGTACAGGTACACGGTCATGGCGATCATCCACACCGCCTGGCGCCAGACGCGGTGCCACGGGCCGGCCGTCAGGCCCCAGATGCGCTCGTAGCCGTTCTGCACGCTGCCCGCGAACGCCACGCCGAAGACGGCGAGCGCGACGCCGCCGAGCACGCTGGTGGTGCCGATGACCTCGCGCGGAGGGCTGATGATGTCCGTCAGCACCCGCGCGGACCGCCCCGACAGCCCCATGCCGTCGGCCAGCCAGGAGGCGAAGCCGCCGCCCCCGAGCGGATCGGCCGCGGCCACCACGATCAGCAGCGGCGCCAGCGTGACCAGCGCGAGCGTGGCGAACCCCATGGCCCGGTGCATCAACTCCACCTCGCGGCCCCGCCGGATGAGGCTGTGCGCCCCCGTCCGCCGCCATCCGCCGTGCACCCCGTGCCCCGGCCTTCTCACGGCATGTCGGCGCTCGCCCGGGGACCGGACCGGGCCGGCCGCCGGTCCCCACGGCCGACTGTCGTCCGCGACGGTCTGATGACGCTCATCCCGTGTCGCCTCCGGCTGCGCTGGCTCTCCGTTCGGTCCCGGAGATCGTTGACCGTTCCGGAGTGGGGCAAACGCGGCGATACGGTCCGGGCGGTGCCGTTCGGCGCAGCGGCGGCCAGGGGTGCGCGCTCATCGTGATGAACACTGCCCAGGTCCGGCGACCGGGCGGACGAGCGCGCTGGACGCCCGCGCGAGCGCGCTGGGGCTCCCGCTCGTCGGCGCCGTCCTCGGGCGCCGGCGGCCGCGTCCGGCGCGCCGTCGGTGAGGGAGCCGCTGGTCCCTGCCGCCGACGCCGCCGCGGGTCGACCGTCGTGCCCGGACAGCACGTCCCCCGCGGCGGGCGCGTGGCGCGGTGCTCAGTCCGCGTAGCGGGGCGTCCACTGCGCCCGTGCGATCGCCTCGCGCAGCTCGTCCTGCGTCGCGCGCGGGGCCACCCCGTCCTGCACGGCGGCGAGGGCCGCGGCCAGGGCGATCTCCCGGGCGGACTCGCGCATCCCGGCCAGCGGGGGCAGCAGCGGCACGGGACCCTCCACCCCGTCGGCGGCCCGCACCGCGCACCGCGCGACGGCCCGCGCGGCGGCCACGAGCATCCGGTCGGTGACACGCGTGGCGCGGCTCGCGGTCACCGCCAGGCCCATGGCCGGGAACACGTACACGTTGTTCGACTGCGCCACCGGCACCCGGTGCCCGTCCACCGTGAGCGGCGGGAAGGGCGAGCCGGTGGCGATCAGCGCGCGGCCGTCCGTCCAGCGCGTGAGGTCGGCGGGGTCCGCCTCGGAGTGGGAGGTGGGGTTGGACAGCGGGAAGATCACGGGCCGTTCGCACGTGGTGGCCATCTGCCGCACGATCTCCTCGGTGAAGGCGCCGTGTGCCGTCGACAGGCCGATCAGCGCCGTCGGCTCGACGCGGCGCACCACCTCGGCGAGGCCGGTGCCGTCCCAGTCGGCCACCTCGCCGTCGTCCCGGGCGAACACGCGCTGCTGCGGGGACAGTCCGGAGCGGGACGACACCAGCAGACCGTCGACGTCGAGGATCCAGAACCGCGCCGTGGCCTCGTCCTCGGTCAGCCCCTCGTCGACCATGGCCGTCCGGATCATCTCGGCGACGCCGATCGCGGCCGACCCCGCCCCGAGGATCACCAGCCGCTGCTCGGGCAGGGGCGTGCCGGCCACGTCCGCGGCGGTCGACAGGGCGCCGAGCGTGACGGCCGCGGTGCCCTGGATGTCGTCGTTGAAGGTGAGCAGCCGGTCCCGGTAGCGCTCCAGGATCGGATACGCATGGGCCGTGGCGAAGTCCTCCCACTGCAGCAGCGTTCCGGGCAGCTCCGCCTCGACCGCCGACACGAACGCCTCGATCATCTCGTCGTACTCGGCGCCCGTCAGCCGGTGGGCGCGCCGGCCCAGGTAGCGCGGGTTGCCGAGCAGCTCCTCGTTGTCCGTGCCGACATCCAGCAGGACCGGCAGGGTGCGGGCGGGGTGGATGCCGCCGATCGCCGTGTACAGGCTGAGCTTGCCGATCGGGATGCCCATGCCGCCGACGCCCTGGTCGCCCAGCCCGAGGATGCGCTGCCCGTCGGTGACGACGATGACGTCCACGCCCTGGTTGCCGTGCGGGCGGTTGCGCAGGATGTCACGGAAGCGGTGCCGGTCCTCCCAGGTGAGGAACAGCCCGCGCGGCCGGCGGTAGATCTCGCTGAACCGCCGGCAGGCCTCGCCCACCGTCGGGGTGTAGACGACCGGCAGCAGTTCCTCCAGGTACTCGGTGACCAGGCGGTAGAAGAGCACCTCGTTGGTGTCCTGCAACTGCCGCAGGTAGATGTGCCGGTTCAGGGGCTTGTCGTAGCCGCGGAACGCCTCGTGGGCGCGGGCGACCTGCTCGTCCAGGGTCTCCACCGCGGGCGGGAGCAGCCCGTCCAGACCGAGTGCCTCGCGTTCGGCGCGGGTGAAGGCGGTGCCCTTGTTGACCAGCGGGTCGGCCAGGGTCGTGACGGCGAGGCTCGTGGTGAGGCGGGGGTGGTTCATCGGCTGGTCCATGGAGTGACGCCTTCCCGCCACGCGCGGGTTCGTGCGGGTGACGTGTGCCATCCGGACCAACGGCCGGCCGCTCGCGGAAAGTCCCCGGGCCACCGATGAGTTCCGCCGCGCCGCGCCGTCCACCCTTCCGAGAGGCGCACCCCGCGCCCCCGACTCCCCCCAGGAGACAGTGACATGAGTGCGACGACCCCGCAGACCCGGACCGCCCCGGCCACCTCCCGGACCGTCACCGGCTTCCTCTCCGCAGGTCCCGTATGGCTCGTCGGCGTCCTGGCGACCCTGGCCGGCGCCGTCGTGACGGAGGCCTTCGCGCTGGCCGCCCGCGCGGCGGGCGTCCCCATGGAAGCGGCGAGCCCCGGGGCCGCCGAGGCCGCGGAGATCCCGGTCGGCGGGTTCTTCGGCGGGGTGGTGTTCTGGTCGGTCGCCGGGATCGTCCTGGCGGTCGTGCTCGCCCGCTGGGCCCGCAGGCCGGCCCGCGCCTTCACGGTCACCACCGTCGTCCTCACCGTGCTGTCCCTCGCCGGTCCCGCCGTCGCCCCGCACACCGCGGTGTCCACCCGGATCGTCCTGGCCGTGTCCCACCTGGTGGCCGCCGCGGTGATCGTCCCGCTGCTGGCCCGCCGGCTCGCCGGCACCCGGCGGTGACGCCCCCGCCCCCCGCTGCGCACCGTCCCGGTGCCGGCCCGTCGCGCTCCGCCGCCGACGGGCCGTCGTCGTGCGGCGGGGCACCGGGTGCGGGTACCCGCCGGGGCGGGGGAGGCGGACCGGAGGACGCGGCCGGTGCCCACCGGCGGCGGCCGTAGGATCAGGCCGTGCCGGCCGTGGCCAACGGACGGGCGGAGCCGCTCGGCGTTCCGCGGACGAAGGCGGACCGCAACGCGTGGTACGGGGCCTCGGGGTCGAAGAACACGGCGCGCATGCGGGCGAGTTCGGTCCGCCGGTACTCCGCGAGCGGCCGCTGGAGCTCGTCCGCGTGACGCGCCGTCGTCTTGGTGGTGATCCGGCGCGCGAGGTCCTGGTCGGCGGCCACCTCGGCCGCCAGGCGCGCGACCTCCTCGGCGAACTCCCCGGGGGCGACCGGCACCAGACGGTCCACCAGGCCGATCCGCTCCGCGGCCGCCGCGCTCACCGGCCGTGCCTCGCTCGTCAGCCTTTCGGCCGTCTCCGCCCCCACCCGGCGCGGCAGCGAGTACGTCCAGAACTCCGAGCCGTGCAGACCCAGGTTCCGGTAGTGCGGGTTGAGGACGCCGCCGGTGCGGCACCAGACCTCGTCGGCGGCCAGCGCGAGCATCACGCCGCCGGCCACCGCGTTGCCGCCGAGGGTCGCGATCACCACCCGGTCGGTGGTGCGCAGCACGGCCTCGACCAGGTCGTTCATCGCAAGGCAGTTCGACCAGGACTCGCTCGCCGGGTTGCCCGAGGACTCGATCACGTGCAGGTGGCCGCCGGTGGAGAAGACGTCACGGGCACCGCCGAGCACCAGCACCGAGGTGGGGCGGGTGAGCGCGTACCGGTAGGCGGCGAGGAGTCTGCGGCAGTGCGTGGTGCTCATCGCCCCGCCCGGGAACGAGAAGGACAGGAAGCCGACCGAACCGCGCTGCCGGTAGCGGATGTCGGCCCACGTGGTGCGGGCGGGGGGCAGTTCCAGCGGGACGGCGATCTCCGGCAGCCAGTACGGGCGGTCCTGCGAGCCCGGCATGCCCGGGCCGCTCCCGGGCGGCGCCGGGAAGCCGGCCAGCACCGAGGCCGCCGGGCGGCGGAACGGCGCCGGGTCGCCCGAGCTCTTGCGGGGGCGCAGCTCCGGGATCCACACCGCGCCGTCCCGGGTGGCCCGGCACAGCGCGCCGGACCGGGTCGCGAGCAACTCCCCGGGCGCTCCGCGCAGCCGGTCCTCCGGGTGCCCGCCGTGCAGGTACACCTCCCGCCCGCACAGCTCGTCCAGGACACCGGGCCGTGAGTCGCCCCCGCGCAGCTTGCGCAGCACCGTCTCCGTGTCGTCGTTCTCCCAGTCGATCCGCCGCTGCTCCTGGCGGAAGAAGTCGCGCCACACCACGCGGATCCCGGGATCGCTCTGCGGCCGGGGCTTGAAGGAGCCCTCCGCGAAGCGCCGCACCGCCAGCAGTACCGCGGCCGTGGCGGCGTCGGACAGCTCGTTGCGGTACACGTCGCTCTTGCCGGCCGGCGGCACCGGGAAGGTCCCGTCCGCCCAGACGTCACCCGCGTCCAGCGCCGCCTCGGCCTGAAACACCGTCACCCCCCACTCGCGGGCGCCCTCGTCGATCGCCCAGTCCAGGGAGGACGGGCCCCGGTCGCCGGGCGGTCCGGGACGCACGATCAGACAGGTGTGCTCCCGCCACACGTCCTCGGGCAGCGCCGACCTCAGCAGGGGCGCGACGATCAGGTCCGGACGCACCTCGCGCACGGCGGCGCGGACCGCGTCGTCCCCGTGCGAGGCGAGGACGGCGTCCACCCGGTGTCCCTGGTCCGACAGTTCGGCGTAGACGCGCTGGGACAGGCTGTTGAACGCGCTGGCGACGAGCAAGATGTCCATGACACGGCATGGTCGCGGGTCGGAGCGGGGCCACGAAGGACCACGGCGGCGTTTCGCCCCTCTTGTCCGCTTACGGCCGGTACGGCGCCGCCCGGTTCAGGCCGGTGGCGACGGGCGCGGGCCTGGACCGGGCGTCGGCGACCGTCCTCAGCCGCCGCGCAGGTCCTTCACCCGGCGCAGTTTGCCCAGCGAGCGTTCCAGCGTCTCCGGTTCGACGATCGTCACCTCGGCGGAGACGCCGACCCCGTCCTTGACGGCTTGGGCGATCGCCCGGGCCGCGGCCTCCCGCTCGCCGGGGGCGGTGCCGGGGCGGGTCTCGACCCGCACGGTCATGTGGTCCAGCCGGCCCCGCCGGGTCAGCTCGATCCGGAAGTGCGGCGCGACCCCGGGCGTGCGCAGCACGATCTCCTCGATCTGGCCCGGGAAGACGTTCACCCCGCGCAGGATGATCATGTCGTCGCAGCGGCCGGTGATCTTCTGGATGCGGCGGAACGCGGGCCGGGCCGTGCCGGGCAGCAGCCGGGTCAGATCGCGGGTGCGGTAGCGGACCACCGGCAGCGCCTCCTTGGTGAGGGACGTGAAGACCAGTTCGCCCTCCTCGCCCTCGGGCAGCACCTCGCCGGTGATCGGGTCGACGACCTCGGGGTAGAAGTGGTCCTCCCACACGTGCAGCCCGTCCTTGGTCTCCACGCACTCCTGCGCGACGCCCGGGCCGATCACCTCCGACAGGCCGTATATGTCGACGGCGTGGAGGTCCGTCCGCTCCTCGATCTCGCGGCGCATCTCCTCCGTCCACGGCTCGGCCCCGAAGATGCCCACCCGCAGACCGCACGCGCGCGGGTCGACGCCCTGCCGCTCGAACTCGTCGAGCAGCGCGAGCATGTACGACGGGGTGACCATGATGATCTCGGGCCGGAAGTCCTGGATGAGCTGCACCTGGCGGGCCGTCATGCCGCCCGAGGCGGGGATCACCGTGCACCCGGCCCGTTCGGCGCCGTAGTGCGCGCCCAGGCCGCCGGTGAACAGGCCGTAGCCGTAGGAGATGTGCACCCTGTGACCCGGGCGCCCGCCGGCCGCCCGGATCGAGCGGGCCACCAGGTCCGACCACATCGACAGGTCGTTCTCCGTGTAGCCCACCACCGTGGGGCGGCCGGTGGTGCCGCTGGAGGCGTGCACGCGCCGCACCTGGTCCATGGGGACCGCGAACATGCCGAACGGGTAGGTGTCCCGCAGGTCGGCCTTCGTGGTGAACGGGAAGCGGGCGAGGTCCGCCAGGGAGCGGCAGTCCTCGGGCGTGACCCCGGCCGCGTCGAACTTCTCGCGGTACGCCTCCACGTTGTCGTAGGCGTGCCGCAGGCTCCGGCGCAGCCGGTCCAGCTGGAGCTCGCGCAGCTGCTCGCGGGTCAGGCGCTCGGCGTCGTCCAGCAGGTCGTGGGGGAGGGGTTCGCCCCGCCGCCCGGCGCCGGCCGCGGTGTCCGTCGTGGTGCCCGTCTCGCTGGTCATGCCGGCTCCTTCGGCCTCGTGCTCCTGATGCTGCGGCTGCGGCCCCGGAACTCCGCTATCACCTCGTCGCCGCGCCGCACGGTCACGTCGTACAGGCCGCTGCGGCCGTACCGGGTGCGCTCCTCGGCCCGTGCCACGAGGACGTCGCCCTCGTGCGCCGGGGCCACGAAGGTGATGTCGGCGCCGGCCGCGACCGTCGTCGGGCCGTGACTGTTGCAGGCGCAGGCGAAGGCGCTGTCGGCGAGCAGGAAGACGTACCCGCCGTGGGCGATGCCGTGCCCGTTCACCATCGACCGGGTCACGGTCATCCGCAGCACGGCCGTCCCCTCGCCCCGCTCCAGCAGCTCGATGCCCAGCCCGCGGGAGGCCTCGTCCGCGGCGAACATGGCCTCGACGGCCGGTGTCGCGTCAGCGGCATGACTCACTTCTCGCACCACCTTGTAGCCCGACCGAACATTCGGTTAGCTTCGGTGCCGCCAAATAACCAATCCGCCTCGGCGCCTGTCAAGGGCCGGGGTCTTACCAAGGTGCGGCGCCTTGTCATACCATGGACCGAACGAATGGTCGGTTGGGAAGTGGGACGGATGCACACGACACACTCCAGCCCCCCGGGGGCGGACGGCACCGAGCCGGACCTCCAGCGGCACTTCGACGCGACGATCGCGCGCGACCAGCGGATCGAGCCGCGCGACTGGATGCCCGAGGGCTACCGGAAGACACTGATCCGCCAGATCGCGCAGCACGCGCACTCGGAGATCATCGGCATGCAGCCCGAGGGCGAGTGGATCACGCGCGCCCCGTCGCTGCGCCGCAAGGCCATTCTGTTCGCGAAGGTCCAGGACGAGGCCGGGCACGGGCTGTACCTGTACGCGGCGGCGGAGACGCTCGGCGCCGACCGCGCGGATCTGACCCAGCGGCTCATCGAGGGCCGCCAGAAGTACTCCTCGATCTTCAACTACCCGACGCTGAGCTTCGCCGACGTCGGCGTGATCGGCTGGTTCGTGGACGGCGCCGCGATCTGCAACCAGGTGCCGCTGTGCCGCTCCTCGTACGGGCCGTACGCGCGCGCCATGGTGCGCATCTGCAAGGAGGAGTCGTTCCACCAGCGGCAGGGCTACGAGCTGCTGATGACGATGATGCGCGGCACCCCCGAGCAGCGCGAGATGGTGCAGGACGCCGTGAACCGCTGGTGGTGGCCGTCGCTGATGATGTTCGGCCCGCCCGACGACGCCTCCCCCAACTCCGCGCGGTCCATGGCCTGGAAGATCAAGCGGCACAGCAACGACGAACTGCGCCAGCGCTTCGTCGACATGACCGTCCCGCAGGCCGAGAAGCTCGGCGTGACGCTCCCCGACCCGGAGCTGCGCTGGAACGAGGAGCGGGGACACCACGACTTCGGCACGCCCGACTGGGACGAGCTGATGCGGGTCATCAAGGGCGACGGCCCGTGCAACGAGCAGCGCGTGACCCGGCGGCGCACGGCCCACGAGGAGGGCGCCTGGGTGCGCGAGGCGGCCTCCGCCCACGCCGCCAAGCAGGCGTCCCGGACGCGGAAGGGAGCGGTGGCATGACCGCCGGCAAGCAGGACTGGCCGCTGTACGAGGTGTTCGTGCGCGGCAAGCGCGGCCTGAACCACGTCCACGTCGGTTCGCTGCACGCCGCCGACGACCGCATGGCGCTCACCCACGCCCGCGACCTCTACACCCGCCGCAACGAGGGCGTGTCCATCTGGGTCGTGCGCTCGGAGCACATCGCCGCCTCCACGCGCGACGAGAAGGACCCCTTCTTCGAGCCCAGCGCCGACAAGGTCTACCGCCACCCGACCTTCTACGACATCCCCGACGACGTCCCGCACATCTGAAGGAGAGGGCATGAGCGACGACCACGTCTACCTGACCCTCGCCGAGGGACACGAGGACGACACCCGCTGGGCCTACGGCACCGGCTTCGAGGACCCCCTGCACGGCGTCGACACCACCGTCCCGGACGGCGTCGACCCCGGTGAACTGTCGGACCTCTGCGTCACCTTGGCCGACGACGCCCTGGTCTCGGCCCAGCGGCTCGCCGAATGGACCACCCGGGCCCCCGAGCTGGAGGAGGAGGTGGCCCTCGCCAACATCGGCCTCGACCTGCTCGGCCAGGCCCGTCTGCTGTACTCCCGCGCGGGCCAGGTCGACGGCACCGGCCGCGACGAGGACGCCTTCGCCTACTTCCGCGACGCCGGCGACTTCCGCAACGTGCGCCTGGCCGAACTGCCCAACGGGGACTTCGCGTTCTCCATCGTCCGGCTGCTGGTGTTCGCCAGCTGGCGCCTCGCGCACTTCGAGCGGCTCACCGGCCACCGCGACCCGGTGCTCGCGGCGATCGCCGCCAAGGGCGTGAAGGAACTGACCTACCACCGCCAGTACGCCGCCGAGTGGGCCGTGCGCCTCGGCGACGGCACCGAGGAGTCGCACCGGCGGATGCGCAGGGCCCAGGAGCAGGTGGCGCCCTACCTGGGCGAGCTGTTCACGGCGTACGACGTCCGGGACGAGGTGGTCGCCGTCCTGCGCCAGGTCACCGAGGCGGCCGCACTGCCCATGCCGGTCTACCGGCCGCTGCCCGGCTCCGGCCGCGCCGGCGAGCACACCGAGCATCTGGCGCCGCTGCTGGCCGAGTTGCAGGGCGTGGCCCGGGCCCACCCGGAGGCGGCATGGTGACCACGCTGCTCGACGCCCGGCGGGCCCGGCGGATCGCGGAGCAGGTGCCAGACCCGGAGCTGCCCATGCTCACCCTGGCCGACCTCGGTGTGCTGCGCGAGGTGTCGCTCACCGAGGACGGCACGGTCGTCGCGAGCCTGACCCCCACCTACTCGGGCTGCCCGGCCATGGCGGAGATGCGCGCCGGGGTGGCCGCCCGGCTGCGCGACGCCGGGTACGCGCGCGTGGAGATCCGCACCGTCCTGGACCCGCCGTGGACCAGCGACTGGATCACGCAGGAGGGCCGCCGCAAGCTCGCCGAGCACGGCATCGCCCCGCCCGGGGCCGCCCCCGTGCGCGCCGCCGGTCCGGTGCCGCTGGTGCTGTCGCCGACCCGGCGCTCGGTGCCCTGCCCCCGCTGCGGCAGCGCCGACACCGAGGAGACCTCCCGCTTCGCCGCCACCTCGTGCAAGGCCCTGTGGCGCTGCCTCGCCTGCCGCGAGCCGTTCGAGTACGTCAAGGAGATCTGATGGAGGACCTGATGGAGCCGGCCCCCGCCCCGGCGGCCCGCCCGCGCGCCCGCCGACGCCCGGTCTTCCACCCCCTGCGGGTCGCCGCCGTGCAGCCGCTGTGCGAGGACGCGGCGGCCGTCAGCTTCGACGTCCCGGCCGAGCTGGCCGAGGAGTTCGCCTTCGCGCCGGGCCAGTCGCTCACCCTGCGGCGCGAGATCGACGGCCGCGACGAGCGCCGCTCCTACTCCATCTGCTCACCCGCCGGCGCGGCGCCGCGCATCGGCGTACGGGTCGTCCCGGGCGGCCTGTTCTCCTCCTGGCTGGTGCGCGAGCTACGCCCCGGCGACACCGTCGAGGTCATGGCCCCCACCGGCGCCTTCACCCCCGACCTCACCACGCCCGGGCACCACGTCCTGATCGCGGCCGGTTCCGGGATCACGCCCATGGTCTCCATCGCCGAGTCCGTCCTGGCCGCCGACTCCCGTTCCCGCGTCACCCTCCTCTACGGCAACCGCCGCAGCGGGACGGTGATGTTCGCCGACGAACTCGCCGACCTGAAGGACCTGTACCCGACGCGCTTCCAGCTCGCCCACGTCCTCTCCCGCGAACCCCGCGAGGCCGAGGTGCTCTCCGGCCGCCTCGACGCCGAGCGGCTCTCCGCGCTGATCGGCGCGCTGGTCGACGTGGAGTCGGCCGACCACTGGTGGCTGTGCGGCCCGCACGGCATGGTCCGCTCCGCCCAGCAGGTCCTTGCCGAGGCGGGCGTCCCCGCCGGCCGGGTGCATCAGGAGCTCTTCTACGCCGACGACGAGCCGGTGCGCGAGGTGCGGCACACGGAGACCGGCCCCTCCGGCCCGGTCAGCCAGGTCACGATCACCCTGGACGGCCGCTCCACCACCTCCGCCCTGCCCCGCGAACGCACCCTCCTCGAAGGCGCCCAGCAGACCCGCCCCGACCTGCCCTTCGCCTGCAAGGGCGGCGTGTGCGGCACGTGCCGGGCCCTGGTCACCGACGGCAAGGCCGACATGCGCCGCAACTTCGCCCTCGAACCGTCCGAGGTGGACGCGGGCTACGTCCTCACCTGCCAGACGTACCCGGTGTCCGAGACGCTGACGGTGGACTTCGACACCTGAGCCCCGGGCGGAAAGGGAAAACCCCGCCCGTGCCCGACGCCCGGGACCGGCCGCGAAGACGCAATATGAAGGCATGAACGGGTCTTCATGTATTCCTGTATGGTGAGGGGCGCCGACGCGTCCCCGCCAGAAGGACCCCCGATGACCTCCACCCTCACCCCGCAGCCGGTCGACCGGGCCGCACCCGCCCGCGCCGGGGCCGCACCCCGCCGGCGCACCCGGGTCCTCGCGCTCCCCGAGGCGCGCTGGGCCGTCGCGGCCACGGCCTTCTTCCTGCTCGCACTGCCTCTGGACCTCACCGGCGCCCCCGCCTGGGCATGGGGCCCGCTGTACGCGCTGGCGTACGTCACGGGCGGCTGGGAGCCGGGCTGGGAAGGCCTGAAGGCGCTGCGGGAACGCACCCTCGACGTCGACCTGCTGATGGTCGTCGCAGCCCTCGGCGCGGCCGCGATCGGGCAGGTGATGGACGGGGCGCTGCTCATCGTCATCTTCGCCACCTCCGGCGCGCTGGAGGCCCTGGCCACGGCCCGCACCGCCGACTCCGTCCGCGGCCTGCTCGACCTGACCCCCGCCACGGCCACCCGGCTGGCCTCCGACGGCGGCGAACAGACCGTGCCCGTGGAGGAACTGGCGGTCGGCGACATCGTCCTGGTGCGCCCCGGGGAGCGGATCGGCGCCGACGGCCGGGTCCTGGACGGCGTGAGCGAGGCCGACCAGGCCACCATCACCGGCGAACCGCTCCCCGTGCCCAAGGAGCCCGGCGACGAGGTCTTCGCGGGCACCCTCAACGGCACCGGCGCCCTGCGCATCCGCGTCGGGCGCGACGCGTCCGACTCGGTCATCGCCCGGATCGTCCGCATGGTGCAGGAGGCGTCCGAGACCAAGGCCCCCACCCAGCTGTTCATCGAGAAGGTCGAACAGCGCTATTCCCTGGGCATGGTGGCCGCGACCCTGGCCGTCTTCCTCGTGCCGCTCGCCTTCGGCGCACAGCTCACCGACGCCCTGCTGCGCGCCATGACCTTCATGATCGTGGCCTCGCCCTGCGCGGTCGTGCTGGCCACCATGCCGCCCCTGCTCTCCGCCATCGCCAACGCCGGACGGCACGGCGTGCTGGTCAAGTCGGCCGTGGTCATGGAGCGGATCGGCCAGGTGGACGCCGTCGCGCTGGACAAGACCGGCACCCTGACCGAGGGCACCCCGCGCGTCACCGACGTCCGGCCGCTGCCCGGGTCCGGCCTGTCCGAGGACGAGCTGCTGACCCTCGCGGCGGCCGCCGAGCGGCCCAGCGAACACCCGCTGGCCCGGGCCGTCGTGGACGCCGCACGCGAGCGCGGCCTCGACCTGCCCGAGGCGGCGGACTTCGCGTCCGCGCCCGGTGTCGGCGTCACGGCCGTCGTCGCCGGCCGTGCCGTCGCGGTGGGCGCCCCGGCCCGGCTGCTGGACGGCACCGCGGGCCCGGCCGCCGACCTGGAGGAGTCGGGCCGCACCGCCGTCCTGGTCGTCGTCGACGGCGACCCCGCCGGGCTCCTCGGCATCGCCGACCGGCTGCGTCCGGACGCGGCCGGGACAGTGCGCTCCCTCGCCCGGCTCACCGGCACCGCCCCGGTGCTGCTCACCGGCGACAACCCACGGGCCGCCGCGCACCTCGCCGCGGAGGCCGGCGTCGCGGACGTGCGGGCCGGGCTGCTGCCCCAGGACAAGCTGGCCGCCGTCCAGGAGATGACGGACGCGGGCCGCAAGGTGCTGGTCGTCGGGGACGGCGTCAACGACGCGCCCGCCCTGGCCGCCGCCCACACCGGGGTCGCCATGGGCCGGGCGGGCTCCGACCTGGCCCTGGAGACCGCCGACGCCGTCATCGTGCGCGACGAACTCGCCGCCGTGCCCGCCACCGTCGCCCTCTCCCGCCGCGCCCGCAGGCTGGTGGTGCAGAACCTCGTCATCGCCGGGGTGTTCATCGCCGGTCTCGTCGTGTGGGACCTGGCCGGCGACCTGCCGCTGCCGCTGGGCGTCGCGGGCCACGAGGGCTCCACGGTCCTCGTCGGGCTGAACGGACTGCGGCTGCTGCGGGAGGGCGCCTGGCAGCGGGCCGTCACCGAGGGCCGGGCCTGACGCACACCGCCACCGCCCGGCGGCGCACGGGCGCGGGCCGCCACCGGCAGGCACGACCGCAGCGTCCGGGACGCGCCTCGGGGCCCCGGCGGCGGACCACCGCGCCCGTACGAGCCGGCCGACCGGGGCGAGCGCGCCGCGCGGGGCCGCACGCCGGGCCGTCGAGGCGGTCCGGGGCGGGCGCGGCGAGCCTGAGCCGGTCCCGGCGACGTCGGTGCGGACCGTGATCGGCGCGGGGCAGACATCCCGCCTCGGGGGTGTCGTCGTCATCGACGGCGGTGACGTCCTGCGGGGGTGGTGCGGCGGCCCCAGGGCCATCCGTCGCTCGGCGACCCAGCGTGCGACGCCGCCGTCTCCGCGGCGGCTGGGCACACCAGCGGACGTGCCCGTCGCCAGTGTCCGGGCCCCACGAGGTCGCAGGCGGTGCGGGCGGCGGGTGCGTAGGCCGGCTGCCAGGAGAAACGGCGGGCGAGGTGCGGACGGGCGTGACGGCCGTACCTGTCGCTACGGAGGCGGCCGGCCGGGGCGTAGTCTCAAGGGCTTCCACCGACCCGACGGAGAGGGAACCAGCCGCATGGCCGTCATCCACCGGACCACACTCGAGCCGACCAAGCTGGAACTGCTCGCCTCCTGGCTGCCCTCCCGCCCCTGGTACCGCGCCGGTGCGGCCCGGCCGCGGCTGGCCAGGGCCGGGGGATTCCGGCTGGACGACCCGCGGGGCGAGGTCGGGATCGAGTTCCTCGTCGTCACCGACGCCCGCGGCCCCCGCCCCACGGCCTACCTGGTGCCGCTCACCTACCGCGGCGCCCCGCTCGCGGGGGCCGAGCACGCCCTGGTGGGCACCATGGAGCACGGCGTGCTCGGGCGGCGCTGGGCCTACGACGGCTGCCACGACCCCGTGTTCCTCGCGCAGCTGCCGGCCCTGATCGAAGGGCGGGCCCGGGCGCAGGACCAGGACGTCAGCGACCTCCCCGACGACGACGTCTCCGCCTCCTGGACCGGCGAAGACCCCCTCCCCACCGACTTCACCGCCACGGACGACGAGGACGGCACCCGGCTGGTCCCGGCGTCCGGGCCGGTGCTGCGCCTGCACCGGGTCCTGGAGCCCGCCCCGGACGGCCCGCCCGGCGGGGGAGCGACGGGCCACCTCGCCGCCTCCTGGACGCTGCCCGACGGCACGCGCGTACGGGGACCGCTCGCCGTTCTGCACGGCTGATCCCCGAAGCCTCCCGGGAACCTCCGGGACCGGCGAGGGTTGCCCCGGGCCCGTTCGGGTACGCGAGCAGGACCGCACCCGGGGCGGATCATGCCCCGGGTGGGCCGCACGACCGCCGCTACCAGGGAATCTGCCATGGAGACACCCGCAAACGACCCCACGCCCACGCCCGCCCAGCGGGCTCTGGACGTCCTCTCCGAGAACACGGAGGACGCGGCGGCTCTGGACGCGCTCGCCAACAGCGACGTGCTCATCCCCGTGCCCGACGACGCCAACGACGCCGACGCCGCCAACCCCTCGGCGGTGGCGCTGCCCGTCCTGGAGCAGCCGGGCGGCGAGCCGGTGGTGCCCGTGTTCACCTCGGAGGTGGAGATGGCCGGGCTGCTGCCGTTCGTCTCCCGGTACCGTCTGGTGCCCCTCGGCGCGCTCGCCGCGCAGTGGCCGGCCGACGACCTGTCGCTCACCATCGACGGCAGCTCGGAGCACCGGCTGACACTCACCTCGGAGGGAGTCCGCACCCTGCTGGCACGCCCGTAGGCGTACCGGCCCCCGTCCGGGCCCTGGCGCCCTACTCGCCCAGGGTCCGGGCCAGCGCGGCGCGCTGCAGGGGCAGCACCTCGGCGTGCAGGTCCCGGCCCTTGGGCGTGAGGGCGACCCACACGCCCCGCCGGTCCTCCTCGCACACCGACCGCGTCACCAGCCCGTCCTTCTCCAGCCGGGCGATCAGCCGCGACAGCGCGCTCTGGCTCAGATGCACCCGCCCCACCAGGTTCTGCACCCGGCACTGCTCGCCCCCTTCGGCCGTGGCAGTCGCGAGCATGTCCAGGACCTCGAAGTCGGACGCGCCGAGACCGTGCGGATGCAGCGCCCGGTCGATCTCGCACATCGTGCGCGCGTGGGCCGACAGGATGTCCCGCCACCGTTCCTCGAGCCGCGCACCAGCCGTTTTCGCCGCCATACGGGAACGGTAACACCGGCACGGCGTTCCATGACCATGCATGCAGCGGGACTGCCGCCCCGCGGCCGGGGGCTAGGTCGATTCCCGCTTCACCAGCTCCGTCGGCAGGATCACCGCCGCCGGATCCTCGCCCCCGATCTGCGCCAGCAGCACCCGGACCATCTCGGCGCTGATCCGGTCCCACGGCTGCCGGATGGTGGTGAGCTCGGGGCTGGAGGCCAGCGCGGCGGGGGAGTCGTCGAAGCCGCCGACCGCGACGTCCTGCGGCACCCGCCGCCCCGCCCGCTGCAGGGCCGTCAGCACGCCCTGCGCCATGAGGTCCGAGGCGACGAAGACCGCGTCCACGTCCGGGGCCTGCGCCAGCAGCCGCTCGGCGCCCGCCTCGCCGCCGGACCGGCTGTAGTCGCCGGGGACGACGAGCCGTTCGTCGAACTGCAGCCCCGCCTCGGCCAGCACCTCCTTGTACCCGGCGAGGCGCTCCACACCGCCGGGCGTGTCCAGCGGCCCGGTCACCGTGCCCACCCGGCGCCGCCCGAGCGACAGCAGGTGGCGCACCATGTCCCGGGCGCCGTCCCGGTCGTCGGCGGCCACGTAACTCACCTTCGAGCCCAGGCCGATCGGCTTGCCGCACGCGACCAGCGGCACCCCCGCTCCGCGCAGCTGCTCGGCGACCGGATCGCCGGAGTGGCTGGAGACCAGCAGCACCCCGTCCACGTGCCCGGCGGTGATGTAGCGCGTGATGCGCCGCCGTTCGTCGTCGGTGCCCGCCAGCATCAGCAGCAGCGGGATGTCGTGCGCGGCGAGCGCCTGGGTGCAGCCGCGCAGCAGGACGTTGAAGTTCGGGTCCTCGAAGAACCGCTCCTGCGGCTCGGTGAGCAGGAAGCCGACCGAGTCGGACCGGCCGGTGATCAGGGAGCGCGCGTGCCGGTTGACGACGTAACCCGTCCTGCGGATGGCCGCGTTGACCGCCTCCTGGGCGGCCGGGCTGACGTAGTGACCGCCGTTGAGCACACGTGAGACGGTGCCGCGCGAGACCCCCGCCTCGCGCGCCACGTCGTGGATCGTGGGCGGCCTGCGCCTGCCCCCCGCAGCGTTCATGGTCATGACTTTACGGCTCCGGAGAGCAGATCCAGGCTCCAGAACCGCTGGATGACCAGGAAGAGGGCGACCAGCGGCAGCACCGCCAGGAACGCGCCCGTGATGACCAGCGTGTACAGCGCCGGGGTGTTGGCGCCCTGCTCCAGCAACGTGAACAGCCCCAGGGTGATCGGGAACTTCTCGTCGTCGCTGAGCATGATGTACGGCAGCAGGAAGTTGTTCCAGATCGCCACGAACTGGAAGAGGAAGACCGTGACCATGCCGGGGACCATCATCGGCAGCGCGATCCGGGTGAAGATCCGCCACTCGCCGGCGCCGTCCATCCGCCCGGCCTCCACGACGTCGGCCGGCACCGCGGCGGCGGCGTAGACCCGGGCCAGGTAGACGCCGTACGGCGAGAGGACCTGCGGCAGCAGGACCGACAGGTAGGAGTCGGTGAGGTCGGCCTGCGCCAGCAGCAGGTACTGCGGGACGGCGAGGATCACCGGCGGCATCAGCACGCCCGCGAGCAGCACGTTGAAGAGCGTCTCGCGGCCCCGGAAGCGGTAGACCGCCAGGGCGTAGCCGCTCACCGCCGAGACGCACGTCGACAGCAGGGCACCGAGGCCGGCGTACAGGGCGGAGTTGCCCATCCACTGCCAGTAGACACCGTCGCGGTAGGCGTTCAGGTCCCGGAGGTTGTCCGCGAGGCCGGTGCCGGGCAGGAACGTGAACGTGGAGAACAGCTCCCGCCCGGACTTGGTGGCCGCGATGACCACCCAGGCCACCGGCAGCAGGCAGTACAGGGCGCCCAGCAGCAGCGTGACCGTCGGGAGCAGGGCGGTCCGGCGGCGCAGCGGCGGGCGGTCCTGGGCCGTACCGGGCGTGCTGCCCGCCACCGGTTCGGCCTGGGGGACGGCAAGGGAGCTCATCGGGCTGCCTCCTGCTTCTGACGACGGTTCGCGGCTCGCAGGAAGCCGAAGGACAGCAACAGCGTGGCGAAGGCGATGATCACGGCCTGCGCTGCGGCCCCGTGGATGTCACCGTCGCCGAAGGCGTCCCGGTACACCTTCATCAGCGGACTCCACGTCGTCGACACGGAGTTGGTGAGCGGCTTGAGGGTGGTGGGCTCGTTGTACACCTGCAGCGTGGCGATGATCGAGAAGAAGAACGTCAGCACCAGCGACGGGGCCACCATCGGGATCTTGATGCGCAGGGCGATCTGCAGCGGCGTGGCGCCGTCCAGCCTGGCCGCCTCGTACAGCTCCCCGGGGATCGCGCGGAGCGAGGTGTAGATGACGATCATGTTGAAGCCGGTGCCGCCCCACACCGCGATGTTCGACAGGGCCAGGTACAGCGGCCCGCCGTCCAGCAGGTCCGGCTGCGGCAGCCCCAGCTCGTCGAGCACAAAGTAGAAGGGGCTGACGTCCGGCAGGTACAGGAAGCCCCACAGCAGCGCCGCCACCACGCCCGGGATGGCATACGGCAGGAAGATCGCCAGCCGGGTGAAGGGCGCGAGCCGCACCCTCTCCGAGTCGAGCATCAGCGCGAAGAGCAGGGCGAGCCCCAGCATCACCGGGACGACGATGCAGCCGTAGCCCAGCACCCGCAGGGTGCCGTCGAGCAGTTCGCTGTCGGAGAGGGCGTCGGTGTAGTTCTCCACACCTGCCCAGACCTCCCTGCGGGCGCCGGAGCCCAGGCCGAGGCCGGAGACCTGGACCTTGCGGAAGCTGAGCCAGAGCGCGTAGCCGATGGGGAGGGCGAAGAACGACGCGAACAGGACGATCGCGGGGATCAGGAAGACGTACGGGGCCCCCTTGACCCCGTACGACCGCCGGCGTGCCGTGCTGTTCACTCCGCGACCTCGAAGCCCTGCTTCTTCATGTCGGCGACCGTGTCGGCCTGCACCCTGTCCAGCGCGGCGCCGAAGTCAGACTTGTTCTTCGCGGCGGCCCCGAAGGCGTCCTTGAAGCTGGTGTAGGCGACGTTGACGTTCGGGCCCCAGGCGGAGGGGGCGGTGGTCTCCGCGATGTCGGCGGCCTTGCGGTAGAAGTCGGCCTGGTTGGCGAAGTAGGCCGGAGGCTTGAGGAAGGCGCCGCTGGTCTGGGCGGTGGTGGCGGCCGGGTAGATGCCGCTCTCCTTGGCCAGCGCGTTCAGCGCGGCGCGGTCGGTGTTCAGCCAGGTGGCGAACTTCGCGGCGGCCTGCCGGTGTTCGGAGTCCGTGGTGACGGCGGTGGAGGAGCCGCCCCAGCTGCCGGTGCGGTTCTCGCTCGCCGACCACTGGGGGAGCGGGGCCATGGCCCACTTGCCCTGGGTGTCGGGGGCGGCGGTGGTGAGGGTGCCCGGGGCCCACACCGCGCTGACCCAGGCGATCTGCTTGCCGGTGTTGAGCGCCTTGTTCCAGGACGGGGTGTACATCGGCTGGTTGTCGATGGCGCCCTCCTTCACGAGGCCGCCCCAGAACTTCGCCACCTTCCGCGTCGCCGCGTCGTCGATCGCGACCTTCCACCGGTCGCCGGAGGTCGTCCACCACTTCGCGCCCGCCTGCTGGGCGAGGCCCGCGAAGAGGCCGGAGTCATTGGCGGAGAAGGTCGTGAGGTCCTTGTCGGGCGCCGCCTTCTTCAGCCTGCGGGCGGTGTCGGCGAACTCGTCCCAGGTGGTCGGCACGGTCAGGCCGTACTTCTCGAACAGGTCCTCGCGGTAGTAGAACATCATCGGCCCGATGTCCTGGGGGACCGCGTAGACCGCGTCCGTGCCCAGGGTCGTCTGCTGCCAGACGCCCTCGGCGAACCGGTCCTCGGCCTCCGCCACGTCCTTCGATATGTCGGCGAGGGCGTCGTTGCTGACCAGCGTGGGCAGGGCCTGGTACTCGGCCTGCACGAGGTCGGGCGCCTTGCCGGCCTTGTGCGCGGTGAGGATCTTGGTGACCAGGGTGTCACCGGAGGCCTGCTTCTTCACCGTGACGGTGATCCCGTCCTTCTTGCCCGGGCCCTTGTTCCACAGGTCCACGACCTTGTCCATGCCGGGCGTCCAGGTCCAGTACGTCAGCGAGGCCGGCCCCGACTCGGTCCCGCTGTCCCCGGAGTCCGAGCCGCAGGCGGCGAGGGTGGTGGCGCCGAGCGCGAGGGCGACGGCGGATGTCACGAGGCGGCGGCGCGTCGTGTACGGCATGGATCTCTCCCCTGACCTGGGGTCCTCGCCTGCTGCGAGAACCTGCCATGCTTCTGTGAGCGTTCACAGTAGAGAAACATCCCGGACACTTGTCAATGGTTGATGCTGTGCGGTTATGTTGGGCTCCGCACCGCGCTGCTGTGTGTGCACGTTCCCAATTGATCGATCAACGGGAGACCATCCATGCCGGACACCACCCCCAGGGGCCTGACCAGGCTCGCCTTCGGCGGGGACTACAACCCCGAGCAGTGGCCGGAAAGCGTCTGGCAGGAGGACGTCCGGCTGATGCGCGAGGCCGGCGTCACCATGGTGAGCGTCGGGATCTTCTCCTGGGCCCTGCTGGAACCCTCGCCCGCCACCTACGACTTCGGCTGGCTCGACCGGCTCCTGGACCTGCTCCACGAGCACGGCGTCCGCGTCGACCTCGGCACCCCCACGGTCGTCCCGCCCGTGTGGTTCTACCGGGCCCACCCCGAGGCGCTGCCCGTCACCGCCGAGGGCGTGCGCTACGAGTTCGGCTCCCGCGCCGCCATCTGCCACAGCAACGCCCACTACCGCGCCGCCGCCGCGAGCATCACCACCGCGCTCGCCGAGCGGTACGGGAACCACCCCGCCCTGGCGCTGTGGCACGTCCACAACGAGTACGGCGTTCCCGTCTCGGCCTGCTACTGCGACTCCTGCGCCGCCCACTTCCGCCGCTGGCTCGCCGCCACGTACGGCACCGTCGACGCCGTCAACGAGGCCTGGGGCACGGCCTTCTGGGGCCAGCGGTACACCGACTTCGAGCAGATCAACCCGCCCCGGCTCACCCCGGCGGCCGTCAACCCGGGCCAGGCGCTGGACTACAAGCGGTACGCCGACGCCACCATGCGCGAGAACTTCGTCGCGGAGCGGGACATCCTGCACCGCCTCTCCCCGGGCGTCCCGGTCACCACCAACTTCATGACGGCCCTGAGCCAGTGCGACTCCGTCGACTACTGGGCCTGGGGCCGCGAGGTCGACCTCGTCACCAACGACCACTACCTGATCACCGACGGCCGCCGCACCCACGTCAATCTCGCGATGGCCGCCGACCTCACCCGCTCCGTCGCGGGCGGCGCCCCCTGGCTGCTGCTGGAGCACTCCACCTCGGGCGTCAACTGGCAGGCCCGCAACCCCGCCAAGGCGCCCGGCCAGATGGCCCGCAACTCCCTCGCGCACGTGGCGCGCGGCTCCGAGGGCGCGATGTTCTTCCAGTGGCGCCAGTCCCGGCGCGGCGCCGAGAAGTTCCACTCGGCGATGGTGCCGCACGGCGGCACGGACACCCGCGTGTGGCGCGAGGTCGTCGAACTCGGCTCCCGCCTCGAGGCGCTGAGCGAGATCCGCGGCACGCGCACCGAGGCCGACGTGGCCGTGCTGTGGGACTGGCAGTCCTGGTGGGCGCAGACCCTCGACTGGCGCCCCAGCGTCGACCACGACGCCCGCGAGCGCGCCGACGCCTTCTACGAGGCCCTCTACGACCGCCACCTCACCGTCGACTTCGCCCACCCGGAAGCCGACTTGTCGAGGTACCCCCTGGTCGTCGTTCCGGCCCTGTACCTGATGACCGAGGCGGCCGGGCGCAATCTGGCGGCGTACGTGGAGGGCGGCGGCACGCTGGTCGTCTCGTACTTCTCCGGCATCGTCGACGAGCACGACGCCGTCCACGAGGGTGCCTACCCGGGGCCGCTGCGGGACGTCCTCGGCCTCACGATCGAGGAGTTCTCCCCGCTGCTGCCCGGCGAACGCGTGCGGATCACCGGCCCCGACGGGACGGAGCTGGGCGCCGACGTGTGGACCGAGTTCGTGGTGCCCCGCGGCGCCGACACGGTGCTGACCTACGCCGACGGCCTGGCCGCCGGCCTGCCCGCCGTGACCCGGCACCGCCTCGGCGAGGGCACCGCCTGGTACGTCTCCACCCGGCTCGGCGCCGACGGCCTCGACGCGCTGCTCGGCATGGCGGGCGCGGACGCCCGGCTCGCGCCGCGGACCGACCTGCCCCGGGACGTCGAAGTGGTCCGCCGCACCGGTGCGTCGGGCACCTACCTGTTCGCCGTCAACCACACCGGGGCGGACGTCAAGGTGCCCGTGGAGGTCCCGGGCACCGAGCTGCTCACCGGCGAACGGGCCGCCGGCCGCCTGGCCGTGCCCGCCGGAGCCGTCCGGGTCGTCCGGCTCGACGGCTGAACCGACTCCCTCCGCCCGCGCGTGCCACGAGCCGCGGGCGGAGGGCTCTCCCGCCCGGCCGCGGACGGGAGGCACTCCCCAACCCCACGTCGAAGGGACGACGGACGACGATGTTCCATCCCAGACGCACCCTGAGAGCCCTGCTGGTGCCGCTCACCGCCGGGCTCGCCCTCACCGCCCTGCCCGCCACCTCCGCCCACGCCGCGAGCACGCTGACCAACGGCGGCTTCGAAGCCGACGGCGCGGGCGCGGCCGCACCGGCCGGCTGGTCCGAGTACGGCGACACCGGCGCCTCGTTCACCGAGCCCGGCGGCCACGGCGGCAGCCACCGCCTGAGCCACTGGGCCGCCGGCGCCTACAAGGTGGAGACCTACCAGTACCTGTCCGGACTCACCAACGGCGCCTACAAGCTCACCGCCTGGGTACGCTCGGGCGGCGGGCAGAAGTCCGCCTACATAGCGCTGAAGAACTGCGGCGGCGCCGAGCAGCGCACCGACCTGCCGGTCTCGGCCAGTGGGTGGATCCGGATCGTGGTGCCGGTCAACGTGACCACCAACCAGTGCACCATCAGCATCAACAGTGACGCGAACGCGGGCAACTGGATCAATGTCGACGACCTGACCTTCGCGTCGGGCACGTCCGGCACGTCGATCAAGGGTGCCGACATCTCGTCCCTCGCCAAGAGCGAGGCCAGGGGCGGCGTCTACCGCAGCGCCTCCGGCACCGCCGGCGACGCCCTGTCCCTGCTGAAGTCGAACGGCATGAACTACGCCCGCCTGAAGGTGTGGGTCGACCCGGCCGACGGATTCAACAACAAGGCCCGCGTCCTGGCCACGGCCAAGCGCGTCAAGGCCCAGGGGATGAAGCTGCTGGTGGACTTCCACTACTCCGACTTCTGGGCCGACCCGGGCCGCCAGGACAAGCCCGCGGCCTGGGCGGGCCATTCTTACAGTCAACTGAAGACGGACGTGTACCACCACACCTACGACGTGTTGAACGCGTTGAAGGCCCAGGGCACCACCGCCGACATGGTCCAGGTCGGCAACGAGATCAACGGCGGCATGCTGTGGAACGAGGGCTCCACCTCCCACTGGACGCAGCTGGCCGGTCTGCTCAACTCCGGCTACGACGCCGTCAAGGCGGTCGACTCCGGCACCGCCGTGGCCCTGCACCTCGCCGAGGGCGGTGACCTGGAGGGCACCCGCTGGTGGTTCGACAGCGCGCGCTCCCACGGCGTGCGGTTCGACGCGATCGGGCTGTCGTACTACGGCTACTGGCACGGCACCCTGTCCGACTTCCAGACGACCCTGGACGACGCCGCCACCCGCTACGGCAAACCCGTCTTCGTCGCCGAGACGGCCTACCCGTTCCGCCTGGACAGCGAGGACTCCCACGAGAACATCATCGACACCGCCGCTGAGCTGGTCCCCGGCTATCCGGCGAGCGTGGCCGGCCAGACGCGGTGGATGAACGACGTGGCGAGCATCGTGGAGGCCGTCCCGAACGGCCGCGGCCTCGGAGTCTTCTACTGGGAGGCGACCTGGACCGCCGTGTCCGGAAACGGCTGGGATCCGACCGCCCCGTCCTCCGGCAACGGCTGGGAGAACCAGGCGCTGTTCGGCTACGACGACCGGGCGCTCGCCTCGATGTCCTGGTTCCGGCACCGCTGAGCCGGTGGGGGAGGGGACACGGCCCGGGATACCGCCCGTTCCGCCGTGTTCCCTCCCGCCCTGCACAACTCCTGCGTTCCACGGAGGAGTCCGGTATCGGTCAAGCCTGCCGAGTGCGGGACACGGCCGCATCGAGTGCGGGACAGTGGGAAGACGCGGTGGGGAGGAACGACGCCGCGAGGCAGGGGCACGTCATGCTGAGGACTCCCACGGACGAGACGCGGCTGCGCATCCTGGCCTGGCTGAGGGAACCGGGGGCCGCCGCGGACGGGGTCACCGCCGACGCCGTCGCCGAGCGGTTCGCGCTGCCGCGCCCGGTCGCCGCCACCCACCTGCGGCTGCTGGAGGCCACCGGCATGCTGCGCACCAGCCGGTCCGCGGGCCGGCTGCGCTACCGCCGCGACGACATGCGCATCGCCGAGGTCGCCCGGATGTTCGAGAAGGGCTGGTAGGCCACTCCGGAGTAAGGAGTGGGTGTGAAGCGCCGAGGCGGTGACACGGTGCACCGCGCCTTGCCACGGGGGACAAGGGCGCGGCAGGGGCGTTCGCGAGGGCTCGCGCCCGCGCGTAGGTGAGAGCCGGTTCTCGCCCGCGTGGAGTACGACTGACGCCTCCGCTCCCGCCCCTCCCGAGCAGAACTGGATCCCATGAGCGCCATCACCGTCGGTCAGGCCGTCGTCCTCGGAGCCGTCGAGGGGGTGACCGAGTTCCTGCCCGTCTCCTCCACCGGCCATCTGAAGATCGCCGAAGGGCTCATGGGCATCCCCGTCGACGACCGTGCCGTGGTCGGGTTCTCGGCCGTCATCCAGGTCGGCGCGATCGCGGCGGTGCTCGTGTACTTCTCCCAGGACATCCTGCGGATCGTCTCGGCCTGGGGGCGAGGTCTGCGCCACTGCGAGGAGCGCCACCACCACGACTACAGATTCGCCTGGTGGGTCATCTGCGCCACCGTCCCGATCGTCGCCGTGGGACTCGCCGCCAAGCCGCTCATCGAGGGTCCGCTCGCCTCGCTGTGGGTGGTGGCCGGCTCGCTGATCGCGGGCAGCGGTGTGATGTGGGCGGCCGACCGGATGGGCCGGCACAAGCGCGGCGAGGACGACACCTCCTTCAAGGACGCCATGCTGGTCGGCAGCTCCCAGATCCTCGCCCTGCTCTTCCCGGGCTTCTCCCGCTCGGGCGCCACCATGTCGACGGCTCTGGTCCTCGACCTCGACCGCGTCGCCGCCACCCGGCTCTCCTTCTTCCTCGGCATCCCCGCGCTGACCGGCGCCGGACTCTACGAGCTGAAGGACGCCCTGGGCACCGGGGTGGGCGCGGTGCCACTCGCCGTCGGCACGGTCGTCTCCTTCGTCGTGGCGTACGCCTCCATCGCCTGGCTGCTGAGGTTCGTCGCCAGGCACTCCTTCGACGCCTTCGTGATCTACCGCCTCGCCGTGGGTGTGCTGCTGTTCGGGCTGCTCGGGGCGGGTGTGCTGCACAGCTGAGTGTCCTGCGGATATGTGCCGTCGTCTGTCCGCGGTGCCATCGTGGCTCGTCGCGCAAGTTCCCCGCGCCCCCTGCGGGGCGCCCCTTGACAGCTTGAGCCGCCGCCCGGAGGATCACTCCCGTGAACCTGTCAGACAGCCGGACAGCCGGACAGCCTGTGCGCCGCGTCAGTGCTATGGAAGCGGTGCTGGCGCACCTGCGGGGCGCCATCGAACGGGGCGAGTACGCCATCGGCGACAAGCTCCCCTCCGAGGCGGAGCTCTGCCGCACCCTGGAGGTCTCCCGGCCGGTGCTGCGCGAGGCGCTGCGCGCGCTGCAGACCATGGGCCTGACGGTGTCCCGCACCGGCAAGGGCACCTTCGTCGTCGCCAGCACGGTCGAGGACCCCACCTTCGGCGACTACGCGGCCAGCGACCTGCTGGAGGTCCGCCGCCACGTGGAGATCCCGGTCGCCGGGTACGCGGCCCTGCGCCGCACCCCGGAGAACCTCGACCACCTGGCCCACCTGCTGGACCGGATGGAGCGGGAGACCGACACCACCGCCTGGGTCGCCATGGACTCGCTGTTCCACCTCGCCGTGGCCGAGGCCGCCCAGAACCCGGTCTTCCGCCGGGTCATCGAGGAGATCCGGGACGCGCTGGCCCGGCAGTCGGCCTTCCTCAACGAGCTCGGCGGCCGCCGCGAGCAGTCCAACCGCGAGCACCGGGCCATCGTCGAGGCGCTGATCGACGGTTCCGAGAACGACGCGGTGGAGGCCATGACCCACCACCTCGACCGCGTCGAGACGACCCTCACCGACATCGTGCGCTCCCCGCGCACGGACACCGGCACGGAAACCCCCACGGAAGGCGGACCCGAGGCGTGAGCGAGCAGTCCCTGCACGACGGAGTGCAGAAACGTTCCGGCCATGTCGACGCCGGAGACGCGGGCTACAGCAAGTCCCTGAAGTCCCGGCACGTCAACATGATCGCCATCGGCGGCGCCATCGGCACCGGCCTGTTCCTCGGCGCCGGCGGCCGCCTCGCCGACGCGGGCCCGTCCCTCTTCCTCGCCTACGCGGTCTGCGGCCTCTTCGCCTTCCTCGTCGTCCGCGCCCTCGGCGAGCTCGTGCTCTACCGTCCGTCCTCCGGCGCCTTCGTCTCGTACGCCCGCGAGTTCATGGGGGAGAAGGGCGCCTACACCGCAGGGTGGATGTACTTCCTGAACTGGGCGACCACCGGCATCGCCGACATCACCGCCGTCGCCACCTACACCCACTACTGGGGCATGTTCTCCGACATCCCGCAGTGGGTGATCGCCCTGATCGCGCTGGCCGTCGTCCTCGCCGTGAACCTGATCTCGGTGAAGATCTTCGGCGAGCTGGAGTTCTGGTTCGCGATCGTCAAGGTCGGCGCACTGGTCGTCTTCATGTGCATCGGCATCTTCCTGCTGGTCACCCGGCACCCCGTCGACGGCCACACCCCGGGCCCGTCCCTGATCGGCGACAGCGGCGGCGTCTTCCCGCACGGCCTGCTGCCCATGCTGCTGATCATCCAGGGCGTCGTCTTCGCCTACGCCTCCGTCGAACTGGTCGGTGTCGCGGCCGGCGAGACCGAGAACCCCGAGAAGATCATGCCCAGGGCGATCAACTCGATCATGTGGCGCGTGGGCCTGTTCTACGTGGGCTCGGTCCTCCTGCTGTCGATGCTGCTGCCCTGGAACAAGTACACCGCCGGCGAGAGCCCCTTCGTCACGGTGCTGTCCAACATCGGCGTCCCGGCGGCCGGCGGCGTCATGAACCTCGTGGTCCTCACCGCCGCGATGTCCTCGCTCAACTCCGGCCTGTACTCCACCGGCCGCATCCTGCGCTCCATGGCCATGGCCGGCTCCGCGCCCAGGTTCACCTCCGTGATGAGCCGCAGCCAGGTCCCCTACGGCGGCATCCTGCTCACCAGCGGCGTCTGCGTGCTCGGCGTCGGCCTCAACTTCGTGGTGCCCGCCGAGGCGTTCGAGATCGTGCTGAACTTCGCCGCGATCGGCATCCTCGCCACCTGGGGCATGATCATGGTCTGTCACCTCCTTTTCTGGCAGAAGACCCAGAAGGGCGAGCTCACCCGCCCCGGCTACCGGCTGCCGGGCTCCCCCTGGACCGAGATCGTGACGCTGGCGTTCCTCGCCTCCGTCCTGGTCCTCATGTACGCCGACGGCGGCGCGGGACGCACCACCGTGCTGTGCCTGCCGCTGATCGTCGGGGCCCTGGTCGCCGGATGGTTCGGCATCCGGGGCCGTATCGCCCGCACGTCCACCACCGGAGCCGACGCGTGACCCACGCGCGACTCCCGGAGAAACAGGCAGTGATGCACAGCAGTTCCCTCGCGGCCGCACCCTTGGTCCGTGAACCCGTCCACGCCCCCGTCGCCCACCTCATACGCGGCGGAATCGTCGAAGGCATGCACTACGGCTCCGTCGTCGTCCTCGGCGCCGACGGGGAGGTCCGGCTCCAGATCGGAGACGTCGAGGCCGCCTTCTACCCCCGCTCCGCGATCAAGCCCGTCCAGGCCGTGGCCATGGCCCGGGCCGGACTCCCGCTCCACGGCGAGCTGCTGTCGCTGGCCGCGGCCAGTCACTCCGGCGAGGAACGCCACCTCGCCGGTGCCCGCCGCATCCTCGAACTCGCCGGGCTCAGCGAGGACCACCTGCGCAACGTCCCCGACATGCCGTTCGGCCCCGCCGTCCGGGACGCCTGGATCCGCGAGGGCCGATCGCCCTCCCGGCTCGCCCAGAACTGCTCCGGCAAGCACGCGGCCATGCTCTACACCTGCGCCCTCAACGGCTGGCCGCTGGAGACCTACCTGGACCCCGGCCACCCGTTGCAGCAGGCCATCGCCGAGATCGTCGAGGACCTCACCGGGCAGCGGATCGCCCGGGTCACCGTCGACGGCTGCGGCGCGCCCCTGTTCGCCATCTCCCTGCACGGCCTGGCCCGCGCGACCGCCCGGATCGTCTCGGCCGCCCCGGGCACGCCCGAGGCCCGGGTCGCCGACGCCATGCGCGCGCACCCCGAGATGGCCTCCGGCTCCGGCCGGGACGTCGCCGCGCTGATGCGGGCGGTGCCCGGGCTCCTCACCAAGGACGGCTTCGAGGGCGTGCAGGTCGCCGCCCTGGCCGACGGGCGGGCCGTCGCGGTGAAGATCGCGGATGGTGCGAACCGCGCGCGTGTGCCGGTGACCGCCGCCGCCCTGGCCCGGGCGGGTGTCGACCCGGAGCTGCTCACGCAGTTCGCGGGCGAGCCGCTGCTCGGGGGCGGACGGGAGGTCGGGCGGGTGCGGCCCGTTCGCTCGCTGGAGCCGCTCGCCGGTGCCGCCTGCGCCTGAGCGCGTGCCGGGTTCTTCCGTGCGGCTGCGGGCTTCCCGCGGCTGATCGCGCAGTTCCCCGCGCCCCCCGACGGGGCGCTCCTCCCCTGTCCGTTCCAGAAAAAGGGACCCCTCACCCTCATGACCGCCGCCACTCGCCGCGAGCACGACCTGCTCGGTGACCGTGACGTTCCCGCCGACGCCTACTGGGGTGTGCACACCCTGCGGGCCACGGAGAACTTCCCCATCACGGGAACGCCGATCTCCGCCTACCCGCACCTGATCGACGCGCTGGCCGCGGTGAAGGAGGCCGCGGCCCTGGCCAACGAGGAACTCGGCCTGCTGGAGGCGCGGAAGGCGGCCGCCATCGTCGCGGCCTGCCGGGAGATCCGTTCCGGTGAGCTGCACGACCAGTTCGTCGTCGACGTCGTGCAGGGCGGGGCGGGCACCTCGACCAACATGAACGCCAACGAGGTCATCGCCAACCGGGCGCTGGAGCTGCTGGGCCACGCCAAGGGCGAGTACCGCCACCTGCACCCGAACGAGGACGTCAACCTCTCCCAGTCCACCAACGACGTCTACCCGACCGCGGTGAAGGTAGCGACCGTCTTCGCGGTGCGCGGGCTGCTGGAGGCGATGTCCGTGTTGCAGGACGCGTTCGCCCGCAAGGCCGTGGAGTTCCGTGACGTGCTCAAGATGGGCCGTACGCAGTTGCAGGACGCGGTGCCGATGACGCTGGGGCAGGAGTTCTCCGCGTACGCCGTCATGCTGGACGAGGACCGGTCCCGTCTTTCCGAGGCCGTGGAGCTGATCCACGAGATCAACCTGGGCGCCACGGCCATCGGCACCGGTCTCAACGCCCCCGCCGGATACGCCGAGTCGGCCCGCCGCCACCTGTCGGAGATCACCGGACTGCCTCTGGTGACCGCGGCCAACCTGGTCGAGGCGACCCAGGACTGCGGCGCGTTCGTGCAGATGTCCGGCGTGCTCAAGCGCATCGCGGTCAAGCTCTCCAAGAGCTGCAACGACCTGCGGCTGCTGTCCTCCGGCCCGCGCGCCGGCCTCGGCGAGATCAACCTGCCGCCGGTGCAGGCGGGTTCGTCGATCATGCCGGGCAAGGTGAACCCGGTCATCCCCGAGGTGGTCAACCAGGTCGCCTTCGAGGTGATCGGCAACGACGTCACCATCACCATGGCCGCGGAGGCCGGACAGCTCCAGCTCAACGCGTTCGAGCCGATCATCCTGCACGCCCTGTCGGAGTCCCTGACCCATCTGCGCGCGGCCTGCCTGACGCTGGCGGAGCGCTGCGTGCACGGCATCACCGCCAACACCGAGGCCCTGCGCGCCACCGTCGAGAACTCCATCGGCCTGGTCACCGCGCTCAACCCGCACATCGGCTACACGGCCGCCACCGACATCGCCAAGGAAGCCCTCGCGACGGGCCGGGGCGTGGCCGAACTCGTCCTGGAGAAGGGCCTGCTCCCCGCCGAGTCCCTCGCGGCCCTGCTGCGCCCGGAGGTCCTGGCGGGCAGCGGGCCCACGGAGCGTCCGGCCGTGGTCTGATCCGGGTGAGCGCCGGGGCGGAGAGCCTCGGCTGACCCCCGCGTGTCAACCACCGGCCGCGTCCGCCCGGGCCGGCGGCGTCCGGCCCAGGCGGGCGAGCGGGGACAGCGCCATCAGCACGGGGGACAGCAGCATCCCCGCTGACGTCACCAGGAGGCCGGTGCGCAGACCCCACTGCTCCGCGACCACACCGCCGAGCAGGGAGCCGAGCGGGGCCAGGCCCATGCCCGCGCACGTGACGGTCGCCGCCACACGGCCCTGCAGGGCGTCCGGGGTGACGGCCTGCCGCACGGACATGGTGGTGACGTTGACCAGCTGGCCGAAGACACCGAAAAGGAAGTTGACCGCCACGAGCGCGGGCGCGGTCACGACGGCAGGGCCGTGCAGCCACGGCACGCACAGCATCACGCCGTCGCCCAGGGCCGCCGCGGACACCAGCACCACGCCGTGGCCGAACCGGCCCGGCAGCCGGGCGGCGAGCAACGAGCCCAGGAGCGCGCCGGGCCCGGTGGCCGCGAGCGCCAGCCCCACGGCGGTGCCCGACAGGTGCAGTTCCCGCGGCAGGAAGAGCAGGTACACGGTCATCACGGCCGCGAAGGAGAACTGGAAGGCGGCCGAGGCGAGGGCCACGGCCCGCAGCAAGGGGTCACGGGCGACGAGGCGGACGCCCGCCATGATCCGGTGCCGGAAGGGCGGGGGAGCGGCGGTGGGCTCGGGAACCGCCTCGATCCGGCGGATCCGCCGGATCGACAGGAACGACCCCACGAAGAACAGCGCGCCGCACGCCGCCGCGACCGGAGCCGACAGCAGGGACACCAGCGCCCCGCCCAGAGCGGGGCCGCCCGTCTGCGCCGCCGACCGGCTGCCCTCCAGGGCGCTGTTGCCCCGCAGCAGCTGATCGCGCCTCACCAGCCGTACCAGGGACGTCTGGTAGGCCACGTCGAAGAACACGGACAGGGCCCCGACGGCGAACGCGGCGACGAGCAGGGCCGGCAGTCCGAGCGCCCCGAGGAGACCGGCCACGGCGACCGCACCCAGCGCCACGGCGCGGCCGGCGTCCGCCAGGACCATCACCGTGCGGGTCCGCCACCGGTCCACCCAGGCGCCGGCGAGGAGCGAGAGCAGCAGGACCGGCGCCTGCCCCACCGCGCGCAGGACGCCCAGCCGGCCGGCGTCGGTGTGCAGCGTCAGCACGGCGATCAGGGGCAGCACCACCAGGCAGGCGTGCTCGCCCAGCTGGGAGGCGGTCTGGCCCCACCAGAGCCTGCGGAAGTCGACGTCCCGCCACAGGCCGGGCGGAGCGGAGCGGAACGCGCGGGACGCGGAGGAATCGGACGGCACGAGGACCCCTTGGCTTGCCGAGGAGGAGGCCCGCCACCCCGGGCGACAGGGCGCACCGAGGGTGCCGGACGGGAAGAGGGCTCGCCGTGCCACGGGTCGAGGGCGGCACGCGATGACGGGCCGGCGACGGCCCACGACGTCAACGCGCGCTTCGGCGACCGACCATGCTCAGCTCCTCCGGGATCACTCGCTGCCCGCACGGTAGCCGCCGGCGTCCCGGCGCGGCAACGGAATAGGGGCGCGTGCGCGGGCGGGCCGGCACGCGGGGACAATGGTGATCATGACGTCGCCCACCACCTTCCAGCCGGTTCTGGAGCGCATCGCCGAGGAGATCGAGCGGACACCCGGCCGCGGCCGGGCCGCCGACTACATCCCGGCGCTCGCCGCCCGCGACCCGCGCAGCTTCGGCATGGCCGTGGCCGAACCCGACGGCACCGTGTACGGGGTGGGGGACTGGCGGCAGCCGTTCTCGGCCCAGTCCATCACCAAGGTCTTCACCCTCGCCCTGGTCCTGGCCCGGGAGGGCGACGCCCTGTGGGAGCACGTCGGCCGGGAGCCCTCCGGCAACCCGTTCAACTCCCTGGTGCAGCTGGAGTACGAGAACGGCATCCCGCGCAACCCGTTCATCAACGCCGGTGCGCTCGTCGTCACCGACCGGCTGCACACCCGCACCGGCGACGCGTCGGGCGAACTGCTGGGCTTCCTGCGCGCGGAGAGCGGCAACCCGGAGCTGACCTTCGACAAGGAGGTCGCCGCCTCCGAGTCCGCCCACGGCGACCGCAACGCCGCGCTCGGCCACTTCATGGCGTCGTACGGCAACATCGACAACCCGGTGCCGGTCCTGCTGGAACAGTACTTCCGCCAGTGCTCCGTCACGGCGTCCTGCGCCGACCTCGCCCTCGCCACGACCTTCCTGGCCCGGCACGGCATCCGCGCCGACGGCACCCGTCTGCTCACCCGCAGCCAGGCCAAGCAGATCAACGCGATCATGCTGACCTGCGGGACGTACGACGCGGCGGGCGACTTCGCGTACCGCGTGGGCCTGCCCGGCAAGAGCGGCGTCGGCGGCGGCATCGTCGCGGTCGTCCCGGGCCGCTGCGCCCTGTGCGTGTGGAGCCCGGGCCTGGACGAGCGGGGCAACTCGGTGGCCGGAGTGGCGGCCCTCGACAGATTCACGACCCTGACGGGCCTGTCGGTCTTCTGAACGCCCCAAGGGGTGCGGGGAACGACCCGGCAGGCCACCCGGCCTGCGTGCTGATCACCCTCCGGTCACACCCCGGCCGCTCCCCGGAGGGCCCCGCGTCGCCGCGGCGCCACCCCGCGTTGCCACGCTGCCCGAGTGTTGGCCATGGCTCTTCCCGTCGATCTCCGCCGCTGCCAGGTACTCGGTCTGGCCGGAACCGCCTGCCTCGCCCTGGGCGGTGGGACGGCCGGAGCCCTGCCCGTACGGGACCTCCTCCACCCGGCCTCCGCGCGTGCCGCCCTGGGGCTGGTCGGCACGTACTTCGGCGTCGTGCTGCTGATCGCCGCCTGGGCGCTGCTGGGCCGCCTGGTGCGGGGCCCCCGGCCGCCCGCCCCGCGCGCCCTGCTGCTCGTCCTCGCCGTCTGGGCGGCCCCCCTGCTGCCGGCGCCGCCGCTGTTCAGCCGGGACGTGTACAGCTACCTCGCCCAGGGAGCCATGGTCGAGGCGCACCTGGACGTGTACGCGCACGGGCCGGCCCGGCTCGGCGGCCCGCTCGCCGACGAGGTCGCCCCGCTGTGGCGGCACACCGGTGCCCCGTACGGCCCGGTGTTCCTGGCCGTGGCCGCGGCCCTGGCCGGTGTGACGCGTGGTGAGCTGCCCGCCGGGCTCCTCGGGATGCGGCTCGTCGCCCTCGCCGGCGTCGCCCTGATGGCGGCCGCGCTGCCCCGCCTCGCCCGGCACGGCGGGGCCGACCCGTCCGCCGCGCTGTGGCTGGGCGCCCTCAACCCGCTCGTCCTGCTGCACCTGGTCGCCGGCGCCCACAACGACGCCGTCATGCTGGGCCTGCTGGGCGCGGGCCTGGTCGCCGCGCTCGGCCGTCGGCCGGTCCTCGGCGCCGTCCTCGTGACGCTCGCCGCGCTGGTCAAGGTGCCCGCGCTGCTCGGTCTGGCCGCCGTCGTCGCCGTGCGGGTCCGCGCGGGCGACAGTCCCGTGCGGACCCTCGCGACCACCGCCGTCGCCGCGGCGGGCACGACCGTCGCCGCCACGGTCGTCGCCGGCACCGGGTACGGCTGGATCGGTGCCCTCAACACCCCCGTGTCACCGGAGAACTGGGCCCTGACCACCCTGCTCGGCCGGGCCACCCGCGCGTTCCTGGAGCACCTCGGCAGCGATCTCGCGCCCCTGGCGGTGCCCGTCTGGCACGTCCTGGGCATCGTGGCCGCCGTGGTCGCCGTCGCGGTGATCTGGCTCCGGCTGCGGCCGCGGCCGGTGTACGCCCTGGGCCTGAGCCTGGCGGCGGTCGCCGCGCTCGGCCCGGCGATCCGCCCCTGGTACGCCCTGTGGGGCCTGTTCCTCATCGCCGCCGCCGCGCCCAGCGGCTCCGTACGCCACCGCATGACCGCCGTGACCGGCGTCCTCGCGCTGTGTGTCCTGCCCAGCGGCGGACCGGCGGACTCCGGGCAGCTGCTGCTGGCCGTCTCCGGCGGGGCGCTCGCGGTCGTCGTGCTGTGGCAGGCCCACCAGGCCCGGCTCGCCCCGGCGCTGGGACGCGCCGCATGACCCCGTCCCTGCCGCGCACCGACCGCGGCCGGCTGCTGCTGGTGCTCGCCCTCGCCACGGCGGTCACCGTCTTCACCGCGACCGTTCCCCTGCTGCGCGACTGGTTCGACCTGCGCGTCTACCACGGCAGCATCGACACCTGGGTCCACCGGGGCGGCGCCCTCTACGACTACCGCGTGCCGGGGACGCCGTACGGCTTCACCTACCCGCCGTTCGCCGCGGTCGCCATGCTGCCCATGGCCCTGCTGGACCTGCGCACCGCGATCGCCGCGGCCCTGCTGCTCAACCTGGCGGCCCTCACCCTGGTGCTGCGTCTGCTGGCGGGCCCGGCGTGGCGGCGGTTCGGCTGGTTCGGGTGGGCCCTGGCCGCCTGCCTGCTCGCGCTGTTCGAACCACTGCGCGACACCTTCAGCTTCGGCCAGGTGAACGTACTGCTGCTGGCCCTCGTCCTCACCGACGCGGCGCTGCTGGCGACCGGACGCGGCCGGCTCGCGGGCGTGGGCATCGGACTCGCCGCGGCGGTCAAGCTCACGCCGGCGCTGTTCATCGGGCTGCTGCTGGTGACCCGGCGGTGGCGCGCCGCCGCGGTCGCCACCGCCGTCGCCCTCGGTGCGACGGCCCTCGCCGCCCTCGTGGACCCGGACGCCTCGCGCTTCTACTGGACCGAGGCGCTGTGGGACACCGGCCGGGTGGGCCGGCTCGCCTACGTCTCGAACCAGTCGGTGCAGGGCGTCCTCGCACGGCTCGGCGCGCCGGACCGGGCGGTGTGGGCGGCGGCCGTCCTGACGGTCCTCGTCGTGTGGGCCGTACGGGCGCGCCGGGCCGCGGCGGCGGGGGACTGGACGGCCGCGTTCGCCGTGACCGGCCTCGCCGCCTGCCTCGTCAGCCCCGTCACCTGGGTGCACCACCTCGTCTGGCTGCTGCCGTCCCTCGCCGTACTGGCCCGGGCCGGGCACCTGCGCGTCGCGGGCGCCCTGTACGCCGCGCTGTGCACCAGCGTCGTCTGGCTGTGGTTCGACGACGCGTCCGGCGTCGACGGGTTCCTCGGGGGCAACCTCTACGCGTGGATCACCCTCGGCCTGCTGCTGTGGCTGCCGGCCGGTCAGCTCCGTCCCGGCCTGCGCACCGGGAGCCGCAGCACCAGCACCACGACCGCGGCGCCCAGCCCGGCCGCTCCGACGATCAGCCCCGCCTCCGTCCAGGCGGACCCCGGCTCCCTCGGCACGGTTGCCGCGGCCGCGGGCACGGCCGTCACCTCCGTGCGCGCGGGCGGACGCGGCACCGCGAGCGAGCCCACCGGTTCGACCGTCCCGGCCGAACCGAAGCCCCAGTCGAGCAGCGACCGGGCCTCCTCGTAGACGGCGGACCCGCCGCCCTCCTGGGGGTTCATCACCGTCACGACCAGGGTGCGGCCGTCCCGCCGCGCCGCCGCGACGAGCGTGCTGCCGGCTTTGCTGGTGTAACCGTTCTTGATGCCGATCAGCCCTCGGTACGGCTTCACCCCGCGGGCCCCGCTCAGCAGCCGGTTGGTGTTGCGGATCGGGTACGACCAGCGGTCGCCGCCCGGGAACCGGGCCTCGACCGTGGCGCAGTACCGCGCGAAGTCCGGGTTGCGCAGTCCCGCCGCGCCGAAGACGGCCAGGTCGAACGCCGACGACACCTGGCCCGGGGCGTCGTAGCCGTCCGGCGACACCACGCGCGTGTCGAGGGCGCCGAGGGACCGGGCCTTGGCCTGCATCCGCTCGGCGGTGGCCCGCCAGCCACCGTTGAGCTCGGCCAGGACCCGCACGGCGTCGTTGCCGGAGTTGAGGAAGACACCGCGCCACAGGTCGGCGACCTGGTACGTCCGGCCCTCGGCCACCCCGACCAGGCTGCTGCCGGCGCCGATGCCGCGCAGTTCCTCCGCGCGGACCGTGTGCCGGATGCCCGCGGGCAGGGACGGCAGCACCGTGAGGGCGAACAGTGTCTTCAGCGTGCTGGCCGGCGGGAGCCTGCGGTGCGCGTTGCGGGCGGCCAGCACCTCCCCGGTGCGGGCGTCGGCCACCAGCCAGGACAGGGCGGAGACCTCGGGGAGGCGCGGTGTTCCGGCGCGCGGGCGGACGTGCAGGCCCGGCCGGTACAGCAGCGAGGGGTGCGGGGCCGCCGCCCGCGGCGCGGCCGGCGCGGTGGGCTCCGCGCGGCCGGGGTCGGCCGCGGCGGCGGGCGTCACCACCAGGAGCCCTGCCACGCAGAGCGCGCCGGCCGACACGGCCACCCGGGAAGAGAATCCGATGATCATACGATCAACGTAGAAACGGTCGGACTGCGTACGGCGACGACGGGGCCGGAGACCGCCCGCGAGCACCCGGATGCCGCACCGGCCGCGTCGGCCGGCCGGGTCCGCGAGCGGCCTCACCACCGCCGCCGCGGGGGCTTCCTCGGCCCCGTCCTGCCCCGCGCGGTCCTGCCGAACCCCCGTCCCGCCCCGCGGGTCCTGCCGGGCCCCGTTCCGCCCCGCGCGGTCCTGCCGAACCCCCGTCCTGCCCCGCGGGTCCTGCCGGGCCCCGTTCCGCCCCGCGCGGTCCTGCCGAACCCCCGTCCTGCCCCGCGCGGTGCCGCCGGGCCCCGTTCCGCCCCGGCGGGTCCTGCCGGGCCCCGTTCCGCCCCGCGCGGTCCCGCCGGACCCCGTCCCGCCCCGCGCGGTCCGGCCGGGCGGCGGCCGTCTCCCGCGCGGCTCGGCTGGGCCAGGGCGAGCATGTGCGGCGCCTTGCGCCGGACGGCGGTGTCGAGGCCGGGTGAGGACCTCCGGACCCGGGCGTCCGGAGGGGTGCGCGGGCCGCCGGACGTACTCGCGGGTCCGCGACCCAGCGGCCCTTCGCCGCGCCCGCGTCCTTCCGCGCACCCGTCAACGGGGAGGCAGGGTCGGCTGGATGCGCCGCAGGAACGTCGCGTTGTCCGGTGTCTCGCGCAGGCGGTCCAGGAGGGTCTCCAGGGCGCTCCCCCCGTCCCGGTTCTGCAGGACCCGTCGCAGGCCGTGCAGGGCGGTCAACTCGGCCGGGGGCAGGAGGAGTTCCTCACGGCGGGTGCCGGAAGGGGTGATGTCGACGGCCGGGAAGACGCGCCGGGAAGCCGGTTCGCGGCTCAGGCGGAGCTCCATGTTGCCGGTGCTCTTCAGCTCCTCGAAGTAGTAGTCGTCCGCCCGGGAGCCGGTCTCCACCAGGGCAGTCGCGAGGATGGTGAGGGAGCCGCCCTCCTCGGCCGCGCGGGCGGCGCCGAAGAACCGCTTGGCCCCGGTCAGCGCCGTCGCGTCGACGCCCCCGGTGAGGATGCGGCCACCGGCCGCGGCCGCGTTGTTGTGCGCCCGGCACAGCCGGGTCAGCGAGTCGAGGAGGAGGACGACGTCCTCACCGGCCTCGACGCGCCGCTTGGCGCGTTCGACGACGAGTTCGGCGAGCGCGATGTGCTGCCGGGCGCCGCGGTCGAAGGTGGAGGCGTACACCTCGCCGCGCACGCTGCGCCGCATGTCCGTGACCTCCTCGGGCCGCTCGTCGAGCAGCAGCATCATCAGCCGGCACTCGGGATGGTTGCCGGCGACGGCCGCCGCGAGCTGCTGGAGCAGGACGGTCTTGCCGGTCTTCGGCGGCGCCACGAGGAGCCCGCGCTGGCCCTTGCCGACCGGTGCGACCAGGTCGACGACCCGTCCGGCCAGACCGGCCGCCGGGTGTTCCAGGCGCAGCCGCTCGTGCGGGTGCAGCGGTGTCAGATCCCGGAACCGGCGGCGCCCGCGCGGTGCGGCCGGGCCGGCACCGCCGACGCGTTCGACCTCGGTGAGGCCGCCCCGGCCGTCGTGTACGCCTGCGACGAGGTCGCCCGCGCGCAGGTCGTGCCGGCGGATCAGCGCGGGGGAGACGACGGGGTCGGCGGGTGTGGGCAGGAGGTCGTCGCCGCGCACGTGGCCCTTCCCCCGCGCGTCGATGTCGAGGACGCCGACGGCGGGCCGGGGCGCGGTCCGCTGCCGGGCGGACGGGTGGTCGAGTGTGGTGGTCATGGGGTGGGTCCTTCCGCGGACGGGAACGGCATGAGACATGCGAAGGGGAGGGGGAGAGCCGCGAGGGGAGGGCCTTGGGCACGCCTCCGTGCGGCGGGAACAGCGCCTCGGGTACGACGGCACGCGTCGTGGCGCTGGGAAACGAAGAAGTGATGCGAAGAAGAGGTGATGCGAGAGAGAACTGGCACCGGCGCCCACGAGAGGGGCAAGCACACGTGCTGTCCGGCAGGCTACCACGCCGGGTGCCGCCAGGAGAACGGGTCAGGTCTCAGCGTGTGGCCAGCAGTCCGTACAGCAGGGGGATCCGCGGCTCGGGGAGCCGCCACCAGCCGGACGGGGTGCGGGTCATGTGCGGCCAGCGCGGCCAGGGGAGTTCGTCGCCCTCGCGCAGGCGCCGCACGGTGAGTCCCGCATCCGTCAACGCGTTGACGACCTCGCCCATTCCGTGCATCCACTCGTAACTGTCCGTGGCGCCCTCGACGGCGGGGCCGTCGGTGTACGTGTGGGTCGCGTCGCGGTGCACCGGACCGCCGCCGCCCAGGTAGTCGTGGCGCAGCAGCAGCTCGGGGCCCTCGCCCGGGGCGGGCTTGGGGCCCAGGGAGTTGAGCAGCGGGTGGAACTCGACGACGTACAGCCGCCCGCCGGGCCGCAGGAGCCGGCCGACGACCCCGGCCCAGCGGTCCAGGTCGGGCAGGTAGCACAGGGCGCCCTTGCCGGTGTACACGACGTCGAACCGGCGCCCGTCCAACGCCTCGACGGCGTCGTACACGTTGGCCCGGACGTACGTCACCTCCGCCCCGGCCCTCGCCGCGATACCGGTCGCGGCGGCCACGGACGCGGCGGAGAAGTCGAGCCCGACGGCCCGGGCCCCGCGCCGGGCGAAGGCGATCGTCTCCGTGCCGAGATGGCACTGGAGGTGGAGCACGTCACGGCCGGCCAGCTCGCCGAGGTCCTCCCACTCGAAGGGGGCGAACCAGCGTTCGGGGTCGAGGTCCTCGTCGAGGCCGTAGAACCGGCTGGCGAGGTGGACGGGCGTGCGGGCGTCCCAGTTGGCCTGGTTGGCCCGCATCAGCCGGTCGTGCTCGGCGGACGTCATGGGGACATCCAACCGCGAACGGGTCCCGGGCGGCGGGAGAACGGGGGAAACGGCCCCGCGAACCGCACCGGCACGTCGCCGGGGCGGGACCCGGGGCCCGGGAGCCGCCCCTCACGCCGTGCGGGCCCTGGCCTCCTCCGCGATCCGCTCGAACTGCTCCCCCATGGCCGCCGCGAGCGCCCGGGCCGCCGACAGGGGACGCACCATCACCGTGAACTCGTCGATGAGCCCGTCGTCGCCGACGTGGAGGAAGTCGCAGCCGTTGATCTCCCGGTCACCCACCCGCGCGGTGAAGACCAGCGCGTGGTCACGGCCGCCCGCGTCGTTGATCTCGCGCACGTAGCGGAAGTCCTCGAAGACACCGGAGACGGCCCGCAGGATGGCCGCGGTGATCGCCTTGCCCGTGTACGGCTTGAACACCACCGGGCTGGTGAAGACGACGTCCGGCGCCAGCAGCGCCTCGGCGGCGTCCAGGTCGAGCGCCTCGACCGCCTCACGGAATGCACGCATCACGACCGCCTTACTCAACTAGTTGACTAGGTGCGAAGTAGATTAGTCAACCGTTGGTACCGTGTCCACATGTCTCTCAAGTACGCCGTCCTGGCCGCCCTGCTGGAGGGCGAGGCGTCGGGTTACGAGCTGTCGAAGGTGTTCGACGTGTCGCTCGCCAACTTCTGGGCGGCGACCCCGCAGCAGCTTTACCGGGAGCTGGAGCGCCTCGCGGGCGAGGGCCTGATCGAGGCCCGGGTCGTGCGGCAGGAGCGGCGGCCCGACAAGCGCATGTTCACGCTGACCGAGGCGGGCCGCAGGGACCTGGACGCGTTCGCCGCGACACCGCCCCGGCGGCCCACGGCCATCCGCGACGAACTGCTCATCAAGATCCAGGCGATGGACGGTGCCGACCCCGGGGCGACCCGGGCCCTGATCGAGGAGCGCGAGGCGTGGGCCCGCGGCAAGCTGGCCCGCTACCTGCGCGTCCGCGAGCGCCTGCTGGCCGGCCGCGATGAGGAGGAGTACCTGCGCCGGGCCGACCGCGTCGGCCCGTACCTCACCCTCCTGGCGGGCATCGCCCTGGAGGAGGAGAACCTCCGCTGGTGCGCGCGCGTGCGGGCGGTACTGGACCAGCGCTCCCCCTTGAGCGGACGGCCGCGCCCTCCGGCCCAGGACAGCACGCGATAGGTCACGGGCCCCGACGCCCGGGGCAGTGCTTCGGAACGACTCGGGGCAGCCCGTAGGCTGAGCCGATGTTCAGCCCCCAAGGCCCCAGCGCGCGCGAGCTCGCCGTCCAGGCCCTGTCGTCGGTCGAGCGCGGCTACGACCTCCTCGCGCCGAAATTCGACCGCACTCCCTTCCGGGCCCCCGACGCCGTGCTCGACGCCGTCGAGTCGGCACTGCGGCCGATGGGTCCCTTCGACGCCGGGCTCGACCTGTGCTGCGGCACGGGTGCGGGGACCGGCGTGCTGACGCGGCTGTGCCGGGACCACGTCACCGGGACCGACTTCAGCACGGGCATGCTCGACGTCGCCCGCGCGCGGATCCGGTCCGGCGGGCCGCGGCTCTCCTGGGTCCGTGCCGACGCCCGGGCGCTGCCGTTCGCGCCCGCCTTCGACCTGGTGGTGAGCTTCGGGGCCTTCGGCCACTTCCTGCCCCGCGAACTGCCGGGTCTGTTCGCGCAAGTGCGCGCGGTGCTGCGGCCCGGCGGCCGGTTCGCGTTCCCGCTGGTCGCGCCGCCACGCCCGGGCACCCCCGGCTACTGGGCGCTGCTGGGCTTCGACACGGTGATGCGGGTGCGCAACGCCCTGTGGCGGCCTCCGTTCGTCATGTACTACCGGGCGTTCCGGCTGGGGCGGGTGCGCGGCGAGCTCATGCGGGCCGGATTCCGGGTGGAGCTGTACGCCCTGCCGGAGTTCGGGCGGAGACGCGACGGCAGCCCGCGGGTGCGTCTCGTCGTGGCCCGAGCTCCGGACGGGCCGGCCAGCCGCTGACGAAGGCCGGCAGGTCCTCGTCGAACGCCTTCTCGAAGTCGCCCATCAGGCCCGCTTCACCCGCCGCCTCCGCGCGGCGTACGGCGTGACGCCCCGGCGGCTGCGGGCCGCGCCGCCCGGCCCGGCACGGTGAACTCGTAGACCAGCGCGTCCTGCTGGGCGTCCACGACGAGGTCGGTGATCTCCAGCGGGCGCGCGTACTGGTCGTACACCCGCCGGGTGACCCGAACCGATTGCCTGCTCGCGAGCGGGGTGATGGTGTCGCGGTGGTGCAGCGTCAGACCGGCCCGGCGCATCCAGTCGTAGGCCCGGCGCAGCTGCGCGGCGGCGGTGCCGTCGGCGCGGTCGCGGTACCGGGCCAGTTCCTCCACCTCCTCGAGGGCGACGGCGGAGAAGGACGTGAGGGCGGTGCGCAGGCCGTGCCCGTCCGCGGTCGCGTACCGGTAGCGGTGGATGAGGGTGGGGCGGCCGGGAGCCAGCCCCAGGGCCTCGGCGTGTTCCGGCGGGGGAGGTTCCCAGGTGACGGTGGCGCGGGCGACGGCGCCGGGTGTCGCGCTGCGGGCGCCGACCGGGAAGGTGAGCGTCGCCGGTGCCTGCGCCGGCCGGCCGGGCAGGGTGGCGTGGCTGCCACGCCGGTCGGTGGCGACGAGACCCTCGCGGCGCAACAGCTCCAGTGCCTGCCGTACGGTCTCCCGGCTGACGCCGAAGTGCCCGGCCAGCCGGCGTTCGCCGGGCAGCCGTTCGCCGGGCGGGACGGTGCCGTCGCGCAGCTCGCCGAGCAACTGCGTCGCGATCCGCCGGTACAGGGGCTCTCCTTCGGTCGCCGGGTGGCCGGTCGCCAGGTCGTCGGACGGGGTGGTGCGGGCCATGCCGCGCCTCCTGTTGGTGACGTGCGGTAGCCGTTCGGGCTCGGTGCGCCACCAGATCTATCATTGGTCTAAACCAGCCGGGAAGGGCGCCCGGGCGGTTCGGCCGAAACCGGCTGCCGCCGGGACGGACGGCTGTCGCGCGGGCCGTGTGCCGCACGGGTCGCGTGCCGTTCAGCTGTCGCCCCGGTGGATGCGCCGCCGCACGCGGCGGCGCACGGGCCGGGCCGCGGGCGCGGGCCGAGCCGCGGGGTGGAGGGGGATGGGGCCTGGGCGCGCCGGTGCGTGTGGTGGTCCGGGCCGACAGGGGCGGTCCAGTGTGGTGTGGTGGTCCATGTGGCAGGCCGGGGTGTGGCGGGCCGCGTGGTGTCCGGACCGGGAGTGGATGGCCGGGGTGGGGTGGTTCGCGTGGTGGTCCTTACCGGAGGCGGTGGCGCGTACGGGTGGTGGTCCGCGTGGTGGCCCGGACCGGCCGGGTGTGGTGATCCGTGTCGTGGTCCGGATCGGGGGGCGGGGGACCGGACACGGGCCCAGCGGTTCGGACGGTGGGCGTGGCGGCGTGCCGTGGCCGGCCGAGGAGACTGCGAGGCGCCCACCACCGGGTGCCGCGGCGCCCTACAGGGCGCTGTACAGCGCTCCGACCAGTGCCATCTTCCGCGGGTCGTCGGCGATGTGCGGCCCCATCCGGTTCATCACGTATCCCAGGGACACCTCCGCCTCCGGATCGGCCAGACCGCAGGAGCCGCCGAAGCCGTCGTGCCCGAAAGCGCGCGGGTTGGGTCCGTAGGAGCCGTTGCCGCCGCTCAGCCAGAGCCCGAGCCCCACCTCCGTCTCGGCCGGGAGTCCGGCGCCGAGGACCAGGTCCCGGCAGCTGCCCTGCCCCTCGCGCACCCGCTCGGCCGCCTCCGGGGACAGCACACGGCGGCCCCCGTACGAGCCGCGCCCGGCGAAGACGCCGTACAGCTCGGCGACCGCCCGCGCGGTGCCGTGCCCGTTGGCCGCGGGGATCTCGGCGGCCCGCCAGCCGGGCGTGTTGGCCGCGGCCGCGTCCACCGGCGGATTGGTCAGCGCGGCGATCGCCGCCGGCGCCAGCCGGGCGAGGACGGCGGCCTGTGTGCCGCCGGCCGGGACGGGCGGCTGGACCAACTCCGCCGCCCGGCCCGCGTCCTCCTCCGCCAGGCCGATGCGGAAGTCGATACCGAGCGGCCGGGTCACCTCCCGCTCCAGGAAGGCCCCGGGCCGCAGCCCCGACACCCGCCGCACGACCTCGCCGACCAGGTGACCGTACGTCAGCGCGTGGTAGCCGGATCGGGTGCCCGGCTCCCACCAGGGCTCCGTCGCCGCGAGCCGCTGTGTGGTCAGCTCCCAGTCGCAGAGCTGCTCCAGCGAGTGCGGCTCCCGGAGCCCGGCCAGGCCGGCCCGGTGGGACAGCAGGTGCCGTACGAGGACCCTGTCCTTGCCCGCCGCCGCGAACTCGGGCCAGTACGCCGCCACCGGCGCGTCCAGGTCCAGCAGCCCCCGGTCGGCGAGGAGGTGAGCGCAGAGCGCCACCGGGCCCTTCGTCGTGGACCACACGTTGACCAGTGTGTCGCGCTCCCACGGCCGGCTGCGCGCCGCGTCGGCCCAGCCGCCCCAGAGATCGACCACGAGCCTGCCGCCGACGGTGACGGCCACCGCGGCACCCAGCTCGCCCCGCTCGTGGAAGTTCTCCTCGAAGGCCTCGCGCACCGCCGTGAAGCGCGGGTCGCAGTGGCCGTGCACCCGCACCCGGTCGGCGAGCGCCCGGTCGGCGAGCGTCCGGTCACCGGGTGCCGCGTCAGCGCGTGCAGTCTGCTCGGACGCCTCGTCGTCGGACATGGGCCCCACCCCTTCGCCGGTCGTGTCCAGCCCGGGCCGCAGCGTCGCGGGCCCGGGCGGCAAGAACGTACCGACCGGTCGGACCAGAGGGGAAGGGCGTCGGCGGGGAACGGCTGGATCAGATGTACGAACGCAACCAGCGCAGCTTGGCCGCCTCCTGGAAGGGGCCGCCGCCCTCGTGGTCGTTGAAGTCGTACACCTCGATCACCTTGTCCTCGTGGCTCCAGGCGTTGAACGCCGCGAAGACGGTCGATGGCGGGCAGGTCTGGTCCTCCAGGGCGGCCGAGAAGAGGGCGGGGGCCCGGCCGCGGGCGGCGAAGTGGACGCCGTCGAAGTAGGAGAGGGTACGCAGGGCCTCCTGGCTGCGGCCGCGGTGCGTCTTGAGGTAGAGGCCGATCTCCCGGTACGGGTGCCGGTCCGTGAGGGTCGCCGCGCGCGGGTAGTCGCACAGGAACGGCACGTCCGGCGCGATGCCCGCGAGGTCCGGCACCAGGCCGCCGACCGCGATCGTGATGCCGCCGCCCTGGCTCGCGCCCACCGCCACCGTGCGGGCGGCGTCGGTCAGCGGATGCGAACGGGCCGCCTCGATCGCACGCACGGCGTCCGTGAAGACGCGACGGTAGTAATAGTGCTCCGGCGCGTCGATGCCGCGGGTCATGAAGCCGGGGTAGGCGGGTGCGCCGCCCACCGGGTCCGCCGTGCCGCCGCCCCCGCCCCAGGCGCTGCCCTGGCCACGGGTGTCCATCACGAAGTGCGCCCGGCCCGTGGACGCCCAGAGCAGATGCTCGTGCGGCAGCCCGCGTCCGCCGCCGTAGCCGACGAACTCCACGACCAGCGGCAGCGGGCCGTCCGCTCCGGCCGGCAGGGTCAGCCAGCCCTTGACCGGGTGGCCGCCGAATCCGGCGAAGGTCACGTCGAGCACCCGCACGGTGGACAGGCCCGTGTCGACCGGTTCGAAGCGGGCGTCCAGATCGTGCTCGCGTGCCTCCTGGAGCGTCTTGGACCAGAACGCGTCGAAGTCCTCCGGCTCGGTGGACGCGCTGCGGTACTCGCGGAGTTCGTCGAGGGGAAGGTCGAACAGGGCCATGCAGGACCGCCTTTGGTGAGGAACCGGTGCCGAGACAGTGCTGATCACCCTACGGCGGTGGTCGGAGGACTGACCAGATGCCCGCCGGGCGCACCGGGCGCGAGGGGTGGCGCCCGAGCGGGGCACTCGCTGGTCAGGAGCGTGTGGCCGGGACACGGGCACCACGCGGAGCGGAACCCCGTACGCGGGTGGTCGGGTCACCGGATGCCGCGGCCCTCAGCCGAAGCGCTCGATCCGGATGCGGTCCACCGGCTGACCCGCCGTCACGAGCAGCCGTGAGGCGTGCTCGGCGAAGGAGTTGGAGCCGCACACATAGGCTTCCCACCCACCGGGAGGCGCAGCGGCCAGGAGCGGCGCTACATGTGCTGCTGCCATGCGTCCCACCGGCACACCCGCCGGCGCGCTCCGGGTGAACACGGCTGTCGTCTCGGCACCCAGCTCCCGGGCGTAGACCAGTTCCTCGGGGCTGCGTGCGGACACCAGCATGCGCAGCGGCACGGCCAGGTTCCGCGCCCGGTGGTGCCGGACCATCGACATCAGCGGCACGACGCCGGAACCGGCGCCGAGCAGCAGCGCGGGCCGGTCGCCCGGCCACGCGAAGAAGCCGCTCACCGGGCCCCGCACCTCGATCCGGTCGCCGACCCGGGCGACCGTGTGGAACCAGCCCGAGACCTCGCCGCCCTCGACGTGGTCCAGCGTCAGTTCGACGTGCCCCGAGTCGTCCGGCGCGGACGCGATCGAGTAGTGGCGCTGGGCCACATAGCCGTCCTGGGCGGTCAGCCGCACCATCAGGTGCTGCCCGGGCAGATGCCCCGGCCAGCCGGGCACGGCCAACCGAAAGGTGGCCGTGCGCGGGGTCTCGCGGCGGATCCCGGTGAGCGTGGCGGTCTGCCACACCGAGGCGGCCTGCTCGTTCACGGCGATGCGCCCGGGCACGGCGAACCGCGTGGGCGGCACGAACGTCTCAGTCACCGGCGTACCTCTGCTCCTCCCACGGGTTGCCCCGCTCGTGGTAGCCGTTCCGCTCCCAGAAGCCCGGCTCGTCGTGGTCGAGGATCCGCAGGCCCGCGATCCACTTGGCGCTCTTCCAGAAGTACAGGTGCGGCACGAGCAGGCGCGCCGGGCCGCCGTGCTCCGGGGGGAGCGGCTGCCCGTCGTACTCCCAGGCGATCCAGGCGCGCCCGCCGGTCAGGTCGGAGAGCGGGAGGCTCGTGGTGTAGCCGGTGTGCGCGTAGGCCACGGCATGGGTCGCCGACTCATGGGGCCGGACCACATTCAGGAAGGCGTCCAGGGACACGCCCGAGAACCGCACCCCGAACTTCGACCAGCTCGTCACGCAGTGGATGGCGCCCTCGTACGCCGACGGCGGCAGCCGGTGCGCCTCCTCCCAGTCCCAGGTGCGCGGCTCGGCGACCAGACCGTCGACGCGGAAGGTCCAGTCGGCGGGCGCGAGGTCCGGGGTGACCTCGGCGGACAGCACGGGCCAGTCGTCGCGGGCGTCGTACTGCCCGGGCGGCAGACCGGGGTCGGCGCCGCGCGGGCGCCCGGTGAAGCCTCGGGTGATGTGCATCGGGTGGTGCCTCCGGGCCGGCCGGCGGTGCCCCGTCCGGTCCGGCGTGATCAGTGATGGCGTGCTCAACCGTACGTGCGGTGGTCCTCGTCCCGCGGCCCGGGGCCGGATGCCGCGTTGTACCGCACGAGGTGGTCGGCGAACCGCGACAGGTCCTCCTCCGGCCAGTGCGCCAGCCGCTCCCGGAAGACCGCCCGGCGGCTCTCGGTGACCCGGGCCAGGACGCGTCGGCCGGCCCGCGTCGGTTCCAGCACCTGGACGCGGTGGTCCCGGGGGTCGGGGCGGCGGCCGACGAGCCCGGCGCGCTCCAGGACGGCCACCTGGCGGCTGACGGTGGACTTGTCCAGGGCGTAGTGGGCGGCCAGATCGGTGGCCCGGCATCCGCCGCTCTCCTCCAGGTGCCCCAGGAGCGTGTACGACACCAGCGACAGCTCGGGGTGCATCCGCCCGGCCGCGGCATGCGCCCGGCGGGCGAAGACCGTCAGCTCCCGCTGGATGGTCTCCACGGCGTCGGCTGTCTGCACGGGGACCTCCCTCACGGCGCTGCTGTCTCCGTATCCCATGGTCGCACGGCGGTTGCACGCCCCGACCAGGTCCCCGCCGGGCCGCTACCGGCGTACCGGGCGGGGACGCCGTCGGGTAGGGTTGCGGTCCGGCTGCGGAGGGTCCCAGCCGTCGGGAACCGGGGAGGTGAGACCCATTACCGCTGTGTCAGCTCGGGTGCTCCCCCCTCGACGTGGCGCGGATCGCCGGCCGTAGGCGACCGCCGGAGCGCCCTTCGGCTCCCGAAAGGCTCATGGCTTCCATGCCGTCCGTGTCCGCTGTGCCGCCCTCCCCGCCCTCGTCCCGTGACACCCTCGTCGCCGCCCTGCGCGCGGCGGGCTGCGTCTTCGCCGAGGACGAGGCCGACCTGATCCTCGCCACCGCCTCCACCCCGGCCGAGGCCGCCGCCATGGCCGAACGCCGCGCCGCCGGACTGCCCCTGGAACTCGTCGTCGGCTGGGCCGAGTTCCGCGGGCTGCGCATCGGCCTCGCCCCGGGCGTCTTCGTACCGCGCCGCCGCACCGAGTTCCTGGTGGAGCAGGCCCTCGACCGGGCGCCCGGCGCGCGGGTCGTCGTGGACCTGTGCTGCGGCTCGGGCGCCGTCGGCGCGGCCCTGGCCGCCGGGCTCGGCCGCGTCGAACTGCACGCCGCCGACATCGACCCGGCCGCCGTGCGCTGCGCCCGCGCCAACGTCGCCGCCGCCGGCGGGCACGTCCACCGGGGCGACCTGTTCGAGGCGCTGCCCGGCGCGCTGCGCGGCCGCGTCGACATCCTCGCGGCCAACGTGCCGTACGTCCCGAGCGACCAGATCGGCCTGCTGCCGCAGGAGGCCCGGGACCACGAGCCGCTGGTCGCCCTAGACGGCGGCACCGACGGCCTCGACGTCCTGCGCAGGGTGGCCGCCGGGGCGCTCCGATGGCTCGCCCCGGGGGGCTGCGTCCTGGTGGAGACGAGCCGGCACCAGGCACCGGACGCCGTCGCCGCCTTCGAGCGCGGCGGCCTCGCGGCCCACCTGGCCGTCTCGCAGGAGCGGTACGCCCACGTGGTGATCGGCGTGCGGCCGTGACGCCGCTCAGTGCGGAGTCGTCGCCCGTGCGATCAGCAGCGCCACGTCGTCGAAGTTGTCCGGCTCGTGCAGGGTGCGCAGCAGCAGCTCGCAGACCTCCTCCAGCGGCCGGTCCGGCCCGTCCAGCAGGGACAGCAGCGTGCCGAGCCGGTCGTCGAGCGGGTCGCGCCGGGTCTCGACCAGTCCGTCGGTGTAGAACACCAGCCGGTCGCCGGGCTCCAGGTCGACGGTGGTCGTGGCGAAGGCGACCCCGCCGACCCCGAGCGGCACCCCGGTGGGCAGGTCCAGCAGCTGCGGGGGCCGGCCGGCCCGGACCCGGACGGGCGGCAGATGCCCCGCGTTGGCGATCCGGCACTCCCGGCGGCGCGGGTCGTGCACGGCGTAGACGCAGGTGGCGATGGCCTGGTCGAGTCCGGCGGTGATCTTGTCGAGGTGTTCCAGGAGCACGTTCGGATCCAGGTCCAGGGAGGCCAGCGTGTGGGTGGCCGTGCGCAGCCGCCCCATGGCGGCCGCCGCCGGGATGCCGCTGCCCATGACGTCGCCGACGACCAGCGCGGTCTTGTCGTCGTCCAGCGGGATCACGTCGAACCAGTCGCCGCCGACCTCGCTGGTGGCCCCGGCCGGCTGGTAGCGGGAGGCCACCTCCAGCCCGCCCGTCACCGCGGGATGGCTGGGCAGCAGACTGCGCTGCAGCGTGAGCGCGGTGTCACGGGCGCTCTGGTACCAGCGCGCGTTGTCGATCTGCACGGCGGCCCGGGCGGCCAGCTCGCGCGCCAGCAGCAGGTCGTCCTCGGTGAAGGGCAGCGGATTGCGGGTGCGCTTGAGGTCCAGGGCGCCCAGCACCTCGCCGCGCGCGATCAGCGGCACCGCCAGGTACGAGTGCACCCCGGCCCGGCCCAGCAGCCCGGCCGCCTCCGGGGAGCGGGCGATGCGCGCCAGGTCCTCGTCCTTGACCTCCGGCAGCATCACGGGGCTCGCCGTGCGCACGCACTGGGTGACGAGCCGGTCGGGGGCGTACCGGGCCACCTGCCCGGGCGGGTCGGCCGCCTCCAGCGCCTCGGCGGAGTCGTAGCCCTGCACCGCCAGCGCCCGGATCACCGCCGACTCGGTGGGTCCGAGCGTGGACTGCCGGCCCTGCACCACGGCGTCCAGGAGGTCCACGGCCGCGATGTCGGCCAGTTCCGGCACGGCCACCTCGGCGAGTTCGTGGGCCGTGTGGTCCAGGTCCAGCGTGGTGCCGATCCGCCCCGAGGCGTCGGCGATCAGCGCCAGCCGCCGCCGGGCCGCCTCGGCCTCGATCCCCGCGCGGTACTGCTCGGTGACGTCGACGATGGAGACCGCCACGCCCAGCACGGTCCCGAAGGCGTTCTCCAGCCGGTACAGCGAGACCGACCAGGCGTGGTCCTGGTGCGGGTCGGCCGCGGTACGGCCGATCGTGGACTGGTCGACGACCGGCGTGCCCGTCTCCAGCACCCGGCGCGTGGCGGTCTCCAGGGCGTCGACGTCCATGCCGGGCACCACCTCGCGGGGCGTGCGGCCCAGATGCTCCTCGGCCGGTACGCCGTTGATCTCCTCCAGCGCCTGGTTGACGGAGACGTAGCGCAGGTCCGTGTCCAGCACGGCCAGCCCGATCGGGGACTGCGCGATCATCCGCGTCGACAGCGCCACCTCCCGCTCCAGCCGGTGCACGGTCGACTGGTCGGCGCACAGGCCCAGCGCGTAGACGTCGCCCCGGTCGTCCAGCAGCCGCATGTTGCGGAACTCCACCAGCCGGGTGCTGCCGTCCTTGCGGCGGACGGGGAACGCACCGGCCCAGCTCTGGCCGGTGCCCATGACGTCCGCGAACAGTTTGACCACCAGGTCGACGTGCTGCTCGTGGACCATGATCCGCGCGGCGTACTGCCCGAGCGCCTCCCGCGCCTCGTACCCGAACAGCTCCTCGGCCTGCGGGCTCCACAGCACGATGCGGCCCTCGGCGTCCAGGACCACCGAGGCCACGCGCAGGACGTCGAGCAGCCCGCTCGGCCGCGCCGCGCCGCGCAGCGGCTCCTCGCCTCCGGCTTCGGGAGACCCGGCTGCACTCATCCCACGCCCCGCCTTCGCCGTTCCTCGCGGCACTCCGTCACGGTGCCGACACCCCAGTTCTACCGCGCGGAGCCCTTCGTGAGAGGCCCCTTCCGCCACCTTCCACCATCTCCCGGCGGGGCGCCTGCCGCCCCGCGGATCCGCGCCCCCCGGCAGGGGCGCCGCCGGTAGTGCTCGGCGGGAGGTGGTGCTTTGCTGGGGGAGGGGCGGAAACGGCAGCGTGGGCACGTAAGGAGCGAGCACGATGGCGATGAACCACGAGCGACCGCACCCCCACTCCGTCTCGGTGGAGATCAGCGGGTGCAGCAAGCACGACGCCCGGATCGTGTTCGACACGCTGTGCGCCTGCTTCGAGTCCGACCGGTGCGCCGACGACGTCCCGGAGGAACTGCACGAGACCCGCCCGACGGTCTGGCTCGGCACCTTCGACGTCGCCGACACCCACGAGGGGGCGCCTCCGCGGGCCAGGCTGTCGTCCTCGGTGGAGGCCGACCTGCACGGCGGCTACTGGGCCATCGAGCGCCTGCGCACGACCCTGGACTCGCTGTTCGACGTGCACGACCTGAGCACGGTCTCCGGCGACCAGGAGAAGGAACTGCACGTGCGCCTGCAGAGCCGCTGAGCACCGCCCGCGCCCGGCGGGCCGAGGACGGCCAGCCGGGCGCGGCGTGTGCCACGGGCGGGCCCGCGGGGCGCGCCCCTCGCCGAGCGGTGGGCTTCTCGGCAGGCGGGCCGGAGCGAGCCGGCCGTGGGCGGGGTGCCCCCGGCCGCGGGCGGATCACCGACGCCCCACGGGCCCACCCGTCCTGGCCCGTGCCCGCAGCCCTTGCCCTGTCCGCGATCCAAGGCCCCTGGTCACAGCCCTCCTGTGCCTTCCATCACCCCTTGTGCAACTAGTTGCACAAACCGGCGGTAGTCCTCTACAACTACAGGCACGACACCGCTGACGGAGGGCCCGATGAGCCGTTACCCGCACCTGCTGAGCCCCCTCGACCTGGGCTTCACCACCCTGCCCAACCGGGTCCTCATGGGCTCCATGCACGTGGGCCTCGAAGAGGCCGAGGGCGGTTTCGCGCGCATGGCCGCCTTCTACGCCGCCCGCGCCCGCGGGGGAGTGGGCCTGATCGTCACCGGCGGCATCGCCCCCAACGACGAGGGGCGGCCCTACGAGGGCGGCGCCAAGCTCACCACCGAGGCGGAGGCCGAGCAGCACCGCGTCATCACCGACGCCGTGCACCGCGAGGGCGGACGGATCGCGATGCAGATCCTGCACTTCGGCCGCTACGCCTACCACCGGGACCTGGTCGCGCCCAGCCCGCTGCAGGCGCCCATCAGCCCCTTCCCGCCCCGCGAGCTCACCGACGCCGACATCGAGCGGACCATCGGCGACTACGCGCGCACCGCCCGCCTCGCCCGGCAGGCCGGCTACGACGGCGTCGAGATCATGGGCTCCGAGGGCTACCTCATCAACGAGTTCATCGCACTGCAGACCAACCGGCGCACCGACCGCTGGGGCGGCTCCTACGAGAACCGCACGCGCTTCCCGCTGGAGATCGTGCGCCGGGTGCGCGAGGCGGTCGGCGAGGACTTCATCGTCATCTACCGGCTGTCCATGCTGGACCTCGTGCCGGGCGGCTCCACGCTCGACGAGGTGATCACCCTCGCCAAGGCCGTCGAGGACGCCGGGGCGACGATCATCAACACCGGCATCGGCTGGCACGAGGCCCGGATCCCCACCATCGCGACCTCCGTGCCGCGCGGTGCCTACACGTGGGTGACCCGGCGCCTCATGGGCGAGGTGTCGGTGCCGCTCGTCACCACCAACCGCATCAACACCCCCGAGCTCGCCGAGGAGCTGCTCGCCGAGGGCGCGGCCGACATGGTGTCGATGGCCCGCCCGATGCTCGCCGACCCCGACTTCGTCACCAAGGCCGAGGCCGGCCGCCCCGAGGCGATCAACACCTGCATCGGCTGCAACCAGGCCTGCCTCGACCACACCTTCAGCGGCCTGATCACCTCCTGCCTGGTCAACCCGCGCGCCTGCCACGAGACCGAGCTGGTGCTCTCCCCGACCCGGCTGCGCAAGCGCGTCGCGGTCGTCGGCGCCGGACCGGCCGGGCTCGCCTGCGCCGTGTCGGCCGCCGAGCGCGGGCACGACGTCACGCTGTTCGACGCGGCGGCCGAGATCGGCGGACAGCTCAACGTCGCCCGCAAGGTGCCGGGCAAGCAGGAGTTCGACGAGACGCTGCGCTACTTCCGCACCCAGCTCGACTGGCACGGCGTCGACGTCCGGCTGAACACCCTCGTCGCCACGGCGGACCTCGACGGCTTCGACGAGGTCGTCGTCGCCACCGGCGTCACCCCGCGCACCCCCGACATCCCCGGCGTCGACCACCCGAGCGTCCTCGGCTACCTCGACGTGCTGCGCGACGGCGCCCCCGTCGGCGACCGGGTCGCGATCCTCGGCGCGGGCGGCATCGGCTTCGACGTCGCCGAATACCTCACCGACACCGGCGACAAGGCCCACGAGAACCCGCGGACGTACTTCCGGCAGTGGGGCGTCGACCTCGACTACCGCGCCCCCGGCGGCCTCGCCGCGCCCGAACGTCCCGTCCCGCCGCGCACCGTCCACCTGCTGCAGCGCAAGACGTCCAAGGTCGGCGCCGGGCTGGGCAAGACCACCGGCTGGATCCACCGCACCGAACTCAAGCACCGCGGCGTCACCATGGTCCCCGGCGTGCGCTACGACCGGATCGACGACGCCGGACTGCACATCACCGTCGGCGAGGAGAGCACGGTGCTCCCCGTCGACACGATCGTGCTGTGCACCGGCCAGGAGCCGCGCCGCGGGCTGTACGAGGAGCTGATCGCGGCCGGGCGCAGCGCGCACCTCATCGGCGGGGCCGACGTGGCCGCGGAGCTGGACGCCAAGCGCGCCATCAAGCAGGGCACCGAGCTGGCGGCCGCCCTGTAGGGCCGCGGGCCGTCCCTAGGATGAGGCCATGTCACTCCCGCACGCGATCCTCACCGCCCTGCTCGAGAAGCCGTCGTCCGGGCTGGAGCTGACCCGCCGCTTCGACCGGTCGATCGGCTACTTCTGGTCGGCGACGCACCAGCAGATCTATCGCGAGCTCGGGAGACTGGAGACCGACGGCCTGATCAGGGCCCTGCCGGCCGAGCAACCGGCCCGGGGGCAGAAGAAGAGCTACGAGGTCCTGCCCGCGGGCCGCGCCGAACTGGCCCGCTGGACCGCCGCCCCCCAGGACCCCAAGCCGCACCGCGACCCCCTGCTGCTGCGGCTCAGGGCGGCCGCCGTCGTCGGCACCGCCGGCCTGGAGACCGATCTGCGCCGCCATCTGGAGCTGCACGAGCGGCAGCTGGCGGAGTACCGGGAGATCGACAAGCGCGACTTCCCGCCCGGCCGGGACGGCACCGAGGACCGGCTGCGGCACCTGGTGCTCCGGGCGGGGATCGACCTGGAGACGTTCTGGATCCAGTGGCTCAGGCGCGCCCTGGAGGACTTCGCCGAACTGCCCGGTCCCGGGCCCACCCGCCCGGTCTGACCGGGAGGTGACGGCGGCCCGGCCGGCCGGAGCGCTTCGACCGGGCGGGCCGCCATCCGTACCGGGTCAGAGCCGGTACGGCTTGTTGCGCCGGCGCAGGTACCAGGCCGTCGCGAGGAGGCCCGAACCGACCAGCGTGCCGCCCGCCACCAGCGTGACGGTCCCGTAGTCCGTCGACGATCCGCCGACCCCGCCCATGACGCCGCGGGACGGCGAGGCCGAGGGGGACGCGGTCCGCGTGGGGGTGGGGGCGGGGGAGACGATCACGGACTGCGTACCCGCGGTGGTGCCGTCCGAGCAGATGACGATGACGGTGTACGTGCCCGCGGTGACGTTCGACCAGGCGGCGGACTGGCTCGTCGACGTGCCCGACAGGGTCACCTGCCGCCCCTGGGCGAAGCTGCCCTGGCGGCTGGTGAGCAGCGAGGCCGTGCCCCAGCTGCCGTTGATCTGGGTGCACACGCTGGTCGTGACCGACACCGTGGAGCCCGTGGTGCTCACGGAGATGCCCGGGTCCGCGGCCGCGGGCACCGCCGCCAGGGCGAGGGGCAGCGCGGCGGCGGCCACGGTCAGGCCGGAGCGGAGAACTATCGATGAGTTGCGCATGTGGACTGCCCTCCGGCGGCACGGTCGGCGGTACATCCCTAGCGCCGCCGAGGGTCGGGAACGCCCGTGCTGCCTCAAAGGCCAGCCAAAGCGCCCCGGGTGCGGGACGCACGCCGGACGCCGCCGTGCAGGTGACGCCGTCCCCGCACCGGCCGACACGGGCAAGCGTGGGGTCAGCGCCCCCCGCCCGTCGTCACCGTCCGCTCGGCCGAGAAGCCGCCCCAGGTGCCGTCGGGCAGCATCGCCCGGATGCGGACGCGGTGGGTGACACCGCTCTCGCGCCCCACGTAGAAGCTGTACGTCGCCCGTCCGCGCGGCGGGTCCCCGCCGAACACCAGGGACGTGGCCGCCCGGCCGTCCAGCTGGATCTGGTACTCGGTGACCACGCCGTCCACCCGGGGCGGCACCCAGCTGAGGTCCAGGTGGTAGGCCCCGTCCGCGCGGTGGCTCGTGACCCGGAAGCCGGTGGGCGCCGTGGCCCGGCCGTCGCCCCTGCCCGGGGTGGTGAGCCGGACGGCGGCACTGGCCGGGGAGACGTTGCCGGCCGCGTCCCGGGCCCGGACGGTGAACGCGTAGGCCGTGCCCGGGCGCAGCCCCGTGACCACGGTGGCTGTCTGCCCCCCGCCCACACTGTGGATCTTCGTGTCCCCCTGGTGGATGTCGTACGACACCACGTCCCGGTCGTCCTTCGAGGCGGACCAGGAGAGCTGGACCGCCCTGCTCCCGGCCGTCCGGCCGCGGGGGGCCGCGGGGCGGGTCGGTGCCGAGCGGTCGTTCGCGGCGACCGCCGGGGTCCTCGCCCGCACCTCCCGGCTGCGCGGCCCGAGCCGACCGTCGGCGTCCCGCGCCCGCACGGTGAAGGCGTACAGCGTGGAGGGCCGCAGCCGGGTGACGTCCACCATGTGCTGCGAACCGGGCACTTCCTCGACCTTGGTGGTGCCTCGATACACCTCGTAGCGGTCGGCCCGCTCGGTCGCGTTCCACATCACGTGCACACTGGTGGCGCTGCCCGCGGCCGCGGTGACGCCGGTCGGCGCGCCGGGCGGGGAGCCCTCGCCGCCTCCCGCCGTTCCGGTCCGGCCGCAGGAGGCGGCGAGGGCGGCCGTCGCGCAGAGCACCGCGCACCGTCGGAGCAGGGCAACACGTCGCACGGGACTGCCTCCCGGGGTGGGGCTCGGGAATGGTCCGGACCAATATGACGCGACTGACGCGATCACATCAAGAGGGGGGCGGAGGATCGAGGGGCGCCCCGTGGTGTGCGACCGCCCGGGGGAGTTACGTATGCTGAAGTTCCTCACGGCCGAACACCTGGCGGACACCAAGGAGTTCGGGCATGTCGCGCGGACCGCTGTCGTCGCAGATGCCGCGTTGGCGCGGGTGGCCGGGCGGCCCGGGGTCTCACACGGACTCAGGCCCCCGGCCCCTTTCCGGTGAGGGGGGCGTGCACCGTCCGGCCCCTCAGCGGTGGCCCGCCGGCCGCACCGGGGACAGATTGGGCTGAGTGCCCGTCAGGTCCCCGAGGAGAGGCTCCCGTATCGTGCGTGTCCAGTCGCTCTCACTGGCCGCGGCCAGCGCCGCCCTGCTCGCCCCGACGACAGCCCCCACCACCCCGCCCCACGGCGATCGGCCGGTCGCGTGGCGCCAGGGCACGGTGCCCGCCGCCGACCTGCTGGCCAAGGTGCGCGACTGCGACCCCGTCTCGCGCGGCCGCTACCGCAGCGACGCCGGCGCCCCCGCCACCATCCCGGTCTGCGGCACCCGCGACGCCGTGTTCTGGAAGGCGGACATGGACATCGACTGCGACGGCCGGCCGGGCCCCCGCTGCAACCGCCGCACCGACCCCTACTTCGCCCCGAGCACGGCCTTCGCGCAGTCCGACGGGCGTCCCCTGAGCGCCGAGCGCCTGCCCTTCATCGTCGTGCCCGCCCCGAGCCGCATCTGGGACTACCGCGACCACGGCGTCCGCGGCGGATCGGTCGTGGCCGTCGTCCACCGCGACCGGGTGCAGTACGCGGTCGTCGGCGACACCGGCCCGCGCCAAATCATCGGAGAGGCGTCCTACGCGACCGCCGAGGCCCTCGGCATCCGCCCCGACCCGCACGGCGGCGGTGTGCCCTCGGGCGTCACCTACATCGTTTTCAAGGACACCCGCGTGTCACCCATCGAGGACCATGCCGCCGCCGTGGCGGCGGGCGAGCGTGCGGCACGGCGCTTCGTCGGGGCGCCCTGACGAGGGCCGGCCCCGCGTCGGAACGCGCCCCGGCCGGCCCCGCGTCGGAACGCGCCCCGGCCGGGCCCGCCGTCCGCGGGCGGGCCCGGCCGCGTGCGGCGCGGGCCTCACACCTTCCGGTACGCGTACGCCTCCGCGGCGGCCGCCTCCACCGCCGCGAGGTCGGCCCCGGTGGCGGCCGTGACGACCGCGGCCACGGCTCCCTCCACGAACGGGGCGTCCACCAGCCGTGTCCCCTCCGGCAGTTCGTCGCCCTCCGCGAGCAGCGCCTTCACGGTCAGCACCGCGCTGCCCAGGTCCGTCAGGACGGCGACGCCGGCCCCGCGGTCCACGGACGCGGCCGCGGCGGCGATCAGCTCCGCGCTCGTACCGAGCCCTCCGCCCTCGGTGCCGCCCGCCGGGGCCACCGGCACCGCCGTGCCGCCGCCCGCGAGCCCCTTCGCCAGCGCGGCGACCGAGGCGGCCACCTCCGCGCTGTGCGACACCAGCACGATCCCCACCAGCCGTTCGTCACTCACCGGCGGCCTCCGCGAGCGCGGCGATCAGCAGGGCCGAGGACGTGGCACCCGGGTCCTGGTGCCCGATGCTGCGCTCGCCCACATAGCTGGCCCGGCCCTTGCGCGCCTGCAGGGGCGTCGTCGCGACGGCGCCCTCCTCCGCGGCGGTCCGGGCGGCCGCGAAGGACTCGCCGAGCGCGTCGACCGCGGGCACCAGGGCGTCGATCATCGTCTTGTCGCCGGGCGCGGCTCCGCCGAGCGTCATGACCGCCTCCACCCCGGTCCGCAGCGCCTCGGCCAGTCGCTCGGCGCTGACCTCGGCCTCGTCCCCGAGCGCCTTGCCCGCCCGGCGCAGCAGCGTGCCGTAGAGCGGCCCGGAGGCGCCGCCGACCGTCGAGATGAGCTGGCGCCCGGCCAGGGTCAGCACCCCGCCGGGCGTTGCCGGGGCCTCCTTGTCCAAGGCGGCCTTCACCGCCTGGAACCCGCGCTGCAGGTTGCTGCCGTGGTCGGCGTCCCCGATGGGGGAGTCGAGGGCGGTGAGCCGTTCCGCCTCGCGGTCGACGGACGCGGCGGTCGCCGTCATCCAACGGCGGAAGAATTCGGCGTCGAGCACTGGAACTCCTTGCCTGGTAGGTACGTGGTGCTCCGCTGGTCCCTGTCTCTCACACGCCCCAGCGCAGACCCGCCGTCTTCACCGGCGCGTCCCACAGCCGCAGCAGCTCCTCGTCGACCTGGCACAGGGTGAGCGAGGCGCCCGCCATGTCGAGGGAGGTGACGTAGTTGCCGACCAGGACACGGGCCACGGCGACGCCGCGCTCCGCGAGCACCCGGTGCACCTCGGCGTTGAACCCGTACAGCTCCAGCAGGGGCGTCGCACCCATGCCGTTGACGAGGACCAGCACCGGATTGCGCGGCCGGAGGTCCTCCACCACGGCCTCGACGGCGGCCCCGGCGATCTCGCCCGAGGTCATCATCGCCCGCCGCTCCCGGCCGGGCTCACCGTGGATGCCGATGCCCAACTCCAGCTCACCCGGCGGCAGATCGAAGGTGGGGCTGCCCTTGGCCGGCGTGCTGCAGGCGCTCAGGGCGACACCGAAACTGCGGGAGTTCTCGTTGACCTGCCGGGCGATGGCCTCCACCCGCTCCAGCGGCATGCCCTCGTCGGCGGCGGCGCCCGCGATCTTCTCCACGAAGAGCGTCGCGCCGGTGCCGCGCCTGCCCGCCGTGTAGAGGCTGTCGGTCACCGCCACGTCATCGTTGACCAGGACCTTCGCGACCCGGATCCCCTCGTCCTCGGCCAGCTCGGCGGCCATGTCGAAGTTGAGGACGTCACCGGTGTAGTTCTTCACGATGAACAGCACCCCCGCCCCGCTGTCCACGGCGGCCGCCGCACGCAGCATCTGGTCGGGCACGGGGGACGTGAACACCTCACCCGGACAGGCCGCCGACAGCATGCCGGGGCCGACGAACCCGCCGTGCAGCGGCTCGTGCCCCGAACCTCCGCCCGAAACCAGCCCCACTTTCCCGGCGACAGGAGCGTCCCGCCGCACGACCACCCGGTTCTCCACGTCCACGATCAGGTCCGGGTGGGCCGCCGCCATACCGCGCAGCGCGTCCGCGACCACGGTCTCGGGAACGTTGATCAGCATCTTCACGGGTACCTCCTGGTGAGAGCAGGTGTGCCTGTGACTCATCCTGTCACGCATGCCCGGAGGAGTCCCCCGGCACCGCGTTGCCCCGACCGCGACTGTCTGACTAAGGTCAGAGAATGACGGCGGAGCAAGTAGCACGCGTACGGCGCTTCAACCGCACGGTCGCCGAGCGGGTGGGGGTGCTGCACGACCACTACCTGGGGACCGCCCGTCCCTACGGGCAGGCCCGGCTGCTCTGGCAGATCGGTGACGGGGGCACCCATGACGTGCGCAGCGTCCGGGACCGGCTCGGTCTCGACTCCGGCTACGTGAGCCGGCTGCTGCGGGCCCTCGAACGCGACGGCCTCGTGACCGTCGGACCCCACCCGCGCGACGGGCGGGTGCGCACCGTGCGGCTCACCGAGGCAGGGCGAGCGGAACGCGCCCTGCTCGACGAGCGCAGCGACGCACTCGCCGCCGCGCTCCTCCACCCGCTCGGCGCCCGGCAGCGGGACCGGCTCACCTCGGCCATGGCGACGGTCGAGCGCCTGCTGACCGCCGCGGTGGTCTCCCTGGAGGTCCTCGACCCCGGCCACCCTGACGCCGCGCACTGCCTGCGCGCCTACGCCGCCGAACTCGCGCGGCTCTTCGACGGCGGCTTCGACCCCGCCCGGAGCCTGCTGCCCGACCCGGGCGAACTGCGCGCGCCACGCGGGGTGTTCCTCGTAGCCCGGCTGCACGGCGAGCCGGTGGGCTGCGGCGGCCTGAAGCTGCCCGCCGGAGCCCCCGCCGAGATCAAGCGGCTGTGGGTCCGCCCCGACACCAGAGGTCTCGGTCTCGCCCGGCGGCTCCTGGCCGAACTGGAGGAACGCGCCGCCCGGCACGGCAGCGAGCGGGTACGGCTCGACACCAACAAGGCCCTGGAAGCGGCCACCCGCCTCTACCGGGACAGCGGGTACACCGAGGTCCCCGCCTTCAACGACGAGCCGTACGCCCACCACTGGTTCGAGAAGCGGCTCACCCCCGGCGCGGGGCGGGAACCCTGACCGCGGAGGCCGGATCCCCACCCCCGGGCCGTGCTGCGCCGGGGGGCGCACCCGCCGGAACGACCCGCCGCTCCTTACGGAACGCGGACGTCGAGGACCCGAGCGGCGACCCGGCACCCCGGCGGTGAGGGCGCGGTGCCAGGCTGGGGGGATGCAGCAGCAGCCGTACGAGCCTTCGAACACCGGCGAGGGGCCCGCCCGGATCCTCGTCGTGGACGACGATCCGACCGTCGCCGAGGTCGTCGCCGGATACCTGGACCGCGCCGGCTACGCCGTCGACCGGGCCGACGACGGCCCGGCCGCCCTCGCCCGCGCCGCCGCGCAGCGGCCGGACCTGATCGTGCTCGACCTGATGCTGCCGGGCATGGACGGACTGGAGGTGTGCCGGCGGATCCGCGGACAGGGGCCCGTGCCGGTCATCATGCTCACCGCCCGCGGCGACGAGGACGACCGCATCCTGGGGCTGGAGGTCGGGGCGGACGACTACGTCACCAAGCCCTTCAGCCCTCGCGAACTCGTCCTGCGCGTGGAGTCCGTGCTGCGCCGCAGCAGGCCGGCCGCCCCCGGCCGGCGGCTCGTGGCAGGCGGTCTGACCGTCGACCCCGCGGCCCGCCGCGCCACCAAGAACGGCGACGAACTGGCCCTCACACTCAGGGAGTTCGACCTGCTGTCGTTCTTCCTGCGGCACCCGGGGCGGGCGTTCGGCCGTGCCGACCTGATGCGCGAGGTGTGGGGCTGGGACTTCGGGGACCTGTCGACCGTCACCGTCCACGTCCGCCGGCTGCGCGGCAAGGTCGAGGACGATCCCGCCCGGCCCCGTCTGATCCAGACCGTGTGGGGCGTGGGCTACCGCTTCGACCCCGCGGGCGGCAGGGACCGGCCATGAGGGACATGCTGCTGATCGCCCTGTACGCCTTCGCCGGCGCCGCCGTCACCGGGCTGGCCGGAGCGGGGGTGCTGCGCCTGATCCGGCGCCGCTCGCTGACCGCCTCGCTCGCCGTGGTCGCGGCGGTCGGAGTCGTCGCCATGCTCGCGGGAACGCTCGCCGTCGCCTGGGCGATGTTCCTCTCGCCGCACGACCTGACCGTCGTCACCACCGTGGTCGCCATGGCGGCCGTCGTCTCCCTGGCCACCGCGCTGCTGCTGGGCCGCTGGGTCGTCGCCCGCAGCCGCGCCCTGGCCGTGGCCGCCCGCTCCTTCGGCGACGGCGGGGACTTCACCGCCCCCGACGGCCCGGCGACCGCCGAACTGGAGTCGCTCAGCCGCGAACTGGCCGCCACCAGCGCCCGGCTCGCCGAGTCGCGGCAGCGGGAGCGCGCGCTGGAGACCTCACGGCGCGAGCTCGTCGCCTGGATCTCCCACGACCTGCGCACCCCGTTGGCGGGGCTGCGCGCCATGTCGGAGGCTCTGGAGGACGGCGTCGCCGCCGACCCCGACCGCTACCTGAGACAGATGCGTACCGAGGTCGAACGCCTCAACGACATGGTCGGCGACCTCTTCGAGCTCTCCCGCATCCACGCCGGCACCCTGCCCCTCACCCCCACCCGGATGTCGCTGTACGACCTGGTCGGCGACGCGCTGGCGGGAGCCGACGCCCTCGCCCGGGAGCACGGGGTGCGGCTGGTGGGCGGCCGGATCGAGCCGGTGCCGGTGGAGGTGGACGGCAGGGAGATGAGCCGCGTCCTGGGCAACCTGCTGGTCAACGCCATCCGCCGGACCCCGGCCGACGGCACGGTCGCGATCGCCGCGGAACGCTTCGCCGACGGCGTCGTGGTGTCGGTGACGGACGGCTGCGGCGGCATCCCGGAGGAGGACCTGCCGCGCGTCTTCGACACCGGCTGGCGCGGCACCCACGCCCGCACGCCCCCGGCGGGCGCCGGCCTCGGCCTCGCCATCGTGCGGGGGATCGTGGAGGCGCACCAGGGGCGGACCACCGTACGCAACATCCCCGGCGGCTGCCGCTTCGAGGTGGTGCTCCCCGCCGCCTCCTGAACCGGGTGGGGCAGCGGCCCCCGGGGCGGTGCGGGCGGACGTAAGGGTTTCGTCATCCGGTGAACGGCCCAGGACACCCCCGCGGCCCGTTGAATGGGGGCCGACGACGAACTCTCAGGAGGTGGGCGGCATGGGGCGGATGCGGAGCGCGCTGGTCAGGCCGTGGGTGATCGGTGTGTCGGCCCTGGCGGTCGCCGGAGCCGGCCTCGGGCTGTACTGGTTCCAGCCGTGGAAGCTCTGGCAGGACGAGACGGTGCGGGAGGCGCTGCCCGGCGGTGCCGCCCGCCCGACGGCGACGGCACCGCCGTCCGGGACGTCCCCCGCACCGGCCCCGGCCGGGCCGGAGACCCTGGCGGGCGGCGAGCTGATCAGCCACGAGCACGCCACGTCCGGCACCGTGCGGCTGCTGCGGCTGGCCGACGGCAGCCATGTGGTGCGCCTGGAACGGCTCGACACCAGCAACGGCCCCGACCTGCGCGTGTGGCTGTCCGACGCGCCGGTGCGGGAAGGGCGGGCGGGCTGGCACGTGTTCGACGACGGCGACCACGTCAGCCTGGGCCGGCTCAAGGGCAACAAGGGCAGCCAGAACTACGCCGTGCCCGAGGGCGTCGACGTGAACCGCTTCAGCAGCGTCAGCATCTGGTGCGACCGCTTCGACGTGTCCTTCGGGGCGGCGCCCCTCGCCCGCGTCTGATTCGGACGCCGGGAGGGGGCCGGCAGGCGCGAGGGCGGGCTCTCGTCCTATCCCAGCAGCGCCGCGGCGGCCCCGCCGCCGAGGAAGGCGGCGGCCAGTCCGGCGCCGACGCCGAGCACGACGTTGGCCACCGCGGACACTCTGGCGCCCGTCTCGGCCAGGCGGACGGTCTCGTAGGAGAACGTGGAGTAGGTGCTCAGCGTCGCGCACAGCCCGGGCCCGACCAGGTGCTGCAGCGCGGGCGGCACGGCCGTGGTGGCGGCGGCTCCGGTGAGGAAGCCGAGCACGGCGCAGGCGGCGAGGTTCACGGCGAGGGTCCCCCAGGGGAAGGCGCCGTCGTGCCGGGCCCGCACGGCGCGGTCGGTGAGGTAGCGCAGGGGCGCGCCGACCGCGGCCCCGACGGCGACCATCAGCCAGTTCACGCCTCGCCCCCCGTTCTCGCGGCCCGCGGCGGGGCGAGCAGCCGGGTCAGCCCGGCCCCGGCCCAGAGGGCGAACAGCGCGGCGGCGAGCGTGGCGGTGAGATAGAGCAGCGCGGTCGCGGCGTGGTGGCCGGCGAAGAGGCCGCGGGCGTCCACGGCGTACGTGGAGAACGTCGTGTAGCCGCCCAGGACGCCCGTGCCGAGGAAGGGGCGGACGAGGGGGTGGGCGGTGGCGCGCTCGGTGATCAGCACCATCAGCACGCCCATGGCGGCGCTGCCGGTGACGTTGATCCAGAACGTGGTCCACGGGAAGGCGCCCGGGACGGTGGGCCACAGCAGGGTGGCGCCGTAGCGGACGCAGGCGCCGATGACGCCGCCGGCCATGACGGCCGCGAGGATCTCGGCCCGGCGCCGCCGGGGACCCGGGTCCCGGTGCGGCGGCCACGGGTCGACGGCCGGGTCGGGGTCGACGGGCCCGGCCCGCCGGCCGAGCGCAGGGGCGGTGGGGTCGGGGCGGTCGGCGTGCACGGTGTCCAGGCTCCTACCTGATCGGCTCGGACCGCGTGCGGGCACGCGGAAAGGTCAGGCAGGGACCGTTGGCGGCCGTCACGGCCACGGTTGGGTACGGCGGGCCCCACCGCCGTACTGCCACCCGGCTCCGGGCGGCAGCGCCTCCAGCCTACCGGCCGCCCCGGAACGGCCGGTACACGGCCCGCGGCCGCGACCTCCGCGCCCCGCCCCACCCCTCGACGTCGCCGCGGCCACCCCGGAACCCGGGACCGGGCCCGGGCCGCTGACTACAGCCTGTGCCGCCGCCCGCCGCCCGCCGCCCGCCGCCCGCCGCCCGCCGCCCGCCACGGGCCGAACGGCCTCCGCCGGGGCCCGGCCGCCCCTCGCGCGCGGCCCCCGCGGGTGCGACGGTGGGAGTGGACCCCAGGACGCGGATCCGGAAGCTGTCCGAGGTCGAGGCGGTGGGAGCGATGACGACGGAACTGCCCCTGGTCGTGGGCGTCGACGGTTCGGACGGCAGCCTGCCCGCGGTCGACTGGGCGGTGGACGAGGCGGCCCGGCACGGTCTTCCCCTGCGGCTCGTCCACGGCTCCCTCTGGGAACGGTACGAGGGCCTCGCCCCGTCGGTCGGTCTGGCCCGGCCCGCGGGCCGGGCGACGGCCGACCACATCGTCGCCTCCGCTGCGGAACGCGCCGGACGGCGCAACCCGGACGTGAAGGTGACCACCGACGTGCTCCTCGACGACGCGGCGGACGCCCTCCTGCACGAGGGCAACAACGCCACCGCCCTGGTCACCGGGTCCCGTGGCCGCGGGGGGCTGAAGGGGCTGCTGCTCGGCTCCGTCGGACTGGCCGTCGCGGCCCGCGCGCACTGCCCGGTGATCGTGGTGCGCGGCGACCGCGCCGGTCCGGCCGGCGGTCACGACCGGATCCTGCTGGGCGCCGGGGGCCCCGCCACCGGGGCGGAAGCGGTGCGCTTCGCCTTCCGCGAGGCGGAGGTCCGCGGCTGCGTCCTGGACGTCGTACGGGCCTGGCGCTGCCCCGCGCGGGAAGCGGCGGCCGAGGACACGCTCGCCGAGGCACCCGGGCGCCACCACGAGGAGCGGGCCCGCGCCGAGCTCGACGCGCTGCTGCGCGACGCCGTGGCCGAACGCCCCGGCGTGCGGGTGCGCCGCACGACGGTCGAGGGCCCGGCCGGCAAGGTGCTCGTGCACCGTTCGGCCGCGGCCGACCTGGTGATCGTCGGAGCCCGGCGCCGGCAGGGCCACTTCGGACTCCAGCTCGGCAGGGTGGCCCACACCCTGCTGCACCACGCCGACTGCCCGGTCGCCGTCGTTCCGCAGCGCGTCTAGGAGGATACGGCCCGTGACGGACCGGATCTGGGAGTACGAGGGATACGTTCCCGCCGAGGAGCGGCTGCGGGAGTCGCTGTGCACGCTGGGCAACGGCTGCTTCGCCACCCGCGGCGCGCTGCCCGAGTGCGCGGCCGACGACGTCCACTACCCGGGCACCTACGCGGCCGGCTGCTACAACCGGCTGGTCTCCGAGGTCGCCGGACGCCGCGTCGAGAACGAGGACCTGGTCAACCTGCCCAACTGGCTGCCCCTGCGCTTCCGGCTCCCGGGCGGGCCGTGGCTCTCCCCGGACACGGCGACCGTCCTGGACCACCGGCAGACCCTCCACCTCGACGAGGGGGTACTGGAGCGCCGCACCCGGTACGACCTCGGCGCCGGACGGGTCCTCGCCGTGCGGCAACGGCGGCTGGTGCACATGGCGGATCCGCATCTCGCGGCGCTGCGCAGCGAGTTCACCGCCGAGGGCTTCGCCGGCGAGCTGGACGTCGAGGCCGCGCTCGACGGGAGGGTGACCAATGCCGGAGTGCCGCGCTACCGCGACCTGGACGGCCGTCACCTGACCCACGTGCACACCGGGACCGCCGGGCCGGACACGGTGTGGCTGCGCTGCCGGACGCGCACCTCCGACATCCGGATCGGCATGGCCGCCCGGCTGACCGCCGCCGAGCCCGTCGCGGACCCCCACGAACCCGCACGCGCCGTGCAGCGCCTCACCCTGCCGCTGGCCCCCGGCCGCACCGACACCGTCGACAAGACCGTCGCCCTGCACACCTCGCGCGACCCGGCGATCAGCGACCCGCTGCAGGCCGCCGTGGACCGGGTGGGCGCCGCGCCCGCGTTCGACCCGCTACTCGCCTCCCACCGCACCGCCTGGGCGCAGCTGTGGCGCCGGGCCGAACTGGACGTGCCCGGCGAGCCCGGCCACATCCTGCGCCTGCACCTCTTCCACGTGCTGCAGACGCTCTCGCCGCACACCGCCGACCTGGACGTGGGGGTCCCGGCCCGCGGACTGCACGGCGAGGCCTACCGCGGGCACGTCTTCTGGGACGAGCTGTTCGTCCTGCCGTACCTCAACCTGCACTTCCCCGAGGTGTCCCGCGCCCTGCTCCGCTACCGCCACCGGCGCCTGGAACGGGCCTGCTCGGCGGCGCGGGCCGTCGGCCGGCGCGGCGCGCTGTACCCGTGGCAGAGCGGCAGCGACGGGCGCGAGGAGACGCAGCAACTGCACCTCAACCCGCGCTCGGGCCGCTGGCTGCCCGACCACACCCACCTGCAGCACCACGTCGGCTCGGCGATCGCCTACAACGTGTGGCAGTACTGCGAGGCCGGCGGGGACGCCGAGTTCCTGCACACCAAGGGCGCCGAGATGCTGCTGCAGATCGCCCGCTTCTGGGCCGACTCGGCAACCTGGGACGCGTCCCTCGGCCGGCACCGCATCCGCGGGGTCGTCGGGCCCGACGAGTACCACGAGGCCTATCCGGGCGCCGAGCGGCCCGGCCTGGACGACAACGCCTACACCAACGTCACGGCGGCCTGGGTGCTCAACCGCGCGCTGGACGTGCTGCGCACCCTGCCCGAGCCCCGCCGCCGCGAACTCGTCGAGCGCATCGCCCTGGACGCCGGCGAACCGGCCCGCTGGGAGGACGTCTCCCGCACCCTGCACGTGCCCTTCCACGACGGCGTCGTCAGCCAGTTCGAGGGCTACGGCGACCTCGCGGAACTCGACTGGGCCGAGTACCGCAAGCGTTACGACGACATCCGCCGCCTGGACCGGATCCTGGAGGCCGAGGGCGACACCGTCAACCGGTACAAGGCGTCCAAGCAGGCCGACGTGCTGATGCTCGGCTACCTCTTCTCACCGGCCGAACTGCGGGGCCTGTTCCGGCACCTGGGCTACCGGCTGGACGAGGCGACGTGGCAGCGCACGGTCGACCACTACCTGGCCCGCACCAGCCACGGCTCCACCCTCAGCGGCCTGGTGCACGGCTGGGTCCTGGCCCGGTGCCGGCGGGCCGAGGCGTGGACGTTCTGCCAGGAGGCCCTGCGCGGCGACATCGCCGACCTCCAGGGCGGCACCACCGGCGAGGGCATCCACCTGGGCGCCATGGCGGGCACCCTCGACCTGGTCCAGCGGGGACTGACGGGCCTCGAGACCCGGGCCGGGGCCCTGTGGCTGGACCCGGTGCCGCTGCCGGAGCTGTCGTCGTACGGGTTCTCCATCGCCTACCAGGGGCACTGGGGCATCCGGCTGCGCCTGACCAGCGGTCAGCTGGAGATCGCCGTACCGCCGTCGGACCTGCCGCCGATCGACGTCGAACTGCCCGACCGGGCGATCGGCGTGCAGGCGGGGGAGACGGCCCGGCTGCTCCTCACGGACGGCCGGGAGACGTGACCGGCGCTCGCTTTGCGGCCGCTCGCTCGCAGCGGCCGAGATCCGGCCCGCGCGTGCGGGCCGAGAGCCACCGCGACCCGGCACGGGCGTTGCCCCGGCCGGAAGGGCGGCGCCGCCGAACCTCCGCTCCCGCACGGCCCGGCCCTCCCGTCCCGCCGCGGCCCCGTTGACCGGCCTCCGCGGCCGTCGCTAGCCTCACCCCGAAACTGTCGGGCGGCCGAGCTCGAAAGTTTCGCAGGCTTCTCCGGCGAGAGGACTCGATGAGGGTGCCGAGCATGCCCGAGACGGACGCCACCGTCAGCAACCCCGTGATACCCGGCTTCCACCCGGACCCGACCGTCTGCCGGGCGGGCGACGACTACTACCTGGCGTGCTCCAGTTTCGAGTACTTCCCCGGCGTGCCCGTCTTCCACAGCCGGGACCTGGTGCACTGGACCCAGATCGGCAACGCGCTGGACCGTCCCGGGCAGCTGCGCCTGCCGCCCGGCACTCCGGCCTCCGGCGGCATCTACGCGCCGACCCTGCGCCACCACGACGGCCGTTTCTGGCTCATCGTCACGAACGTCAGCGGCGACGGGAACCTGCTCTTCACCGCCACCGACCCGGCCGGACCCTGGTCCGATCCCGTACCGCTGCCCGGCGTGCACGGCATCGACCCGGACCTCGCCTGGGACGAGGACGGCACCTGCTGGTGCACCACGGCCGGAGTCGCCCAGGTCCCCATCGACCCCACCACCGGGGAGACGCTCGGCGAGCGGCGGAGCCTCTGGTCGGGCACCCCCGGGGCGAAGGCCCCCGAGGCGCCGCACCTCTACCACATCGGCGACTACTGGTACCTGCTCATCGCCGAGGGCGGCACCGAGCGGTGCCACGGCGTCTCCGTCGCCCGCGGCAGCTCCCCGCAGGGCCCGTTCGAGCCCTGCCCGGCCAATCCGGTCCTGACCCACCGCGGCACCGACCACCCCATCCAGAACACCGGCCACGCCGACCTCGTCCAGGGACCGGACGGCTCCTGGTGGATGGTCCTGCTCGGGGTCCGGCCGCACGGCGGCACACCCGGCTGGCACGTCCTCGGCCGCGAGACCTTCCTGGCGCCGGTGACCTGGTCCGACGGCTGGCCCGTCGTCGGCGGCGTGTCACCCGCGCTGCCCCGCCCCCCGTGGCCGCTGCACCGGCCGGCACCCGCGCCGGTCCGCGACGACTTCGACCTGAGCGAACTCGCCCCGGTCTGGATCTCGCTGCGCTCGCGTCCCGTGGCGCACTGCACCACCAAGGAACGGTCCGGCTGGCTCACCCTGCGCGCCCGCGGGGCGTCGCTCGACGACCCCGAGGCCGTCTTCGTGGGCCGTCGCCAGCAGCATCCGTCCTGCCGCGCCCGGGTGTTGATCGACCCCGCCGAGGGCCGCGGCGGGCTGGCCGTCCGTCTCGACGAGGAGCACCACTACGAGGTCGAGGCGACGCCGGGTGAGGTGCGGGTGCACGCCCGCGTCGGCTCGCTGCGCTCGCAGGTGGCGTCCCGGGCGACGGCGGGCGGTCCGGTCGTGCTCAGGATGGAGACGAGAGCCACCCGGCAGGTCACCGACCCGCGCCAGGGGCCGGACACCGTCATCCTCGGCCTTGAGGACGCGCGGGGCGCCGTCACGGAACTCGCCGCGCTCGACGGCCGCTACCTGTCCAGCGAGGTCGCCGGCGGATTCACCGGCCGCGTCCTCGGCATGTACGCCGCGTCCGGCACCGTCCACTTCGACTGGTTCGACTACGAGCCGCTCGACGACGCCGGAGCACCGGCCTGACGCCGGTGTCAGAGAGCGGTGCCCGTCTCCTCGGCGAGGGTCCGCAGCAGACGGTCCTGGAACACCCGGTCGTGGACGGCGGCGTGCGGCTGCCGCCGTTCGCCGTGGTACCAGTAGCCGCCGGTCGTCAGGGCCTCGGGTTCGTCGCTCACCGCCAGCCACTCCTGCGTGCGGTGGCCGAGTTCGAGGTCGTCCGGCGCGTCCGGCCCGCCCATCCTCGTCGGCACCCAGCCGGGGTCCACCGCGTTGCTCGGCACGCCGGGACGCAGGCGGGCCACGGCGGCCGCGAGGGCCGTGACGAAGAGTTTGCTGTCCGCGTACGAACCGGCGCTCCCGCCCCGCCAGTCCACCCCGTCCAGGACGGGACGCCCGCCGAAGTGCGAGCCGCTGCTCAGGTACACCAGCCGGCCCACCCCGCGCAGCAGGGCCGTCAGCAGATACGGGGCGATGACGTTCACCGGCATGACGGCCGGACCCCGCCACACGCCGGCGTTGTGGATGACCGCGTCCAGCGGGGGTGTCCCGTCGAGCTCGCCGGCGACGCGCCGTACGGCGTCCCGGTCCGTGAAGTCGCCGACGACGAGCCGCGCCCCCCGCTCGACGAGCGGGTCGAGCTCCTTGGCGCGCTCCCGGTTGCGGGCGTGCACCACCACGTCGTGCCCGGCGGCCAGCAGCGTGTCGGCCGCCGCCCGTCCGAGCCCGTCCGCCGAACCGGTCACCAGGATCCGACTCACGATCACACCGCCCCTCCCACGCCTGGACCTCCCACTGTGCACCACCGCGCGGCGCGGCCCGTCAGCGGGTCAGCACCCCGGCCAGGGAGCTCACCGCGGTGCCGCACGCGAGGACCGCGCAGGCGGCCGCCGCGTGCCGGCGGAACAGCAGGCGGCGCAGCTCGGCGTAGCGCTCCTCGTACTCCTCGCGCAGCTGCTCGGCCCGGCGGACCGTGCCCAGCAGCAGCTGACGGCTGACGTCCAGCCGCAGCCGGACGTAGTGGCCGGTGAGCTCCTCGGCCTGAGCGGTGGTCAGCCACGGCAGCCGGGCCCGGAGTTCCTCGGCCTCGCGCCGGATCTGCTCGTGATGGGCGTGCGCGAGGAGGTAGCCCTCGGCCTCGGCGGCCAGCACGCCGGGCCGCTCGCCGTCCAGCGCGTCGTGGCCGCCCCGGGTCACGGCCGGTCGCCCTTGTGCCCCTCGGCCTCCAGCACGTCCCGGCGTCCGGTGTTCTCCGCCTGGTCCAGGCTGGCCACGTCCGGATGGCGCAGGTCGAACGCGGGGGACTCGGAGCGGATCTTGGGCATGGTCAGGAAGTTGTGGCGCGGCGGCGGGCAGGAGGTGGCCCACTCCAGGGAGCGCCCGTACCCCCACGGGTCGTCGACCTCGACGCGCTCGCCCTTCTGGGCCGTGCGCCACACGTTGTAGAGGAAGGGCAGGGTCGACAGGCCGAGGAGGAAGGCGCCGATGGAGGAGACGGTGTTGAGGGCGGTGAAGCCGTCGGCGGCCAGGTAGTCGGCGTAGCGGCGGGGCATGCCCTCCGCGCCGAGCCAGTGCTGCACCAGGAACGTCATGTGGAAGCCGATGAACAGCGTCCAGAAGTGCACCTTCTCCAGGCGCTCGTTCAGCATGGTGCCGGTCATCTTCGGCCACCAGAAGCTGAATCCGCCGAACATCGCGAAGACGATGGTGCCGAAGAGCACGTAGTGGAAGTGGGCCACCACGAAGTACGAGTCGGTGACGTGCCAGTCCAGCGGCGGCGAGCCGAGGATGACACCGGTCAGGCCGCCGAAGAGGAAGGTGACCAGGAAGCCCGCCGCCCACAGCATCGGTGGCTCGAACGACAGCGAGCCCTTCCACATGGTGCCGATCCAGTTGAAGAACTTCACGCCCGTCGGCACCGCGATCAGATACGTCATGAAGGAGAAGAACGGCAGCAGCACCGCGCCCGTGGCGAACATGTGGTGCGCCCACACCGTCACCGACAGCCCGGCGATGGCGATCGTGGCGCCGATCAGACCCGTGTAACCGAAGATCGGCTTGCGGGCGAAGACCGGGATGATCTCGCTGATCACGCCGAAGAACGGCAGCGCGAGGATGTACACCTCGGGGTGGCCGAAGAACCAGAACAGGTGCTGCCAGAGGATCGCGCCGCCGTTCCCGGGGTCGAACACCTGGGCGCCGAACCGCCGGTCCGCCTCCAGCACCAGCAGCGCGGCGGCCAGGACCGGGAAGGCCAGCAGGACCAGCACCGAGGTGAGCAGCACGTTCCAGGTGAAGATCGGCATGCGGAACATCGTCATGCCCGGGGCGCGCATGCAGATGATGGTCGTGATGAAGTTGACCGAGCCGAGGATGGTGCCGAAGCCGGACAGTGCCAGCCCCATGATCCACAGGTCTCCGCCGACATAGGCGGTGCGCTCCCCGCCGCTGAGCGGGGTGTACGCGGTCCAGCCGAAGTCGGCGGCGCCCTGCGGGGTGAGGAAACTGCCGAGCACGATCAGGCCGCCGAAGAGGAACAGCCAGTAGGAGAGCATGTTCAGCCGCGGGAACGCCACGTCGGGCGAACCGATCTGCAGCGGCATGATCGCGTTGGCGAAGCCGGCGAAGGTGGGCGTCGCGAACAGCAGCAGCATGATCGTGCCGTGCATGGTGAACGCCTGGTTGTACTGCTCGTTGGAGAGGATCTGCAGGCCCGGGCGCGCCAGCTCCGCCCTGATCGCCATCGCCAGCGCCCCCGCGATCAGGAAGAACAGGAACGACGTGATCAGGTACAGGTGCCCGATCTTCTTGTGGTCGGTGGTCGTCATCCAGGAGACGATCACCTGGCCCCTTCCGCGGCGCTCCGCCGCGGGTACTGGCGCAACGGGCTCGGTATGTGTCGCCATCAGATCCTCGATCGGCAGCAGCGGTTTCGTGACGGGCGCGGCGGGGAGTTCCCAGCCCGCAGGAACCTAGCCCCGCCGGTTCGGCCGATCACCATGCGTCGTGGCCCGATTGGGCCGGATGGCTCCCTCAATCACTCGTCCGGGCGATGTCGGCCCTGTCCTGGTTTGCCCGGGGGAGGGCGCGGCACTCGGTACTCCGGCGGGGGTGGCCCGACCCGGCCGGCCGGGCGGAACAGAGGGTGATCGATGACGACGATCGGCGTGGAAGAGGAGTACCTGCTGGTCGACCCGGTCACGGGACTGCCGGTGCCCCAGGCGGACAAGGTGCGCGCCGCGGCGGGGCTGGGACGTCTCGTGACGGACCAGGAGGTGCAGTACGAGCTGCTGCAGGCGCAGGTCGAGGTGGCCACGCCGGTGTGCGCCACGCTGGAGGAGGCCGGCGGGCACCTGCTGCGCCTGCGGCACGCCGTCGGCGTGGCCGCCGAGGAGCACGGCTGCCGGATCGCGGTCTGCGGCACCCCACCGGTGCGGCACGGCCGTCCCATCGCCGTCACGGACCAGGCCCGGTACCGGGCCATGGTCACCCAGGCGCCCCAGCTGGTGGCCGAACAACTGGTCAACGGCACGCACGTGCACGTCGCCGTGCCCGACCGGGAGGCGGGGGTGCAGGTCCTGAACCGGATCCGGCCCTGGCTGCCCGCGCTGACCGCCATGGCGGCGAACTCCCCGCTGTGGGACGGCCGCGACACGGGGTTCGCCAGCTGGCGCACCGTGATCTTCAGCCGCTGGCCGGTCAGCGGCATCCCGCCGTACTTCCGCGACGCCGAGGACTACGACGGGCGTGTGGCGCGCCTGCAGCGGGCGGGTCTGATCTCCGACACCGGTCAGCTGTACTGGCAGGCCCGCCTGTCGTCCAGGTACCCGACCGTCGAGGTGCGGTGCCTGGACGTCCAGCTGCGGGCGGACGAGGCGGTCATGCTCGCCGCCCTCATCCGGTCCCTGGTGGAGACCGCCCTGGCCGAGGCGGCGGACGGGGTGCCCGCGCCCGAACCCGCCCCGGAGCTGCTCCAGGCCTCGATGTGGCACGCCGCCCGGCACGGCCTGGAGGACACCCTGATCGCACCCGACGGCACCCCGCAGCGCGCCGGCGACATGCTGTACGAGCTGCTGCGGTACGTCACCCCCGCCCTCGACGCCTCCGGAGACACCCGTCAGGTGACGTCCCTGGTGCACCGGTTGCTGCAGGACGGGACCGGCGCGGACCGGCAGCGCGCCGCCCTCGCCGCCGGCGGCCTTCGCGCGGTCACGGAACTCATCAGCGTGCAGAGCACCATGCCGTGACCCCCAGGCCCAGGCCCTTGGGCCCGGCTACGCCGCCGCGGCGTACGCGGCGGCGACGGCGGTGTCGCTACGGGCGTGGATGACCAGCCGGGTGCCGGCGGTGTCGGCGTTCGCCTCCAGCAGGCGGCGGGTGGGCGCGCTGCCCGTGGCGACCGACATCAGCAGGCCCAGTCGGCTGCACAGGCGGTGGACGCGCAGGACGACGCTGACGGCGGCGCCCTGCGCGGCCGGCTCGTCCAGGACGACGACCACCGGGGCGGGCCGGTAGGCCTCGACCAGTGCGCTGATCTGCGTCAGCAGCGTGGCACGCCCGCCGATGCCGGGGTCTTCGTGGACCGTGATGACGAGAACTCCGTGATCGAGAGAATGCGACAGCAACACGGCCCTCGCGCCTCCGTTTCCTCCTTCGGCGGGTCGTTCCACCATGGAAGTACCCGGAGGTGGCCCCCTGAAGCCTCATCAAGCGGAAGCAGCTCGACCAATCGCCCCGGCATCCGTTCCGTGCCGGATCCCGATGCGACCACCGGGGCGGGCCGGTAGGCCGCCAGCCACCTCATGCCCGTGGAGCTGCTCCCGGCCAAGGTGAACGAGTGCACCGTAACCGCTGGACCACTCACCTCAAGTGCCGTCCGGCCCACCCGATGGGCACCGTACTCGGCCTGCCCGGCACCGTCTGCCAGGAGCACCTGCAGCCCGGCGACCGCATCGTGCTGTACACGGACGGCATCACCGAGGCACGGCGCGCCGGGGACCGGGAGTTCGGCCTGCACCGCTTCACCGACTTCCTCATCCGCCACCACGCCGACGAACCGCCCGTGCCCGAGACCCTGCGCCGCCTCATGCAGGCCGTCCCCGACTACCACGACGGCAGCCTCCAGGACGACGCCACGGCGCTGATGTGCGAATGGATCGGCCCCCACCTGGAGCCGGCCCGTACGGCGGCGGAGCGGACCGGCCTGGCGTCCGACGGCCCCGGCGACGGCCCTCACCCCCGGCCGGCGGGCTCGTAGCCGCTGACGTCGTAGCGGGCCTCGTCGTCGACGGCGTTCCCGTCCTCGTCCAGGACGATCCGCACGGGGTGGCCGTCCGCCGCGTACCGCGCCTCGGCCGTGCCCGCGTCGCCCCGTCGCGCCCGCTCCAGCTCGGCGAGGAGCTGCCGGAGCGTCGGCACCGCCCCGGGCGTGCCGTCCACCACGCGCCGGGCGGTGTCGTCGAGGCCCACCGCCCTCACCACGGCACCGTCGCGGACCCATATCCGGAAGGTGCCGAGCAGGGTCCGCTCCCCTCCGCTCGACCGGAGCGTGTACGCGTACGCGGCGGGCTCCTGCCAGGCCGTGCGCCCGGAGGCCTCCGGGCCCTGCGCGCCCCGGGTGCCGCTGCCGCAGGCGGTGAGCGCGCAGAGCACTCCCGCGATCAGGGCGGTCCGCACGGTACGGGAGGCGGTGGTCATGGCGGTTGTCCCTTCGGCGACGGCTGACGCTGTGACGCCCGGCGCCGGGGAAACGTTCGGGGACCGGCCCGGGCGTTCTCAGCCGTTCAGACCGGAAGGACGAACGGCGGGTGCGAGCCGTTGAGGAAGTAGTCGCCGACGTCCCGCAGCCGCGGGGTGACGGGCTCGTACAGCGTGTGGGTCCGGGCGTTGCGCCAGAACCGGTCGAAGCCCAGCCGCGCGGACGCCGAGCGGACGCCGATGATGTCGAGGGCACGCGCGGTGGACTCCTGCACGGCCCTGGACGCGGCGGCCTCGGCCATGGCGACCAGGACGGAGATCTCCGCGTACTCCTCGTAGGAGAGGTCCTCGCCACGGGCCAGACCGGCCTGCACGGCGTCCCGCGCCTGGTCGGCGAGGGCGGACGCCGAGCGGGTCAGCACGGTCAGTTCCCCGTAGGCGGTCAGCACCTGCGGATCCCCGGGCGACCCCGCCGGCCGGTCCGGGTGCCAGGGCTCGCGGCCGGTCCTGCTGTACTCACGGGCCTCGGCGAGCACCCCCTCGGCCATGCCGAGCCGGATCTGCACCGACAGCAGCCGTCCCACGGGCGACACCAGGCCGGTCGGCGGCGACAGGACGTCCTCGTCCGCGGCCAGCGATCCCAGGACGTCGGCGGCGGCGACCGGCACGGCGTCGAACTCCACGCTGCCGCCGGCCGCGAGCCGCTGGCCGAAGGGGTCGGCGTCGCCGTCGGTGACCACGCCCCGCCCGGCCGGATCGACCACCACCGCGAACGGCTCGCCGGTGTCCGCCCGTACCGCCCGCACGGCGAGCCGGTCGGCGACCAGCACCCCCGCGGCATAGCTCTGACGGCCGTTCAGGACCCGTCCCTGCGCGGTCCTGGCGAGGGTCAGCGTCGGTTCCTGGCGTGCCAGGCCACCGCCCCAGCACCACTGCTCCGCCGCGGTCCGCCGTGCCAGGGCGGCCGCGCGGGCCGGCTCGGTGAGGAACTGGGCGCTCCAGGACGTGAAGTAGTGACAGCCGAGGAGCTGGCCGATCGCTCCGTCGGCCGCCGCGATCTCGCGGACCACGGCGTAGGCGGTCGGCCAGTCGGCGCCGCCGCCGTCCAGCCCGGCCGGTACGAGCAGGGCCAGCAGCCCCGACTCGCGCAGCCGCGCCACCTCGTCGAACGGGGGCTTGCCCGCCTGGTCCCTGGCCACCGCGTCCGTGGCCAGGTCCTCCGCCGTCTCGCGGGCGACGCGCAGCCAGTGGGCCCTACCGGGCCCGGCCGGATCGGACTCCGCCTCGGGTCCGGGCGGCGCGGGGGCAACGCCCATGGCAGGGGTCTCCTCAACCTCGGTGGCACGGTGGGGGGTCGGGGCTCACCGGCAGCGCGTACACCGGAAGGATGTGTGGGCCATGCGCATCATCCTGCGCAGGGCCGTCAGGCGTCGTCAATACTTTCCTAGTAATTCGATAGGAAACGTAGGGAAAGGCGGCGGACGGTGGCCGGATCCCCAACCGCCGCACCAGCGGCGGCACTCGTCGGCGCCCCGTCGCGGTCAGCGGTCGACCGCAAGGCCTGACACGGTGAGCGGGCAGGCAGCCGCCCCGGCACCCCGCCGCGGGCCGGCACCGGACTCGAAGGCACAGGTGCTGTGATGACCGTTCTCGACGCCCGGGCGCTCAACCGCGCCACCCTCGCCCGGCAGTTGCTCCTCGACCGCGCCGGGCTGCCGGTCCTCGACGCCGTCGCCCACCTGGGCGGGCTCCAGGCGCAGGAGCCGCAGGAGCCGTTCACCGGCCTGTGGTCGCGGCTGCGGGCCTTCGACCCGGCGGTGCTGTCGGGGCTGCTGACCGGACGGCGCGTGGTGCGGGCCCACCTCATGCGCCGCACCGTCCACCTCGTCACCGGCGACGACCTCCTGGCCTGGCGGGCCCGGCACGACGACATGCTGCGCCGGAAGGTGCTCGGCGTGTACCGCCGTGAACTCGACGGGGTCGACCTCGCCGCACTCGCGGCGGCCGGACGGGAGGTCATGGCCGACGGCGAGCCCCGCTCGATGTCCGCCCTCGCCAGAGCCGTCGCCGGCCGCTGGCCGGCGGTGGCGACGCGGCCGCTGGGCGAGATGCTGGCCGCCGGGCTCCTCCCGACGGTGCAGGTGCCGCCGCGGGGACTGTGGCGGACCAAGGGGGGCGCCCGCTACGCGCTGGTCCCCGCCTGGCTCGGACGCGACATCGACCCGCTGGACCCGGACGCCTCCGACCCCGTGGGACAGACACTGCTGCGGCGCTACCTCGCCGCCTACGGCCCCGCCGCCTCGGCCGACCTGCGGGCCTGGTGCGGTCTGAGCGGGCTCCCGGCCGCGGTCGCCGCCCTGCGCGGGGAACTGGTCCGCTTCCGCGACGCACGCGGCCGGGAGCTGCTCGACCTCCCGGACGCCCCGCGCCCCGACCCGGACACCCCGGCCCCGGTGCGCTTCCTGCCCGCGTTCGACAACGCCGTCCTCGGCTACCACGACCGCGGCCGGATCATCGACGACGCCCACCGCGGCCTGTCCGTCGCCGGGGCCCGCTTCGTGCTGGTCGACGGCCGGGTCGCCGCGACCTGGACGGTCGAGGCCGACACCGTCGTGGTCTCCCCGCTGCGCCGTCTCACCCGGGCCGACGTCGCCGCCGTCACGGAGGAAGGACGGGCCCTGGCGTCCTTCCTCTCCGGCGACGGCGGCGACAGGGTGCGCGTCGCCGCGTCCCGCCGGTGACGCCGGTGCCGCCCACCGGCTGGTACGTCCGCGGACGGGCGGGTACCCAGAGGGCGCCGCGGGCGCGACATCCGCAAGCGACCGCACGGAACAGCGAGGAGCCCGGCATGGGACGCGAGGAGCCGCGGACGGACCGCGCCGGACGCCTGCGGCGGACCGCCGCCGAGGTGTTCGGCTGGGACACCCTGCTGCCGGAGCAGCTCACCGCCATGGAATGGGTGCTCGACGGCGAGGACACCCTCGTCGTCATGCCCACCGGGTCCGGCAAGTCCGCCGTCTACCAGGTGCCCGCCGTGCTGCTGTCCGGGCCCGTCGTGGTCGTGTCGCCGCTGCTGGCCCTCCAGCGCGACCAGATCGCGGGCCTGCCGGACGGCGACCGCGCGCCCAAAGCCGTCGCGCTCAACTCCGACCTCGGGGCCGCCGCGACCGAGGAGGCGTGGGAGGCGGTGCGCAGCGGCGACGCCCGCCTGCTGTACCTGGCGCCCGAACAACTGGCCAAGGACGCGGTGCTGGAGCGGCTGGCCGCGATGCGCCCCGCCCTGTTCGTCGTGGACGAGGCCCAGTGCGTGTCCTCCTGGGGGCACGACTTCCGCCCCGACTACCTGCGCCTGGAGCAGGCCGTCCGGCGCGTGGGCGGCCCGCCCGTCCTGGCCCTGACCGCCACCGCCGCCGCACCCGTGCGCCGGGAGATAGCCGAACGCCTGGGCATGCGCCGGCCGCGGCTGCTGGTGACCGGCTTCGACCGGCCGAACATCACGCTGCGGGTCCGCCGCTTCCTGGACGAGGACGAGCGGCGCCTCGCCGTCGTCGAACGGGCCGCCGCCGCACCCAAACCCGGCATCGTCTACGCCGGGACCCGCAAGGACACCGAGCACTACGCCCGGGAACTGGCCGCCCTGGGACTGTCCGCCGAGGCCTACCACGCCGGACTGCGCGCCTCCGAGCGCGAACGCATCCACGACGCCTTCCTCTCCGGCACCGCCGACGTCGTCGTGGCGACCTCGGCGTTCGGCATGGGCATCGACAAGGAGGACGTGCGGTTCGTGCTGCACGCCTCGCTCCCGGGCTCCCTCGACGCCTACTACCAGGAGATCGGCCGCAGCGGCCGGGACGGCCACCCGGCCCTCGCCGTCCTGCACTACCGGTCCGAGGACACCGGCATGCGGTCGTACTTCGCGGGCCGCGCCCCCGGCCCCGAGGCCCTGTCGGACGTCGCGCAGGCCGTGCACGAGCACCGCGCGGACCCGGCGGACCTCGACGACCTGCGCGAGGACACCGGCCTGTCCAGGAACCGGGTCACCGCGGCGGTGAACCTGCTGGAGGAAGCCGACGCCGTCGCCACGGGCGAGGAGGGCGAGGTGCGCCCCGCCTCCGGCATGTCCCCCGGGCAGGCCGCCGAGGAGGCCGCGCGCACGGCCGAGGCGCACCGCCGCACCGAGCGGAGCCGGGTCGAGATGGCCCGGGCGTACGCCGAGACCACCGGCTGCCGGCGGCGTTTCCTGCTCGGCTACTTCGGCGAGGACCACCCGGGCCGGTGCGGGAACTGCGACGTGTGCGACGCCGAGCGGGACGAGGACGGACCCGGGGAGCGGGCCGCCCACCCGGCCGCGGCGGCCTATCCCGTCGGCACCGAGGTACGGCACGAGCGGTGGGGCGAGGGGACCGTCCTCAGTGAGGACCAGGACCGCATCACCGTGTTCTTCGGGCAGGCCGGCTACCGCACGCTGGCGCTGGAGGCGGTGGCCGGCCACGACGGCCTGCTGTCCGTGCTGCGCAAGCCCGGCGAGGACCGGTGGGCCGGCTGACCCACCGGCCGTCGCCGCGTCCCGCCGCCGGCGGGCCCGCGCGGCGGTGCCGGGAGCACACTGGAAGGGTGCCGCCGGTGCTCGCGAAGGGGGTGTCGGCCGATGACGGCGTCCGGGCGCACGACCGTGCGGTGGTGGCGGTGGCGGCGCAACGCGCTCAAGCGCCGCGTCGACGTCGTCGAGGCCTGGGTCGTGCTCGCCGGGTGGGTGTGCGCGCTGCTCGGCGGGGTGGGCTGCGGGCTGGTGGCGGCGGACGCGGTGCAACGGGCCGCCGAACGGCACCGGGCGGAGAGCCGCCCGGTTTCTGCGGTCCTCGTCCACGACGCCCCGGGCCCCTCTCCGGCCCGGGCGGCGAGCGATCACCGCGTGTGGGGCACGGTGCGGTGGACGGCACCCGACGGCACGGCGCGCAGGGACGAGGCGCGCGTCCCGCCGAGGGCCCCCGCCGGAAGCACGATCCGCGTGTGGGCCGACCGGAGCGGCGACCTCACCACGGCGCCGGTGCCGCCGGGTGAGGCACTGCTCCACACCGCCCTGGGCGGCACCCTGGCCGGTTCCTTCACGGCCGGGGCCCTGCTGGGAACCGTCCGGCTGGTCCGGCTCTCCCTCGACCGCCGCCGGATGGCCGCCTGGGACGCGGACTGGGAGCGGCTCGACGCCCAGCGCGGCCGGAGGACCGGCTGAACCGGCGGACTCCCACGGCGCAAGCCCTATCCGCTGGCGGGCTCCCACGGCGCAAGCTCCATCCGCCGGCGAACTCCCACGGCGCAAGGTCCGTGACCGCCGGCGGTCACGGGCGCCCGACCGCGTCCCGGCCCTCGATCGCCGTGTGCCCGCCGGGCGGAACGGAAGCCGGCGGCCCGGCCCCTGCGCGGCGTGGCCGAAGCCCGGTCAGGCGCGTGGCCACGGGCTCGGTCCAGCGGGCGGTGAGGGGACCGAGGAGGACCAGGATGAGGACGTAGGCCGTGGTGAGGGGCCCCAGCGAGGGGTCGACGCCGGCCGTGACGGCGAGACCGGCGATGACGATGGAGAACTCGCCCCGCGCGACGAGCGTGCCCCCGGCACGCCAGCGGCCGCGGGGTCCGATGCCGGCCCGGCGCGCCGCCCAGTACCCGGTGGCGATCTTCGTCGCGGTGGTGACGGCGGCCAGGGCGAGGGCCGGCAGCAGGACGGGCGGGATGCTCGCCGGGTCGGTGTGCAGGCCGAAGAAGACGAAGAACACCGCCGCGAACAGGTCCCGCAGCGGCGCCAGCAGGTTCGCCGCCCCCTCGGCCACCTCCCCGGACAGGGCGATGCCCACCAGGAACGCCCCCACGGCCGCGGACACCTGCAGCTCCTGGGCGACCCCGGCGACCACCAGGGTCACGCCGAGCACGACCAGCAGCAGCTTCTCGGGGTCGTCGCTGGAGACGAAACGGGAGACATGGCGGCCGAAGCGCACGGCGAGGACGAGCACGAGCGCGGTCACGCCCAGGGCGATGGCCAGCGTGAGACCGCCCGCGGCCAGCCCCACCCCGGCCAGCAGGGCGGTGACGATGGGCAGGTACACGGCCATGGAGAGGTCCTCCAGGACCAGGATGCTCAGCACGGCCGGGGTCTCGCGGTTGCCGAGCCGCCCCAGCTCGCCCAGCACCTTGGCGATGACCCCGGAGGACGACACCCAGGTCACGCCCGCCAGCACCACGGCGGCGACCGGGCCCCAGCCGAGCAGCAGGGCCAGGGCCGCGCCGGGCAGGGCGTTGAGGACCGCGTCGACCACGCCGGCGGGATAGTGGGTGCGCAGGTTGGACACGAGGTCGGTGGCCGTGTACTCCAGGCCCAGCATGAGCAGCAGCAGGATCACGCCGATCTCGGCACCGACGGCGACGAAGTCCTCGCTGGCGCCCAGCGGCAGCAGGCCGCCCTCGCCGAAGGCCAGCCCGGCCAGCAGGTACAGGGGGATGGGGGAGAAGCGGAAGCGCCCGGCGAGGCGGCCGAGCAGCCCCAGCCCGAGGATGAGGCAGCCGAACTCGATCAGGAAGAGCGCGGAGTCGTGCACGGCGGGTCACTCCCGCCCGAGTATCGCGGCGGCCGCCTCCACGCCCTCGCGGGTCCCGATCACGATGAGGACGTCACCGCCGGCGAGCCGGAAGTCCGGAGCGGGGGAGGGGATCGCGTCGGCCCGGCGCAGCACCGCCACCACGGAGGCGCCCGTGTCGGTGCGGATCCGTGACTCGCCCAGCAGCCGCCCGTTCCAGTGCGAGGAGCCGGGCAGCTCGATCCGCTCGGCGACGAGGCCCAGGTCGGTGGTGGACAGCAGGTTCGGCGTGTGGTGGGCGGGCATCATCGCGTCGATGAGGGTGGCCGCCTCGTCCGCCGTCAGCCGCACGGACAGGTCGCAGGCGTCCGGGTCGTCCTCGCGGTAGGCGCTGATCGTGCGGTGGCCGTCGCGGTGGGCGACCACCGACAGGCGGCGGTGCTCCCGGGTCGTCAGGTCGTAGCGGACGCCGATGCCCGGCAACGGCGTACTGCTGAGGCGGGGCGCGCTCATGACTGTCCCCCTTCGGTCGGCGTGCGCGTACCGGTGGGCTCGTCTGCGGGGGCCGCGTGGGGAACCGGCCCGTGGGGCTCATCGTAGGCGGCCGCGCGGCAGGGGTCCCGTCCGCGTGTGCTATCTGGAGTGCTCCGGGGAAGGAGGCCCGGACGGGCGGGGGGTGGGCGTGGGCAGCCCGACCGTGGCGCCCTCGACCTGCCGCACGGTGCCGTCCTCCGGCCGGCCGCCCGTGCCGGTGCTCGTGGCCAGCTGGGACCAGGCGCCGAGGGCCAGGGCCACGGCGGCCGCGGTGGCGGCGACCCGTCCCGCGCGCCGGGCCTTGGCGCGGCGGTCCAGATCCCGCCAGGCCACCCGGACCCAGAGCTCCTCCGGCTGCCACAGGTCCCCCACGGTGTGCGGGAGTTGGGGCTGCTCTCCGCGCGCCCGCTGCCTCGCGGACGGTTCCCTGGGCGCCGAGTCGCGTATGGCGGACTCGCTGTCCGTGAGGAAGCGCAGCCACACCTCGTCCGGCACCGGGGGGACGCCGTCCGGCTCACCGGGCGTTCCCCGCCCGCTCGTTCCTCCGGTCGCCACGCTCCGCTCATCCCCTCTCCGGCCCTCGCACCGATCTCACGCCCGTGCAAGATCAGTATGCCGTCCGGGCCCTGGAGCCGCATGAGGTCCCCGGGGGCGCGGGAACCGCGGGGCCCACCCGCCCGCGGGGGCCGGACCGTGCCGGCCGGACGCGGTCGCCGGTGGCCCGCTGCCTCGCCCGACAGCAGCGCCCGGACCGCTCCCGGCCGGCGGCCTCGCCCGACGGCGGACGGCGGGGCGCACCGGGCGGCCCGCTCGCACGGCTGCTCCACCGGCCGCTCACCCCACCGACGGCGGCGCGCCGGGCGGGTGCCGGCACGACGAGCACGGCAGGGGGACGCAGGCCTCCGGGGCCTGCCCACACCGGTGTCCACCTCGTTCCCTCGCAGTGCGGGCATGGCGGAAGTGCGGGCATGGCGAAGGGCCCGTGCGCAGGCACGGGCCCTTTCGCCGGCTACGGCTTCGCTAGGTGCGGTTGGCCTTCGGCTGGGCCGGCTGGTCGGGCGTGCCGTGCGGCGGGGCGCTGTGCGGCTGGGGCGACGTCGCGGGTGTGACGCGGGATCCTCCCCGGCCCCCCTGCGCCGCCTCGGGCCGCAGCGCGTTCGGGTCGCCGGACGTCGGCTCGGCGCCCGAGCGCAGCTGCTCCAGCCGTGAGCCGAGCAGCTCGGTCACCGGCAGCCGGTCGGCGTGCGACCGCTCGTACGCCAGCAGTTCCTCGACCTCGTCCGCGGACAGCGACCGCACCCGGCTTTCCAGGCCGCCGATGGGCAGATGGTCGTAGTCGGGCAGCGGCAGGGTGTTGCGGGCGGGATCGGCCATGGTTCTCACTTCCCTGTGTACGACGTGATGTACGACCGGGGGCGGGGTGACGGTGACGGCGGCGGAGGCTCAGCGGGCCCCCGGCCCGCCGCTGCCGAAGCCGCCGCTGCTGCCCTCGTTCCAGCGCGGCCGCTCCTGCGAGTCGCTCGTCCGGTCGCTCTGGCGGCCGTTGGTCTTCAGCTCGTGCGGCGTCAGACGCTCCTCGCTTCTGGGCATCTCGTCGGGTTCGCGGCGCTCGCTCGTCTCGCGGACCGGCCCCCCGGGGGGCACCTGCGGCTGTTCCTCCGGTCGCGGCGTGGGCAGTTCCTTGCGCTTGTTGCGAAAGCCGAGGACGAAGGCCCCCAGCAGCAGGGCCACGACCACCACGCCCGCCACACCCAGCCCGATGCCGAGGGCGCCTCGGCCCGCGGCCAGCTCCATCCATGCGGTATTCATGCCACGCGAGTACCCCTGGACCTCGTCATGAACCGGCTCACCTCGAACGCGACGACGATCGCGACCGGGAGGAATCCGACGGGGACCGCGCCGAGCGGGTCCGGGAGCGGTTGGCCTCGCGGACGGCCTGGAGCAGCTCCGCCTTCGACATGCGCGAACGCCCCTCGACGCCCAGCCGCTGCGCGAGGTCGTACAGGTGCGCCTTCGAGGCCTGCTCGTCGACGCCCTCGCCGCTGCGTCCGCCCTGCTGCCGGGGCCGGGCCGACCGCGGGTCCGAGGGACCCCTGCGGCCGCCCTCCTTGCGCTCCCAGTGGTCGCCGACCTTCTCGTGCGTGTGCTTCAGCGCGCCGAACGCCGTACGGTGCGCGCGCTCGCCCTCGCCGTACTGCTCCACGGCCGAGTCGTGCGCCTTGATCCAGGTGCGCTGCGCCTCCTGCGAGGAGCGCTCCAGGGTCGACGGGAGTTCCTCTCGCCCGGGCATGTGACCCACCTCCGCGCGTCGTCGTTCCGGGCCGGCCGGGTGCCCGGCGGGCCGGGCCGGAAAACCGGCCGGAACCCGTGGCGGGACCGGGTTTGACCACGGTCGCCCGGGGCTACCCGCGCGGTGTGACTTCGACGACATCCCAGCAGGAGCTGTTCCGGTTCCTGGAGGACCGCTTCGCCTGTGCCCAGGCCTGCACCGAGTGCGCCCGGGCGTGCGCGTTGCGCGCCAGCCTCGTGGATCCCGACGGCACCGAGAACCAGGAACTCGTACGGCGCAAGGGCATCATGTGCGCGGAGGTCTGCGACGCCACCTGCCGTGTGCTGTCCGAGCAGAACCAGGTGGACGAGAACAGCATCCGCGTCCAGGTGGAGTGGTGCCGGACCGTCTGCCTGGAGGCCGCGCACGTCTTCGACCGGCAACCGGGGGCGGAGGACTCCGCGGCGGCGTGCCGGGCCTGTGCGCGGGCCTGCACGGACTTCCTCGCGACCCTGGACTGACCGCCGCGGCGGGCCGCCTCGCGCCATCGCGACGCGGCCTCGCCATTCCCAATTTCTGAAACACGTTCTACGGTGTGCGCCGACAGGACCGCCCTGGGGAGCCTGGAGGCGCCGTGCACCTCGACCACACGCCCGAGCAGCAGCGGCTGCGCAGCGAACTGCGCGCCTACTTCGCCGAACTGGTCCCGGACCACGCGTACGCCCGGCACACGGACCCGGCCGCCCAGAAGCGGTTCTACCGCGACACCATCCGGCGGCTCGGCGCCGACGGCTGGCTCGGCGTGGGCTGGCCGCAGGAGTACGGCGGGCGCGGCCTGTCGGCGATGGAGCAGTTCATCTTCTTCGACGAGGCCGCACAGGCCGGCGTGCCGCTGCCGCTCATGGCGCTGAACACCGTCGGCCCGACGATCATGCGGTACGGCACCGACGAGCAGAAGGCGTACTTCCTGCCGCGCATCCTCTCCGGCGAGATCGACTTCGCCATCGGCTACAGCGAGCCGGAGGCGGGCACCGACCTCGCGTCCCTGCGCACGCGCGCGGTCCGGGAGGGCGACGTGTACGTCGTGAACGGCCAGAAGGTCTGGACGACCAACGGCGACACCGCCGACTGGGTGTGGCTGGCCGTGCGCACCGACCCGGCCGCGCCACCGCACCGGGGCATCACCATGCTCCTGGTGCCGGCCTCCGACCCCGGCTACTCCTGCACCCTCATCCACACGCTGGCCTCGCACGACACCACCGCCGGCCACTACGAGAACGTCCGCGTCCCCGTCTCCCTCCGGGTCGGCGCCGAGAACGAGGGCTGGCGGCTGATCACCAACCAGCTCAACCACGAGCGCGTGACCCTGGCCGCCCACGGCACGATGGCGATCCGCGCCCTGCACGACGTGCAGCGCTGGGCCATGGAGACCAAGCTCGCCGACGGCCGCCGCGTCGCCGACATGCCCTGGGTCCGCCGCCTCCTGGCCCGCACCCACGCCCGCCTGGACGCGCTCAAGCTGCTCAACTGGCAGATGGTCAACGCCGTCCAGGACGGCACCCTCACCCCGCAGGACGCCTCCGCCGTGAAGGTCTACGGGTCCGAGGCGCGCCGCGACGCCTACGCCTGGCTCCTGGAGATCACCGCCGCCCCCGGCGCGCTCAAGGAGGCCTCCGCGGGCGCGGTCCTGCACGGCGAACTGGAACGCGGCTACCGCTCGGCGGTCGTCTTCACCTTCGGCGGCGGCAACAACGAGATCCAGCGGGAGATCATCTCGTGGCTCGGGCTGGGGATGCCGCGGGTGCGGCGCTGAACGGGCAGGGCGGGCCCGCTCACAAGAGCCTCTTCGTCACCCCGCCATGGGCCGATGGATCCTGGCCCGGTCCGGTCGTTCGCCCCGGGACGGGAGTGCCCAGCGGGGCGGCGCGGGCGGGGGACGAGACGGCGGATGGACGCCAACGACGGATGCGGTGCACCGAGTCGGCGGGAGTGCCTGCGGCTCATGGCCCGGGTGCCCGCGGGCCGGACCGTGTTCTCCCGGTAGGCACTGCCCGCCCAGCGATGACCCTGGCGTGCGGTCCGTGACTTCGGCCGCGCCCAGGCCGGCTGGAGCGTGGTGACCACCGGCACGGCCACCTTGTTCACCGACCCGGCCGGGCACGCGCGGCTGCCGCGTGAGGGTCCGCGGTCCTGAACCCCGCCCCGCACGAGGTCTTCCTCCGGGGGGAGGGCCGGATCGAGCGGTCCCCGGGCGGCGGCCGACCGGCCGGCCGCGGGAACGCCTACCGGGACTCGCCCTTCCCCCGCCCCAGCACACTGCCCGTCACCGCCAGCACGGACAGCACCACCAGCGCCGCGGCCGGACCGAGAACGGTCCACGGGGCCAGTTCTGCGTAGGGCTGGTTCTCCGACAGCAGGCGGCCCCACTCGGGTGTGGGCGGCTGTTGGCCCAGGCCCAGGAACCCGAGGGAGGCCAGCACCAGAACGGTGGTGGGCAGCCGCAGCAGGGCGTTGCGCAGCAGGGGCGGTACGAGCGCGGGGAGCAGGTGACGGCGCATCAGGTGCAGCCGCCCCGCGCCGAGGGCCACGGACGCGGCGATGTGACCGCTCGCGCGCTCCTGTTCGAGCAGCGCGGCGGTCTGGGCGGCGTACGGGCTCCAGCCGACCACGCACACCGCGCAGGCGGCACCCCACACCGACGGCCCGGTCACCCCTGCGACGAGCAGCCCGGCGAGCACGGCCGGGAGGGTCGACACCACCTCGGTGAGACCGGCGCTGGCGCGCGGTGCCATGCCCAGCAGGAGCCCGGTCAGCGCGCTGACGGCCGTCACGGCCAGGGCGACACCGGCTGTGCGCAGCGCCCCGTGCCCGAGCCGGGCCAGCAGGTCCCTGCCCAGGGCGTCCGTGCCCAGCGGGTGTGCGGGGGACGGGGGCAGCAGCCGCGCCGCCGTGTCCACCTGCAGGGGGTCGCGCAGCAGACCGGCCGTGACCAGCGCGAGCAGGGCCAGGGCGCAGGCCGCGGTGGCCCAGCGCAGGGAGCGCGGCACGGTCAGCGGGGGCCGGTGCAGGGCCGGCAGCGCGCCGTCGCGCAGGGGCCGGCCGAGCAGCGCCTGGCGCAGGGCCCGGATCACGGCGCCCGCGGCCACCCCGAGCACGGCCAGGGCGAGGGTCGCCGTCTGCAGCACGGGGAGGTCCTGGGCGACGGCGGCGTCCAGGGCGAGCCGGCCGAGCCCCGGGATGTTGAAGATCTTCTCCACGGCGACGGCGCCCCCGACCAGGGCCACCACGGTCGGCAGCAGTTGCGGCAGCATGCCGGGCAGGGTGCGGCGCAGCGCGTTGCGGGCGATGTGGCCGGGCGGGAGCCCGGTGGCCCAGGCGGTGCGCGCCCACGGTTCGTGGAAGGCCGCGGGCAGGGCCTGGTCGAGCAGACCGCCGAGCATCGCCCCCGAGGGGATGCCCAGCGCGAGCGAGGGCAGCACCATCGACTGCGGTCCCTCCCACCCGCTGGACGGGAACCACCCCCACCACACCCCGCACACCGTCGCCAGCACCGAGGCGAGGAGGAACTTCGGCAGCGCGGCCAGCACGGCGGCCGTGCCGCCGGCCCGGTCCCGCCGCAGCCGGCGCCGCGAGCCCAGCAGGACCGTGCGGGCGCAGACCAGTCCCGTCACCGCGGCCGTGACCACCAGCGCGCCGAGCACCAGTGTCAGGGAGACCGTCAGGGCGGTGGCCACCTGGGGCATGACCGGTTCGCCCGACACCCAGGAGACGCCCGCGTCCCCGCGCGGCAGGCCGGCCAGCCAGTGCGCGAGGTGCGCGAACGGTCCCTCGTCCAGCCCCAGTTGCCGCCGGACGGCGTCCAGTTCCGCCGGGGTGGGGTTCTGGTCGGCGGAGCGGGCGCGCAGCACGGTACGGGCCGGGTCCGCGCCGGACAGCCACGGCAGCGCGGCCACCGCGCCGAGCAGCGCGGCCCCGGCGAGGACACGGCCGGCCGCCGTCGGCCAGAGCAGGGGGCGGGCAGGGGTGTGGGCGACGCTCACGGGGATCCGGGCCTACTTCAGGCGGGTGCCGAGGTCGACCAGGGAGCGCTCGCGCGGGTCGAGGACGACACCCTCGACGTTCCGCGCGATGCCCTGCACGACCCGCTCGTGGACGAGCGGCACGACCGCGTCGGTGCGCAGGATCTCCGCCTCCGCCCTCATGATCTTCTCCTGGCGGCGCCCGGTGTCGCGTTCCCCGGCCGCGGCCCGGATGGCGCTGTCCACTGCCGGGTCCTTGAGGCCGGCGATGTTGTAGACGCCCTCGCTGGTGAAGTCGCTGGCGAGGTAGTCGACCGCGTCACCGGTGTCCAGGAGCGTCACGCGGGAGAAGACGAGGGCGTCGTACTTCCCGGCGAGGAGGTCGGACTCCATCTGCGTGTACTCGCGCACGTCCTGCTTCACCGTGAACCCGGCCTTCTCCAGCTGCTGCTGGAGCACGGTCGCGGCCTCGGGGAGTTCGGCCCGGTTGGTGTAGGTGGCCAGGCGCAGGGTCCTGCCCCCGGTCTCGGACTTCACCCGGGCGGCGGTCGCGGCCCCGGCACGGCCGGTCACCTTCACGCGCTTGTCGGCGGCCCACGGGACGGCGGGCCCGAACAGGCCCTGCGCCGGGTCGGCGTAGCCGCCGAAGACGGAGTCGACCAGCGCGGAGCCGTCCACGGCAGCGCGGGCGGCGGCGCGCAGCCCGGCGTCGGCGAACAGGCCGCCGCGGGTGTTGAGGATCAGGCTGTCGGTGCGCACCGACGGGACCTCGTGCCGGGTCGCCTCGTCCAGCAGCTTCGCCTGGGCGGTGGGGATCCACTCGGCGATGTCGGCCTCGCCGCCGCGCAGCGCGTTGGCGCGGGCCGTGCCGTCCGCGATCCAGCTCACGTCGATGCCCGGGGCCTTCGCCTTGCCGCCCCAGTAACCGTCGTAGCGCTTCAGCGCCGCCTTCGTCTTGCCGCTGAGCCGGGTGATCTCGAACGGGCCGGTGCCGGTGCCGACCGGGCTGACGGCGCCGTCCTTCGCGTACGCCTTCGGCGACAGGATGGCCAGCGCCGGACTGGCCAGCCGCAGGGGCAGCACCGGGTCGGGCGACTTGGTGGTGAGGGTGACGGTGTCGGCGTCCTTCGCCTCGGCGGTGAGGGTGACGTCGCTGAGGACACGGGGCCTGGGCTCGGCCGCGTTCGCGTGGTCGAGCGCCTCGACGACGGACCGGGCGGTGACCTCGGTGCCGTCCTGGAAGGTGGCCGGGCGCAGTTCGAAGGTCCAGGTGGTGTCGTCGTCCTGCTTCCAGGACTTCGCCAGGGCGGGCTTGGCCCTGCCGTCGCGGTCGAGGGCGGTGAGGCCCTCGGCGACGGACAGCTTGCTCAGCACGGTGGCGTCGTTGCTGTACGGGGAGAGCGCCTGGACCGGAGGCACGGCCAGCGCGATCCGCAGCCGCCCGCCCGGTCCCGCGGCCCCGGCGTCGTTGCCGCCCGGTGCGAAGCAGCCGGCCAGCAGCGGTGTGAGGGCGAGCGCCGCGAAAAGACCGCGGGAGGTGGTGCGCATGTCGGATCCTGTCGTGCGTGAGGCGGGGCATGCCGGCCGGGCCGGGCCCGGGCTTGATCGGCGGCGCCAGCATATAAGGGAAGCCTTACCAACCTCGGGCCCGGGTGGATGAAATCTCAACGACTGGACATCGCCGGCCCCCGCGTCCGGAGGCCGCGGGCGGTGAACCCGGTGGTGTCGACCGGCTGTTCGGGCCGTGACATCGTGGGCCGGGGCGGCGGTGAGGCGCATGACAGGCGCGGACCCGGGGGCCAGCTGCGGCGCACCGCGTCGGCACGACGACCTACGGCACCACCGAGGCCGCCGAGCGGGCGGGCGCCCGGGTCCGCGGGATCCGCAGCCCGCTGTCCGCCACCGACTCCGCCACCGGCGAGCGCTACGGCGTCGGCGACCCCGCCCTGCTGCTCTGGGTGCACCGCGCCGAGATCGACTCCTAGCTGCACCTCCCGCGCCGGTCCGGGCTCCGCCGCACCGACGCCGAGGCCGACCGCCACGTCGGCGAACACCGGCGAAACGCACGCCTGGTCGGGCTCGGCCCCGGCGCCGTACCCGCCGACCGGGCCGGACTGGCGGAGTACTGCGACCGGGTGCGCCCCGAACCGGCCGCCGGGCCCGAGGCACGCGAGGTGGACGACTTCCCGCTCCGCCCCCCGACGCACCCGCTCCTCGTACCGGCGCGCGCGGTGCTCTGGCGGCGTGTGGCACACCTGGCGTACGCCTCCCTGCCGCCGTACGCCCACGAGTTGTACGGCAGAGCGGCCCCCGGACCCGCCGCCGTCACCCGGCAACTGCGCCTCACGGGCCTCCTGCTGCGCCGCGTCCCCGCACGTGTGCGGTGGCAACTGCCTCCCAAACACATCCCGCGCGCCCTGGCGCGGCTCGGCCCGGACGCGCGTCCGGCACCGTACAAACTCGGGCGGTGGGCCGCCATACTGGGTGGGCCAGGGGGCGGGGCGGGCGAACGGCTACCGGGGGGAGCGTCGCGCGAGATGGGGGACAGCAGGCTCATCCACGGCCGGTACCGGCTGCTCGACCTGATCGGGCGCGGCGGTATGGGCGAGGTGTGGCGGGCACGGGACGAGTCCCTCGGCCGGCACGTCGCCGTCAAGTGCCTCAAGCCGCTGGGACCGAACCACGACCACGCCTTCACCCGCGTCCTGCGGGAGCGGTTCCGCCGCGAGGCCCGGGTCGCCGCCGCCCTGCAGCACCGGGGCATCACCGTCGTCCACGACTTCGGCGAGTCCGACGGCGTCCTCTACCTCGTCATGGAGCTGCTGGACGGCCGCAACCTCAGCCAGCTGCTGGAGGACAACAGACAGCACCCGCTGCCGGTCGCCGACGTGGTGGAGATCGCCGAACAGGTCGCCGCCGCACTCGCCTACTGCCACGAACAGGCCATCGTCCACCGGGACCTGAAGCCCGCCAACATCGTGCGGCTCGGCGACGGGACGGTGAAGATCTGCGACTTCGGCATCGCCCGCCTCGGCCACGACATCGGCTTCACCTCGCGCCTGACCGGCACCGGCGTCGCCATGGGGACCCCGCACTACATGTCCCCGGAGCAGATCGGCGGCACCGAGGTCGACCAGCGCAGCGACCTGTACTCGTTCGGCTGCGTCCTGTACGAGATCGCCACCGGCGTACCGCCGTTCGACCTCGACGACGCCTGGGCGATCCTGGTCGGCCACCGCGACACCCCGCCCCGGCCGCCGCGCGAGCACCGCCCCGAACTGCCCGGCTACCTGGAGCGGGTCATCCTCGACCTGCTCGCCAAGGAACCGGACGAACGGCCCGGCGACGCCCGCGAGCTGGCCCGCAGAATCAGCGCCCACCGGGCCGCGCCGGTGTACGTGCCGGCCGTCGTGGCGCCCCGGCCCGCCCCCGGCGCGCTGGCCGGCGCGGGGGGCCGGCTGCCCTCCTGGACGCACGGCATGACCACCGGCCGCAGGGCGGCCGGCACCGCACTGCGCACCACTGCCCCGGACCCGGCGGCCGGGCTGTCCGGCGAGTGGATCGCGCGTCCCGCCATCGGGCCCGTCGTCGAGGAACCCGTCCCCGAGGAGCGGCCCGCCCCGTCCCCCGAGGTCCTCACCGCCCTGGCCGGCCGGCACAACGCGGGCCTGAGTCTCGGCCGGCTCGGCCGCTGGACGGAGGCGGGGGAGGTGCACCGGGCGGTCGCCGCCGAACGCGAGCACCTCCTCGGGCCCGACCACCCCGACACCCTCGCCAGCCGCTACGAGGTCGCCTTCACCCTCAGCCGCACCGGCCGCGCCGCGGACGCCCTGCGCGAGTACAAGCACGTCACCGAGGCCAGGATCCGCACGCTCGGCGCGGACCACCCCGACACCCTGGCCGCGCGCCAGGAGATGGCCTACGTGCTCGGCCAGCTGGGCCGCCCCTTCGACGCCCACCGCGTCTACACCTCCGTCCTCACCGCGCGCGAGCGCACCATGGGCCCGGACCATCCCGACACCCTGCGCTGCCGGCACAACCTCGCGTTCAACCTCAGCCGCCTGGGCCGCCTGGAGGACTCCTACCGCCTGGCCCGGGAGGTGGCCGCCGCCCGCACCCGGGTGCTCGGCCCGGACCATCCCGACACCCTGGTCACCCGCTACGAGGTGGCGTACGCGCTCGGCCAGTTGGGGCGCTGGGCCGAAGCGCTGCAGACCTACCGCGAGGTCGCCGAGGCCCGCCTCCGGGCGCTCGGCGCCGACCACCCGGACACGCTCGCCGCCCGCCACGAGATCGGCATCAGCCTGGGCCGCCTCGGCCGCAGCGCGGAAGCCCTCGACCTCTACACGGCCCTGGCCGAGGATCGCGGCCGGGTGCAGGGCCCCACCCACCCGGAGACCCTGCGGGCCCGGCACGGGCGGTGCGTCAACCTGGGGCGGCTCGGACGCTGGGAAGAGGCCCTGGCCCAGTCCCGCGAGGTGAGCGCCGTCCGCGAGCGGGTCCTCGGCCCCGACCACCCGGACACCCTGGTCAGCCGCCGCGAGGTGGCCGTGGGCCTGGGCTGGCTGGGCCGCTGGGCGGACGCGCTCACCGAGTACCGGCGGGTGGCCGCCGCCCGCGCCCGCGTCCTCGGCGCCGACCACCCCGACACCCTCGCCAGCCGCAACGACGAGGCGCACTGCCTCCAGCAGCTGGGCCACGCCACGGAGGCCGCGGAGCTGTACCGCACGGTGGCGGCCCTGCGCGAACAGCGGACGTCCAGCGGCCATCGGGCCTCGGGCGGTCGCTGAGCACCGCCGGGACTCCGAGGGCCCCTCCGGCGGGCCCCGCCTCCCGCCCGATCAGGACCCGGCGGATCGAAGACCCCGGCGACTGGATCCCAGCGGTCACCGGTGCGGCCGGTGCCGGCCCGAGCGGCCCGCCGCATCCCGGACGAGCTCGACGGCTGCCGGCGGGACTCGCCGCGGAGCGGAGGGCTGCCGGCCGGCCGGAGCGCTCACCGCGTTCCCTCACGGCCCGGTCGCCGCCGCAGCGGGGCGCCGCGCCCCGGCCCGCACCGCCGGCGGACACCGACCCCACGGCCGAGGCTCCGGCCTGCCCGAAGCGGCCCGCCGTGTCCGCCGGAGGCCCCGCGCAGCTCTGGCCGACCCGGATCACCCCGTGTTACGAAGAACCATGACCGCACCCCTGGGACCCCGCGCGCACCGGACGTACGACGCCGTCATCGTCGGCGGTGGCCACAACGGCCTGGTCGCCGCCGCCTACCTGGCCCGGGCCGGCCGCTCCGTGCTGGTGCTGGAGCGGCTGGAGCACACCGGTGGCGCGGCGGTGTCCACCCGGCCCTTCACCGGAGTCGACGCCCGGCTGTCGCGCTACTCGTACCTGGTCAGCCTCCTGCCCAGGAAGATCGTCCGGGACCTCGGCCTGGACTTCCGGGTGCGCACTCGCACCATCTCCTCCTACACCCCCGCCGAGCGCGACGGCCGGCCCACCGGCCTCCTCGTCGGCGGCGGTGAACGGCGCACCCGGGAGGCCTTCGCCCGGCTCACCGGCTCGGAGAGCGAGTACCGGGCCTGGCGGGAGTTCTACGGCATGACCGGCCGCGCGGCCCAGCGGATCTTCCCCACCCTCACCGAGCCGCTGCCCACCCGCGAGGAGCTGCGCGGTCGCCTGGACGACGAGAAGGCCTGGCGGACCCTGTTCGAGGAGCCGATCGGTGTCGCCGTCGAGGAGCACTTCGACGACGACCTGGTCCGCGGCGTGGTCCTCACGGACGCGCTCATCGGCACCTTCGCCGACGCCCACGACCCGTCCCTGAAGCAGAACCGCTGCTTCCTCTACCACGTGATCGGCGGCGGCACCGGCGACTGGGACGTCCCGGTCGGCGGCATGGGAGCCCTCACGGACGCGCTCGCCGACGCGGCCCGCTCGGCCGGAGCCGTGATCGCCACCGGCCACGAGGCACTGCGCGTCGCCACGGACGGCCGCACCGCCGAGGTCACCTACCGCACGGCCGGCGGCGAGGGCACGGTCGCCGCCCGGCACGTCCTGGTCAACGCCTCGCCGCAGGCCCTCGCCGACCTGACCGGCGACACACCCCCCGGCCCCGCCGAGGGCGCCCAGCTGAAGGTGAACATGCTGCTCACGAGGCTGCCGCGGCTCCGCGACAGCTCGGTCGACCCGCGCGAGGCCTTCGCCGGCACCTTCCACATCGCCGAGGGCTACGAGCAACTGGCCACCGCCCACGCGCAGGCCGCCGCCGGCGAGCCGCCCGCCGCGCCGCCCTCCGAGATCTACTGCCACTCGCTCACCGACCCGACGATCCTCGGCCCCGACCTGGCCGAGCAGGGCTACCAGACGCTGACCCTGTTCGGCCTGCACACCCCGGCCCGCCTGTTCGCACGGGACAACGACGCGGTGCGCGAGGAACTGCTGAAGGCGACACTCGCCCAGCTCGACGCCCACCTGGCCGAACCCCTCGCCGACTGCCTGGCCACCGACGCGGACGGCCGTCCCTGTCTCGAGGCCAAGACCCCGCTCGACCTGGAACGCGACCTGGGCCTGCCCGGCGGCAACATCTTCCACCGGGAGCTGAGCTGGCCGTACGCCCAGGACGGCACCGGCCGCTGGGGTGTGGAGACCCGGCACGCGAACGTCCTGCTGTGCGGGGCGGGAGCGGTGCGCGGGGGCGGGGTGAGCGGGGTGCCGGGGCACAACGCGGCGATGGCGGTACTGGAAAAAGGAAACGACTGAATCGCACGCCGATCGAGGGGCACTCCGACAGGACGAGGAGACAAGCAACCGCCGGCCGCCCCGCGCGGACGGTCGCACCACCCCCCGGGAGGCCCTCATGGCCGAGCTCAGCCCGACCGATCTGCAGAAGGCCCTCAAGGGCATGGACTACCCCACGGACAAGCAGCACCTGGTGGAGCGTGCCCGCAGCAACAACGCCGACGAGAAGGTCGTCAGCACCCTCGACGGTCTGAAGGAGAACCGCTTCGACGGTCCGAACGAGGTGCAGAAGGCCGTCTTCAACCAGTGACCCGGAGCCCGTGACCCGGCCGTCTCAGTCGGCCGACGGCGTCCATCCCACCGTTTCGATCCGCGACGCGTCCGCCGGGCGCGCCTCGTCGAAGAGGACGCCGCCGGCCGCCGTCACGCGCAGCCCGTCCACGTAGCAGCCGCGGCCCACGTACAGCCGGTCCGTCGCGTACCGCCAGCGCAGGGTCAGGGCCCGGGCGGCGGGAAGGCGGGCGGCGAGGCGGTGCCAGACGCGGCCCGACCAGCCGGTGACCGAGCCGGACGGACGCGGGACCGGGTCCTCGCCGCGGCGCGACGTCGTGAAGGGCACCGGCTGCCATGTCGTACCGCCGTCGGTGGTGGCCTCCAGGACCAGGACGTCGGCCTTCGGCTCGGTGTCCCACCACAGCGCGCAGTCCAGCCGCGCGCCGCCGGGGGAGGTGTCGAGCGCGGGCAGGGCGAGCGTCGCCGTCGTGGCGGCCGTCATCCCGGAGAACCAGGCCGTGCGGCCGCGCGCGGGACGGACCGGCACGGCCCGTGCCAGGTGGTTCGCGGCGGCCACCCGGGGCGCCGAGCCGGAGCGCCAGCCGCGCACCGGGTGCACGGAGTTGCCGAGCACGACGAGGAACGAGTCGCTCGTCGGGTCGAGCACCAGCGAGGTGCCCGTGAAGCCGGTGTGCCCCGCGGTGCGCGGCGTGGCCATCGCGCCCATGTACCAGTGCTGGTGGAGCTCGAACCCGAGGCCGTGCTCGTCGCCGGGGAAGGCGGTGTTGAAGTCGGTGAACATCAGCCGCACCGACTCCGGCTCCAGGACGCGGGCCCGTCCGTAGGCGCCGCCGTTGAGCAGCGTGCGGCCGAGGACCGCGAGGTCCCACGCGTCGCAGAACACGCCGGCGTGGCCCGCGACCCCGCCCAGCGCGAAGGCGTTCTCGTCGTGCACCTCACCCCACACCAGGCCCCGGTTCAGGCCGGACCACGGCGGGCGCGCGTCCTCCGTCGCCGCGATGCTCGGCCGCCAGGAGGCGGGCGGGTTGTAGCGGGTGCGGCGCAGACCGAGCGGCGCGGTGATCTCCTCGCGCAGCAGGGTGTCCAGCGCGCGGCCCGTGCTCCGCTCCAGCACGAGCTGGAGCGAGATGAGGTTCAGGTCCGAGTACAGGTAGGCCGTCCCCGGGGCGCTGACCGGCTTCTCGTCCCAGATGCGCCGGAGCTTGTCCTCGTACGTGGGGGCGCTGTACAGCGGGATCCAGGAGCGGAACCCCGAGGTGTGCGTGAGCAGCTGCCGGATCGTGACGTCCTGCTTGCCGGCGCGCCCGAAGTCCGGCAGGTAGGAGGCGACCGCCGCCTCCAGCGCCAGCGCGCCCCGCTCGATCTGCTGCACGGCCAGGATCGACGTGAACAGCTTCGACACCGACGCCAGGTCGAAGACGGTGTCCTCGGCCATCGGGATCTGCTGGTCCGGCGGGAACTCCACACCCGTGTCGGTCTTCTCGTCGTAGGCCCGGTAGCGCACCGCCGTGCCGATGGGCCGGTGCAGGGCGACGGTGCCGCCGCGTCCGGCGAGCAGGACCGCGCCCGCGTACCAGGGGTGCGTGGGGGAGGGGTTGAGGAACGCCTCGGCGTCGGCGACGAGGCGGCGCAGGTGGGAGGCGAGCAGTCCGGCCCGGGCGGCGGAGCCGTGCCGCAGGGTGGGCCGCCCGCCTCCCGCCGCCGGGGCGGCTCCGGCCGGTCCGGCCGGCAGCGGGGCGAGGGCGAGCGCACCGCCCAGGGCCAGTCCCGCCCGGCCGAGTCGACGCCGGGTCAGTTCGCCGTTCGCCGGTCTGTCGGTCACCGCGTACCCCTTCGTCCCAGCCGTCTCGCGCGTCCCCCGGAGTATGTCCGCCGCGCCCCCGCGCGAACCGGCCGGGGAACGGGGAAGTCCGCGCACGCGTCTGACGGAACGTCAGAAAACCTCTTCCGTCCTCCGGGGGACTCCGGCATCCTGCGCCCATGCAGACGGAGCTGAGCCAGACACTGGGAATCGAGCACGCCGTCTTCGGCTTCACGCCGTTCCCCGCCGTCGCCGCGGCCATCAGCCGGGCCGGCGGCCTCGGGGTCCTCGGCGCGGTCCGCTACACCGCCCCCGACGAGCTCGCACGCGACCTGGACTGGATCGAGGCGCACGTGGACGGCCGCCCCTACGGCCTCGACGTCGTGATGCCCGCCAGGAAGGTCGAGGGCGTCACCGAGGCCGACGTGGAGGCGATGATCCCGCAGGGGCACCGGCAGTTCGTCAAGGACACCCTCGCCCGGCACGGCGTACCCGAACTCGCCGAGGGCGAGGCGGCCGGCTGGCGCATCACCGGCTGGATGGAACAGGTCGCCCGCGGCCAGCTCGACGTCGCCTTCGACCACCCGATCCGGCTGCTGGCCAACGCCCTCGGCTCCCCGCCCGCCGACGTCATCGCCCGCGCCCACGACCGGGGCGTCCTCGTCGCCGCGCTCGCGGGCAGCGCCCGGCACGCCGTCAAGCACCGGGAGGCCGGGATCGACATCGTCGTGGCGCAGGGGTACGAGGCAGGCGGCCACACCGGCGAGATCGCCACCATGGTGCTCACCCCCGAGGTCGTCGACGCCGTCGCCCCGCTGCCCGTGCTGGCCGCCGGCGGCATCGGCAGCGGACAGCAGGTGGCCGCCGCGCTCGCCCTCGGCGCCCAGGGCGTGTGGCTCGGCTCCCTGTGGCTGACCACCACCGAGGCCGACCTCCACTCGCCCGCCCTGACCCGGAAACTCCTCGCCGCGGGGTCCGGCGACACGGTCCGCTCCCGCGCCCTGACCGGAAAACCGGCCCGCCAGCTGCGCACCGGGTGGACCGACGCCTGGGACGATCCGGCCGGGCCCGGACCGCTGCCCATGCCACTGCAGGGCCTGCTGGTCGCCGAGGCCGTCTCACGCATCCAGAAGTACGAGGTCGAGCCCCTGCTCGGCACCCCGGTCGGGCAGATCGTCGGGCGGATGACCGGCGAACGCAGCGTCCAGGAGGTCTTCGACGACCTCACCCGCGGCTTCGAGAAGGCCGTGGACCGCATCAACCGCATCGCGGGAAGGAGCGGCCCGTCGTGAACACGGTGAGCACATCCCCCGCGGGTTTCTGGGCCCAGGCCGCCCAGGACCCCGGCCGCACGGTCCTCGTCGCACCCGACGGCGAGCAGTGGACCGCGGGACGCCTGCACGCCGCCGCCAACCGGCTCGTGCACGGCCTGCGCGCGGCCGGGCTGGAGCGCGGCGGCACCTTCGCCGTCGTCCTGCCCAACGGCGTCGAGTTCCTCACCGCCTATCTCGCCGCCAGTCAGGCCGGGTTCTACCTCGTCCCCGTCAACCACCACCTGACCGGCCCGGAGATCGCCTGGATCGTCTCCGACTCCGGCGCCAGGGTCCTTCTTGCCCACGAGCGCTTCGCCGACGCGGCACGCGACGCCGCCGACGAGGCCGGCCTGCCGGACACCCACCGGTACGCGGTCGGCACGGTCGCGGGCTTCCGGCCGTACGCGGAACTCCTCGCCGGGCAGCCCGGGTCACCGCCCGGCGACCGCACCCTCGGCTGGGTCATGAACTACACCTCCGGCACCACCGGCCGCCCCCGCGGCATCCGCCGCCCGCTGCCCGGCAAGCCACCGGAGGAGGCCTACCTCGGCGGCTTCCTCGGCATCTTCGGCATCCGGCCGTTCGACGACAACGTGCACCTGGTGTGCTCGCCGCTGTACCACACGGCCGTCCTGCAGTTCGCGGGCGCGTCCCTGCACATCGGGCACCGGCTGGTCCTGATGGACAAGTGGGCACCCGAGGAGATGCTCCGCCTCATCGACACCCACCGCTGCACCCACACCCACATGGTCCCCACCCAGTTCCACCGCCTGCTGGCCCTGCCCGACGAGGTGAAGGCCCGCTACGACGTCTCCTCCATGCGGCACGCCATCCACGGCGCCGCCCCCTGCCCCGACCACGTGAAGCGCGCCATGCTCGACTGGTGGGGGCCCTGCGTGGAGGAGTACTACGCGGCCAGCGAGGGCGGCGGCGCCTTCGCCACCGCCGAGGACTGGCTGAGGAAACCCGGCACGGTCGGCAAGGCCTGGCCCATCAGCGAACTCGCCGTGTTCGACGACGACGGCAACCGGCTGCCGCCCGGCGAACTCGGCACCGTCTACATGAAGATGACCACCGGCGGCTTCTCGTACCACAAGGACGAGGACAAGACCCGCAGGAACCGCATCGGCGACTTCTTCACCGTCGGCGACCTCGGCCACCTCGACCAGGACGGCTACCTCTTCCTGCGCGACCGCAAGATCGACCTGATCATCTCCGGCGGCGTCAACATCTACCCGGCCGAGATCGAGTCGGCCCTGCTCGCCCACCCGGCCGTCGCCGACGCCGCCGTCTTCGGCATCCCGCACGACGACTGGGGCGAGGAGGTCAAGGCCGTCGTCGAACCGGCCCCCGGGCACCGGCCCGGACCGGCCCTCGCGGCCGACCTCCTCGACCACTGCGCCCACCGCCTCGCCGGGTACAAGCGGCCCCGGAGTGTCGACTTCGTCGCCGAGATGCCCCGCGACCCCAACAGCAAGCTGTACAAGCGACGGCTGCGCGCGCCGTACTGGGAGGGACGGACCCGGTCCGTGTGAGGTGGTGTGGCCGCTCCGGCCGCGCGGGGCGGGGTGCCGCCCCACCGGGAGCGGCACCCCTTCCGCGCACCGGTCAGCGGCGCTCGTGCACCCGCAGGACCCTCAGCTGCGGCGAGGACAGGATGTCCCGCTCGCAGAAGCGCGACGTCACCCACTTCTCCTGCGAGAACAGCCGGGTCTGGTCGGCGAAGTGCGGCGACGCGGGGTTCGACGACTGGGAGTACGTCAGCAGCGTGCGCGCCACCGGGCAGCCCGTGCCGTCCCAGCCCACGGCCTGCAGGTGACTGGTCCCGAACGGCACCTCGGGGTAACCCGCGGCGGCGTCCCACACCGGCTCGATCACGTTCCACACGCCCAGCCGGCCCGCTCCGCCCGGCATCGGCAACCGCCTCCCGTCGCGCACGACGTACTGGTGCGCACCGAGCGGCGCGTCGAGCGCGATGCCCGCGGCCCGCAGCTCCGTCACGGTGTCCGCGAGGGCGGTGGCGACACCGGGCTCGTCGGTGTCGAGCGCGCGCGGCGTGCGGACGGGGTCCGCCGCCGAGAAGGGCACCTTCCACAACCGCTCGGCCGGCACGGCCGGTTCGAGCCTGCGCCAGAACCGGTCGAAGAGCAGCGCCCCGCGGCTGCCGGTGTCCATGGTGCGGTCCCACGCCCGCAGCACGCCACAGGCCCCCGACACGTCGACGGCCCTGCCGTCGCTGCCCGTCGCCGAGCCGCCGGGCAGCGCGGCGCAGGCCCGGGCGACGTCCGCGGCGGCGAGGTCGCCCGCGGGCACCCGGTTGGCGAACTGCTGCCGCTGCAGGTCGCCTACCGTCAGGCCGCCCCGGTCCGCCATCCCCGCGACGTCCTCGATGCCCCCGCGGGTGCGCAGCCCGAGTTGCGTGCCCACCGTGCCGAAGATCCGCTCGTAGCCGGTCAGTGGCCGGTCGGCGTTGGTCATCCACGGCGTGCCGTTCATGTTCGCCGCGTACGGCGCGTCCTTCAGGGTCGGCATCCTGCCCGGCCCGAAGATGCCGGGCACGGCGGCGTCCGGGTCGCTGCCGAGGGCGCAGTCACCGCGCGAGCCGTCGAGGATCGCCACGCCGGACGCCGGGTAGGTGCTCCGGCCGAGCTCGGTCGAGCAGCGCTCGGCCAGTTCGTCGGTGATGCGGGGGAGCACCTGCGACTGGGTGTAGAGCGAGTGGCCCGCCCGGTCGGCGGCGATCGTGTTCACCCAGGGGATGCCCTGGTGGCGGGAGAGGGAGGCGAGGACACCGGCCGTGGAACGGGCCTTGCCGAAACCGAGGGAGGTGTCGGCGAAGCGCAGGTTGGCGGCGTTCGGGTCGTGCAGGGCGTACGCCGTCGTCGGCGTCCAGGGCAGCGGCACCTGCGCGCTGAGGGAGGTGACCACGGGGCCGTAGCGGGTCCACCACTGGGTGCGCGTCACCGGCGCGCCGCCCTTCACGGCGACCGTCACGGTCCGTTTCCTCATCTTCTCCGGCTTGCCGTCCACGCGATAGACCGTGGGATCGGCCGGGTCCAGCGTCAGCCGGTGGAAGCTGGCCGGCACGCCGGTCGAGACGGTGTGGCTCCACGCCACGTGGGCGTTGAACCCGATGGCCACCACCGGAAGACCGAGCAGAGTACCGCCGGAGACGTTCAGCTCCCCGGGGATCGACTGCTGCGACTGCCAGAACCGCCGCCCGCCCTGCCACGGGTAGTGCGGGTTGCCCAGCAGCAGACCGCGGCCGTTCGCCGTGGTGTCGCCGCGGAAGGCCACCGCGTTGGAGCCCATGCCCGTTTGGCCCCACAGTTCCCCGGCCGCCCGCGCCACGGCCTTCGCGTCCGGCGCACCGGCGGACCGCGCGGACGGGGCGGGGGCGGTGGAACCGGGCGAGGGCGGCCGCGCCGCCGTGACCGCGTCCACGAAGCGGCCCTCGCCGGACACCGAGGCGATCGCGAGCCCGCGCGCGGCCACGTCGGCTTCGGTGACCGGCCGGACCCAGGAGGCGCCCGCGCAGGCGGGGTCCGTGATCCCGTGCTGCTTCAGCCAGGCGTTGTACCCGGCCGCCCAGCCGCGCATCAGGTCCCGGACCGCACGGCTCGGACCCACCGGCGCCGGCTTCGTCAGGAGCCGCTCCACGGCGCGGGACTCCCGCACGCCGCGGAAGTACAGGTCGCTGGCCAGATTGGTGCGGGCCGCGGACAGGTCGCCGCCCGCGGCGGCGTCGGCGCCGAAGTAGCGGGACCGCTCGCCCCGCAGGGTCACGAACCCGTCGGCCAGCGTGCAGACCTCGTCGGCGGCCTGGGCCCAGCCCGTACCGAAGCCCAGTCCCGCGTAGTTCTCCGCCCGGATGTGCGGGATGCCGTACTCGGTGTAGCGGATGACGGCGGACAGGCCGCCGTGGGACGGGTGTTCCCGCGCTCGCTCCCGGTCCTGGGCCGCGGCCGCGGGTAACGCGGACGCGGCCGTGAACAGGGCCGTGGCCCCGAGGACGAGTCGTCTCCAGCGGGTGCGCATCGAGCCTCCCGGCTTCGTCGAGAAAGGGGCCGGCCGGGTGTGCGCGGTGCGGCGCCCCGGCCGTCCGTTCCATGACAGCGGACGCACGGGGGCCCTGGTGAGGTTGAGCCGGCCGGGGCTCGGCGCGGCCGGGCGCCGGCCGCATCCGGGATCCTTGACCTCCCCCCGCGGTGAGCCGAGGATCATGTGCCATGACGATGCCAGGACACGGCAGCACGGTCGACGGAGTCCTGCGGCGCAGCGCCCGGCGCACCCCGGCGCGCGTCGCCGTCGAGTACGCCGACCGCACCTGGACGTACGGCGAACTCGACGCCGCCGTCTCCCGCGCGGCGAGCCTCCTCCTCGGCCAGGGCCTCGCACCCGGGGACCGGGTCGGCGCCTACGGCCACAACTCCGACGCCTACCTGATCGCCTTCCTCGCCTGCGCCCGGGCGGGCCTGGTCCACGTTCCCGTCAACCACCACCTCACCGGCGACGACCTCGCCTACATCGTGGGCCAGTCGGGCAGCTCCCTGGTCCTCACCGACCCGGGCCTGGCCGGCCGGCTCCCCGGCGGCGTGCGGACCCTGCCCCTGCGCGGCACCGGCGACTCGCTGCTCGCGCGGCTGGACGGCGCGCCCGCGTACGACGGGCCCGAGCCGCGGACCGAGGACCTCGCGCAACTGCTGTACACGTCCGGGACGACCGCCCTGCCCAAGGGCGCGATGATGACGCACCGGGCCCTGGTACACGAGTACCTGAGCGCGATCACCGCCCTCGACCTGAGCGCCGGCGACCGTCCCGCGCACGCGCTGCCGCTGTACCACTCGGCGCAGATGCACGTCTTCCTGCTGCCCTACCTCGCCGTCGGCGCGACGAACCTCATCCTCGACGCACCCGACGGCGACCGGCTCCTCGACCTCGTCGAAGCGGGCCGCGTCGACAGCCTGTTCGCCCCGCCCACCGTGTGGATCGCCCTGTCCCAACGGCCCGACTTCGCCACCCGCGACCTCGGCGGCCTGCGCAAGGCCTACTACGGGGCGTCGGTCATGCCGGTCCCGGTCCTCGAACGGCTGACGGAGCGCCTGCCGGAACTCGCCTTCTACAACTGCTTCGGACAGAGCGAGATCGGCCCGCTGGCGACCGTCCTCGCCCCGGAGGAGCACGAGGGCCGCATGGACTCCTGCGGCCGGCCCGTCCTGTTCGTCGACGCCCGGGTGGTCGACGAGGACGGCAAGGACGTCCCCGACGGCACCCCCGGCGAGATCGTCTACCGCTCCCCGCAACTGTGCGAGGGCTACTGGGACAAGCCCGCGGAGACCGCCGAGGCCTTCCGCGACGGCTGGTTCCGCTCCGGCGACCTCGCGGTGCGCGACGCCCACGGCTACTACACGATCGTCGACCGCGTGAAGGACGTCATCAACTCCGGCGGAGTCCTCATCGCCTCCCGCCAGGTCGAGGACGCCCTGTACACCCACCCCGCCGTCGCCGAGGCGGCCGTCGTGGGCCTGCCCGACGAGCGCTGGATCGAGGCCGTGACGGCAGTCGTCGTCCCGCGCGCGGACGTCTCGGAGGAAGAGCTGATCGACCACGTCCGCGAGCGGCTCACCCCGTTCAAGGCGCCGAAGCGCGTGGTGTTCGTGGACGAACTCCCGCGCAACGCCAGCGGGAAGATCCTCAAGCGGGAGCTGAGGGACAGGTTCGCGGGCGGGCCGGACGACGCGGTGTCCGGCCGCTGACGCCGCGGGGAACCCTGTTGCGCCCGAGTGCCCGGGGCGGCGAGGATCCCGGGCATGCCGGTCTTCGACGCCCCGGACGGAACGCCGCTCGCCTGCCACCCGCGCGGGGAGGGCGAGCCGCTCGTCGTGCTGCCCGGTGGACCCATGCGCGCCTCGGCCTACCTCGCAGACCTGGGCGGACTGGACGCCCACCGGCAACTGGTCCTGCTCGACCTGCGCGGCACGGGGCAGTCCGCGGTGCCGGACGACCCCGCGACCTACCGCTGCGACCGGCTCGTGGACGACGTGGAGGCCCTGCGGCGGCACCTCGGGCTGGAGCGGATGGACCTGCTCGCGCACTCGGCGGGCGGAAGTCTCGCCCTGCTGTACGCGGCCCGGTATCCGCACCGGGTCGGACGGCTCGCGCTGATCACCGCCGTGCCGTGGGCCCTCGGCCTGCCGGCGACCGAGCAGGACCGGCTGGCGGCGGCCCGGGCACGGGTGTCGGAGCCCTGGTTCCCGGCCGCCTTCCCGGCGTTCGAGGCCTGGCTCGCGAACCCCGCCGACTTCGATCCCGCGATCTGGGCGTTCTGGTACGGACGGTGGGACGACGCCGCCCGGGCGCACGCCGAGCGCGACGAGGCGGAGACCAACGACGAGGCCGCGGGCCGCTACGGCGCGGACGGCGCCTACGACCCGGCCGCGACCCGGGCCGCGCTCGCCCGTCTCACGGCCCCGGTGCTGGTCCTGGCCGGAGAGGCCGACGGCGGCCCGAGCCCGGCCCTCGCCCGCCGCACCGCCGACGCCTTCCCGCACGCGGAGTTCGCCGTGCAGCCGGACGCGGGGCACTACCCCTGGCTCGACGACCCGGAGTGGTTCGCGCGGCGCGTGTCCGCCTTCTTCGCCTGACCGGGCGGCACGTCCGCGCGCGGTCGGCGGAGCGGCCCCGCCCGGCGGGCGAGTCGGCCCCACGGGCGGCCGGGGCGTTCCTCAGTCCTGCGGGCCGTAGGCCGTCATGAAGCGGTCGCGGAACTCGTCCATGCCCCACCGGGGAGCGTCCGGGGCCGGCTTGAGACCGTCGGTCCAGCCCCAGTCGGCGACCCGGTCGAGCACCTTCTCGTCGTGCGCGACGATCGTGACCGGCACGTCCTTGCCGGTGTCCCCGGCGGTGACGGTCGGCACCGGCTGGTGGTCGCCGAGGAACACCAGCACCGTGTCCTCGCCGCCGTAGCGCTCCATCCACTCGGTGAGGCTGCGGATCGAGTACTTGATGGCCTTGCGGTACTCGGCGCGCACCTTCTCCGGGTCCTTCCAGACCTCGGCGGGGTCGGTGCCCTCCTTCTTGATCCGGTGGAACACCGAACCGTCCCCGAGGTCCTCCCAGTCGATCATCCGGGCGAGGGGGGACCAGGGGTTGTGGCTGGAGGCCAGGATGATCTCCGCCATGATCGGCTGACGGTCCTTCCTGCCGTGCTCCAGGCGCTGGAAGGCCTCCATGCTGAACTGGTCGGGCACGGGCGTCCAGCTGAAGTACGGCCCGTGGTAGCCGAGGTGCTGGGAGTCGTAGATGTGGTCCAGGCCGAAGAACTCGCCCTCCGGCCAGGCCCGCCGCACGCCCGGCACGATGCCGACGGTCCGCCAGGCGCCCGTCTTGCCGAAGTACTTGGTCAGTGTCATGCGGTCGCTGGTGGTCAGGCTGCGGTACCGCTGCTGGTTCTTGATCCACAGCCCCGACAGGAACGTCGAGTGGGCGAGCCAGCTGCCGGCCCCCGTCACCGGCGAGCGCAGCCAGCCGCTGCGCGACTCGAACCCGGCCGCCCTCAGCCTGCCGGTGCCCTCCTTGAGCACGGCGTCGGTCCGCTCGGCCATCGCCGGGTCGTCGATCGCCACCCGGCCGTAGCTCTCGATGAAGGTGAACAGCACGTCCTTGCCGCGCAGGCCGGTCAGCAGCCGGTCGGGCGGCGTCTTGGCGAAGGCGTCCACGGCGGCCTGCTTCTCGAAGACGCGGGCGTCCTTCAGGCCCGCGCGCACCTGCTCCACCCGGTTGCCGACGAACTCGGCGTTGCCCTTGGTGGCGATCGGCACCGTGCCGAGCTGCACGCCCAGTGTCATGCAGGTGATCCACGCCGTGCCGAGGATCAGCGTCGTGCGTGCCGCGACGGGCCGGTGCCGCACCATCAGGTCCGTCAGCCGCACCACCGCGAGCGTCGTGAGCACGAGCACCGCGACGAACAGGACGAGCACCCCGATCACGGCCAGCACCTGGCCCGTGCGGCCGAAGGTCTCCCGGAGGAAGTCGGTGGCGTGCTCGACGAGGATCCAGTCCAGGACGAGGTCGAAGGGCCGGGCCAGCACCTGGTAGAAGCCCATGTCGACGAACTTCAGGACGGTGATCAGCCCGAGGAGGGCGCCCGCGACCACCGCCGTGACCCGGCGGGCCCGCGGGGGGAGCGCGAGCAGCAGGCCCGCGAGCAGCACGCCCTCGGCGGGGATCCGCAGGAACGAGGCGAACGCGATCCGCTCGATCCGGTTGGGCACGAGCAGCGCGAACACCACGAGCGCCCCGGCCAGCACGGTCGTCCCCACGGAGATGCCCCGCGCGGCCCGCGGGCAGCGCCGCCGCCAGCCGAACCAGCCGAACCAGCCGGGCGCGCCGGCGCGCGCCGCGGTGTCCGGCGTGCCCGGGGCGGTCGTGCCCGACGGGTCGCCCTCCCGGTGTGGCTCGCTCGCTTCGTCCGTCCCGGCCCCGCCGGTCCCGCCGCGCGCCGTCTCCGCGCTGGTTCCCCGCTGCGGCCCGGCCGCATCCGAGCCGTCGTCCGGTTGCGCCCCGCCCCCGGTGCGGTCCGGCTGCTGGTGGGGGCGAGTGAAGAGCGACACCCGGTGGTCCTTCCGTGCGGTCGTGCGGTGGCAGGGCGAACAGAGCCCGGTGCCGAGCCTGCCACCACCAGTACGTCCGTACGTCACCTCGGGTTCAATCCCGGGGCCGGTGAATCACCCGTCCGCAGCCGCCGCCACCTCCCGCGCCCACCGGTAGTCCGCCTTGCCGCTCGGCGACCGGCGCACCTCGTCCGTGATCACCAGCTGCCGCGGGATCTTGTAACCGGCGAGCCGGTCACGGCAGTGCGTCCGGATCTCCTCCAGGGACGGCCGCGCCGCCCCCGCGCGCAGTTGCACCACGGCCGCCACGTGGTGGCCCCACCGGGGATCCGGCACCCCGGCCACCAGCGCGTCGTAGACGTCCGGGTGGGACTTGAGCGCCTGCTCGACCTCCTCCGGATAGACCTTCTCCCCACCGGTGTTGATGCACTGCGAGCCCCGGCCGAGCACGGTGATCACGCCGTCCTCGCCGACGGTGGCCATGTCCCCGAGCAGCACCCACCGTTCCCCGTCCTTCTCGAAGAAGGTCTCGGCGGTCTTGACCGGGTCGTTGTAGTAGCCGAGCGGGACGTGCCCGCACTGCGCGACCCGCCCCACCTCCCCGGCCGCCACCGGCTCGTGCGTCACCGGATCCACCACCCGCGTACGGGCGTTGACCCGCACCCGGAAGCCCCGCTCCGGCCCCGCGTCCTCGGTCGCCGTGCCGTTGAACCCGGACTCCGACGAACCGAAGTTGTTCAGCAGCACGGTATGCGGCACCAGTTCCCGGAACTGCCGGCGCACCGTGTCCGACATGATCGCGCCGGACGACGACACGCTGAACAGCGACGAGACGTCGATGTGCTGCAACGGGCCGCTCAGCGCGTCGACCAGCGGCCGCAGCATCGCGTCGCCCACCAGCGAGATGCTGCTGACCTTCTCCTTCTGCACGGTGCGCAGCACCTCCTCGGGCACGAACTTGCGGTGGACGACCACCCGCTGCCCGAAGTGGAAGCCGATGAACGCCGTGAGGGTGGACGTGCCGTGCATCAGCGGTGCCGTCGGGAAGAACGTGATCCCGTCCCCGCCGGCGGCCACCCGCTCGGCGAGCTCCTCCGGCTTCCGCACCGGCTCACCCGTCGGCGCGCCCCCGCCGAGCCCCGCGAAGAACAAATCCTCCTGCCGCCACATCACACCCTTGGGCATCCCGGTCGTACCGCCGGTGTAGATGATGAACCGGTCGTCGCCCGAGCGGGCCGGAAAGCCCCGCTCCGGGCTGCCCGCCGCCTGCGCCCGGGCGAACTCCGCGCACGGCACCGCGGCGGCCCCCGGCGGGGGAGTGCCCACCCGGAGGAGATGCCGCAGCTTGCCCGCCCGGGGCCGCACCGCCGCCACCCGGTCCGTGAACTCCGCGTCGAAGACCAGCGCCACCAGGTCCGCGTCCCGGTAGAGGTACGCCAGCTCGTCCTCGACGTAGCGGTAGTTGACGTTGACCGGGACGATCCGCGCCTTCAGGCAGCCCAGCACCGTCTGCAGGTACTCCACGCAGTTGTAGAGGTGGAGCCCGAGGTGCTCACCGGGCCGGATTCCGCTGTCCAGCAGGTGGTGGCCGACACGGTTGGCCGCCGCGTCCAGCTCCGCGTACGTCAGGCGGCGCTCGTCTCCCGTCCCGGGATGGTCGACGTGGACGAGCGCCTCGCGGCCGGGAACGACGTCGACGACCGACTCGAACAGGTCGGCAAGGTTGTACTCCACCGTTCCTCCTGACCCCGGGGCGTGCCTGGTACCGGACGGTTCGCCGGTCATCAGAGCAAAGGGCGCCGGAACTGTGAAGGCTCCGCGCGAAAAAATCTGACTGCCTGTCAGAAAACCCTTGAAGTGCCTCGCCACCTACTGCAACCTGTTCTCGTTCCGGGAGAGGGGAGTTGGCCATGGGTGGGACCGAACACCTCACCGTGCAGCGGGAAGGCGCCACACTGGTGCTCACGCTCAACAGGCCGGAGGCCAGGAACGCGCTCTCGTTGCCGATGCTCGTCGGCCTGTACGACGGCTGGCTGAAAGCCGACGCGGACGACTCCGTCCGCTCGGTCGTCCTGACGGGCGCGGGCGGCTCGTTCTGCTCCGGCATGGACCTCAAGGCCCTCGCCGGGAACGGCATGGCGGGCGAGGAGTACCGCGACCGGCTCAAGGCCGACCCCGACCTGCACTGGAAGGCGATGCTGCGCCACCACCGCCCGCGCAAACCGGTGATCGCCGCCGTCGAGGGCCACTGCGTCGCGGGCGGCACCGAGATGCTCCAGGGCACCGACATCCGCGTCGCCGGCGAGTCGGCGACCTTCGGCCTGTTCGAGGTCCGCCGCGGCCTGTTCCCGATCGGCGGGTCCACGGTCCGCCTGCCCCGCCAGATCCCCCGCACCCACGCCCTGGAGATGCTCCTCACCGGCCGTCCCTACCGCGCCCGCGAAGCAGCCGCCATCGGCCTGATCGGCCACGTCGTCCCCGACGGCACCGCGCTCGGCCGGGCCCTGGAGATCGCCGAGCGGATCAACTCCTGCGCCCCGCTCGCCGTCGAGGCCGTCAAGGCCTCCGTGTACGAGACCGCCGAGATGACCGAGGCGGACGGCCTCGCGGCCGAACTCACCCGCGGATGGCCCGTCTTCGACACCGCCGACGCCCAGGAGGGCGCCCGCGCCTTCGCGGAGAAGCGACCGCCCGTCTACAAGCGCGCCTGACCGAAGGAGCCCCCCGGCATGCCCGAACTCCTCAAAGCCCCCCTGGTCGTCGAGTTCCCGTTCACCCGCTCCCTGGGCCCCGTCCAGAGCGCCTTCCTGACCGGCCTGCGCGAACGCGTCGTCCTCGGCGTGCGCACCGGCGACGGCCGGGTCCTCGTGCCGCCCGTCGAGTACGACCCCGTCACCGCCGAGGAGATCCGCGACCTGACCGAGGTCGCCCCCACCGGCACGGTCACCACCTGGGCCTGGAACCACGCCCCGCGCCGCGGCCAGCCCCTCACCACGCCCTTCGCCTGGGTCCTGGTCCGCCTCGACGGCGCCGACACCGCCCTGCTGCACGCTCTCGACGCCCCCGGCCCCGGGGCCGTGCGCACCGGCATGCGCGTCCGCGTCCGCTGGGCGCGGCGACGCACCGGCGCCATCACGGACATCGCCTGCTTCGAGCCGTACGACGGCGGCCCCGCTCCGCAACCCGCGGGGCACACCGGCGGGTTCGAGGACCCGGTCACCGGCATCGTCGCCGCGGCACGTCTCGACTACACCTACTCTCCCGGCCGCGCCCAGACCGCCTACATCGAGGCCCTCTCCCGCCGCCGCACCGTCGGCGAGCGCTGCCCGGACTGCCGCAAGGTGTACGTCCCGCCGAGGGGCGCGTGCCCCACCTGCGGGGTGGCCACGTCCGAACAGGTCGAGGTCGGACCGCGCGGCACCGTCACCACCTTCTGCATCGTCAACATCAAGGCGAAGAACCTCGACATCGAGGTGCCGTACGTCTACGCCCACATCGCCCTCGACGGTGCCGACCTCGCGCTGCACGGCCGCATCGGCGGCATCCAGTACGACGAGGTCCGCATGGGGCTGCGCGTCGAACCCGTGTGGACCGAGGGCGCCCGCCACCCCGACCACTACCGCCCCACGGGCGAACCCGACGCGGACTACGACACCTACAAGGAGCTGCTGTGACGAGCGCGCCGCCGCACCGCGACATCGCCGTCGTCGCCTTCGCCCAGACCGTCCACCGGCGCACCAGCGACGAGTTCTCCGAGGTGGAGATGCTCATGCCGGTGCTCCACGAGGTCCTCGACCGAACCGGCCTGAGGACCGCCGACATCGGCTTCACCTGCTCCGGCTCCAGCGACTACCTCGCCGGGCGCGCCTTCTCCTTCACCCTGGCCCTCGACGGCGTCGGCGCCTGGCCACCGATCTCCGAGTCCCACGTCGAGATGGACGGGGCCTGGGCGCTGTACGAGGCCTGGACCAGGCTCCTCACCGGCGACGCCGACACGGCCCTCGTCTACGCGTACGGCAAGTCCTCGCCCGGGCCGGTCCGCGACGTCCTGACCCGCCAGCTCGACCCGTACTACGTGGCACCCCTGTGGCCCGACTCCGTCGCCCTCGCCGCCCTCCAGGCACAGGCCCTGATCGACGCGGGCCACACCGACGAACCGGCGCTCGCCGCCGTCGCCGCCCGCAACCGGGAGAACGCGGCGGCCAACCCCCACGCCCAGCTGCGCCGCGGCGTGCCGCAGGGCGACTACCTCGTGCGGCCCCTGCGCACCGGCGACTGCCCGCCCATCGGCGACGGCGCCGCCGCCGTCGTCCTCGCCGCCGGGGACCGGGCCCGGGAGCTGTGCGGGCGCCCCGCCTGGATCCGCGGCATCGACCACCGGATCGAGCCCCACGGCCTCGGCGTGCGCGACCTGACCGACTCGCCCTCCACCCGCCTGGCCGCCGAGCGGGCCGGCGCCTTCGAACGGCCCGTGGACACCGCCGAGCTGCACGCGCCCTTCACCGCCCAGGAGATCGTCCTGCGCAGGGCACTGCGCCTCGGCGACGACGTGACCGTCAACCCCTCCGGCGGGGCCCTCGCCGCCCACCCGATCATGGCCGCCGGGCTCATCCGCGTCGGAGAGGCCGCCGCCCGCATCCACCGCGGGGACTCCCGCCGCGCCCTCGCCCACGCCACGTCCGGCCCCTGCCTCCAGCAGAACCTGGTCGCCGTCCTCGAAGAGGAGCACCGATGAGCAAGGAGCCCGTGGCCGTCGTCGGCATCGGCCAGACCAAGCACGTCGCGGCCCGCCGGGACGTCTCCATCGCCGGACTGGTCCGGGAGGCGGCCCACCGGGCCCTGGCGGACGCCGAGTTGACGTGGGCCGACGTCGACGCCGTCGTGATCGGCAAGGCGCCCGACTTCTTCGAGGGCGTCATGATGCCGGAGCTGTACCTCGCCGACGCCCTCGGGGCCGTCGGCAAACCCCTGCTCCGCGTGCACACCGCGGGCTCGGTGGGCGGATCCACCGCCCTCGTCGCCGCGAACCTCGTCGCCGCCCGCGTCCACGGCACCGTCCTCACCCTCGCCTTCGAAAAGCAGTCCGAGTCGAACGCCATGTGGGGCCTGTCCCTGCCCATCCCCTTCCAGCAACCCCTGCTCGCCGGGGCCGGCGGGTTCTTCGCCCCGCACATCCGCGCCTACATGCGGCGCAGCGGCGCACCCGGGACGATCGGCGCCCTCGTCGCCTACAAGGACCGCCGCAACGCCCTGAAGAACCCCTACGCCCACCTCCACGAGCACGACATCACCCTGGAGAAGGTGATGGCCTCGCCCATGCTGTGGGACCCGGTGCGCTACTCGGAGACCTGTCCCTCCTCCGACGGCGCCTGCGCCATGATCCTCACCGGCCGGGCCGGAGCCGCCCGGGCCCCGCGAGCGCCCGCCTGGCTGCTCGGCGGGGCGATGCGCAGCGAACCGACCCTGTTCGCGGGCAAGGACTTCGTCTCCCCGCGGGCCGGGCGGGACTGCGCCGCCGACGTCTACCGGCAGGCGGGCGTCACCGACCCCCGCCGCGAGATCGACGGCGCCGAGATCTACGTGCCGTTCTCCTGGTACGAACCCATGTGGCTGGAGAACCTCGGCTTCGCCGGCCCGGGCGAGGGGTGGAAGCTCACCGAAGCGGGCGTGACCGAACTGGACGGGGACCTGCCCGTCAACATGTCGGGCGGCGTGCTGTCCACCAACCCCATCGGCGCCTCCGGCATGATCCGCTTCGCCGAGGCGGCCCTCCAGGTGCGCGGGCAGGCCGGGGAACACCAGGTGGAGGGCGCCCGCAGGGTGCTCGGGCACGCCTACGGCGGCGGATCGCAGTTCTTCGCCATGTGGCTCGTGGGAGCACGGCCGCCGGACTCCTGAAAGGTCCCGCTCACGTGCTCTGTCGGGCCCGGTGCGCGATCGCTAGGCTGGCCGCGGACGACGCAATCGGGAGGAGCACGGACGTGGCCGAGACCACCACCCAGCAGCGCCCGCTCATGGGCTGGGACAAGCCGGACCTGGACCTCAGCAAGGCACAGTGGCAGTCCAGCAGCCGTGGCCTGGGGGATGTGCAGATCGCCTTCGTGGAAGGCTTCATCGCCATGCGGAACAGTGCCCGCCCCGAGAGCCCCTCCCTGATCTTCACGCCCGCCGAGTGGGGCGCGTTCGTCTCGGGAGCGCGGGAAGGGGAGTTCGACCTCACCTGACGCCGGTGAGCGCACCACCCCGGGCGGCCGTGGTCCCACGGCCGGTCCGGGGGTGTTCCGGCGGCGTTTCCGGACACGCGACCCGAAGCAGCTTTCCTCGGCCGCCTCCTGCGTCAGGCTGGCACCGGGGAGGGCACGGTCGTCACCCGGAAGCGAGGAACTCATGAGTACCCAGCCGGTCGTCGCCGCGGTCGACGGTTCGGACGACAGCCTGCGCGCCCTGGAGTGGGCCGTCGACGCGGCCGTGCGGCGCTCGGCCCCCCTGCGCGTGGCGCACGTACGCCAGTACGCCCACTGGGCCCAGCCCGAAGTCCTCGCCGCCGGTCCCGCCGACCCGCGGGAGGATCCCGTCCTCGACCGTGCGCGCACCCACCTGGAGACCCGCACCGGCCTGCCGGACACGGAGTACGTCGGCCTGGAGGGCGCGACCGGCGTGGCCCTGCCCGAACTGGGCGCCACCGCCCAGTTGCTGGTGCTCGGTTCCCGCGGCCGCGGCGGCTTCGCCAGTCTGCTGCTCGGCTCCACCAGCCTGGCCGCCGCACGCGACGCCGAGTGTCCCGTCGTCGTGGTGCCCCGGCCCGGACGCGAGGTCCACGGCGGGGCTCCGGGCGGATTCGCCCCGCGCGTGGTGGTCGGCCTGAAGGTCGACGGCCCCGACGACGCCACGCTGGAGTTCGCCTTCACCGAGGCCGCCCGGCGCGGGGCCCGGCTCCGGGCGGTCGCCGCCTACCCGTGGCCCGCGCAGCCCTGGATGCTGCCCGGGGAGGTGCCCCCGCCGGTCGTCGAGCAGGACGTCGTCGAGGACGAGGCCCGGGTCCTCGCCGAAGGCTTCCTGGCCCCCTACCGCGAACGGCACCCCGGCGTCGAGGTCGAGGCGGTCCCGGCGGCGGGGGACGCGGCCGGGCACCTCGTCGCCGCCTCCCGGGACGCCGACCTCGTCGTCGTCGGCCGTCACCGGCGGCACCTGCTGGCGCCCGCCCGCATGATGGGCTCGGTCACCCAGGCGGTCCTGCTGCACGCCGCGAGCCCGGTGGCGGTGATCCCTCCGGCGCCCCCGGAGGACTGAGCCCCGGGGGCGGGGACGCCCGCCCGCCTATCATCGGCGCCATGCGGGAACCGATCAGCAGGGACGCCCGGCTCGCCCTGGACCTCGCCCTCACCGTCCGGCACGACGGCGAGGGCGGTGTCACCGACGACCTGACCACCCCGGAGGACCTGACCGCCTGGGTGCGGGCCCACCCCGAGGCCCTGCCGGACGCCCGCCGCGACCGGGCCGCCCCGTGCGGCACGGGGCGGCGAGGGAAAGGGGAAGACGCCGGTGCCGGTTTCACCGCCGACGCCGCGCAGCTCGCGGCCGTCCGCGAACTGCGGGCGGCCGTGCGCGCGCTCTTCGCCCGCGCCGTGCGCCCCGGCGCACCGAGCCCCGCGGACGCCACCCGGCTGATGCCCGCACCCGAAGCCGTGCGGCGGCTGAACGCGGCGGCGTCCCGCACCCCGACCGTGCCCGTACTGGACTGGCCCGAGGACACCGGCCCGGTCGTGCGCCACCGGCCCGTCCGGGCCGGGAACGACCTGACGGCGGCCCTGGCACAGGCCGTGATCGCGTTCCTCGCGAGCCCCGACCGCGACCGGCTGCGGGCCTGCCACGCACCGCGCTGCGTGCGGTACTTCCTGAAGGACCATCCCCGCCAGGAGTGGTGCACACCGTCCTGCGGCAACCGGGCCCGGGTGGCCCGCCACCACCGCCGGCACCGGGCCACGGCCTAGCCGGACCGAGCCGCCGCCCGCCCGGCACGTCGTAGGCCCGGGCACGTACCATGGCGACATGTCGTTCCTCCGCCGCCGCAGCGCCACGCCCGCCGGGCCCGACTTCGACGTACTGGCCATGGACCCGGGCGACTGGCCCGGCAACCTCGGCGCGGGACTGCTGCCCGCGCCCGACGGCACCTGCCAGGGCGTCTTCCTCCGTTACGACCTGTTCGGCGGCCGTGGCCCCGCCATGATCATCGGCAATCTGCCGGAGGGCTCCCCGGCCCGCGACGTCCCCGAGGGGGAGGTCCCCTTCGAGGTGGCGCAGCTCCTCCTGGCGCTGGAGAACGACGAGGAGGTCACCGTCGTCGGCACCGAGGACGTGCCGGTGATGCAGGGCGACAACCTCCTGATCGTGCGCCGGATCAAGCTCTCCGAGAGCCGGATCTCCTGCGTGCAGTTCGACCGCAGCGACAACGTCCTGGTGACCATCGCGGCCTGGGACCGCCCGATCACGGACGACCTGTACGCGCTCCTCAAGCCGCTGCCGGCGGAGCTGTTCCAGCAGGGCTGACCCGGCGGCGGGCCCGCGCACACGAAAGGGCCGCTGTGCGCCTCGCCAGGCGCACAGCGGCCCTTTCGTCCCCGTCAGCGAGTGCCGACCGCCGCGCGCACGGCCCGCCGGGCCAGCTGGCAGTCGTCGTGCAGCCGCCGCAGCAGCAGCCGCTGCTCCTCGCCGGACGGCACGGCACCGGGGTGGGCCGGTCCCGGTACCGCCGGGGCCGCGTCGTGCATCGAACGCTGCACGGCCGTCTCGTACGTCCGGATCTCACGCGTCAGCACCAGCATCAGGTTCACCAGGAAGGCGTCCCTGGACGCCGGGCCCGCCGACTGCGCGATCTGGCTGATCTGCCGGCGCGCGACCGGTGCGTCCCCGAGCACCGACCACAGCGTCGCCAGGTCGTACCCCGGCAGGTACCAGCCCGCGTGCTCCCAGTCCACCAGCACTGGACCGGCCGGTGACAGGAGCAGGTTCGACAGCAGGGCGTCGCCGTGGCAGAACTGGCCCATGCCCTGCCGGCCGGCGGCCTGCGCGATGCCGTGCAGCAGCTTCTGCAGGTCGCCCAGGTCGCGGTCGGTGAGCAGGCCGAGCTCGTGGTACCGCGCGATCCGGGCCGCGTAGTCCAGCGGGGCGTCGAACGTGCCCGCCGGCGGCCGCCAGGCGTTCAGCCGGCAGATCGCGCCGAGCGCCGCCCTGATGTCCGCCCGGGGCGGCGCCTCGGCCGGGTGCCGCTGGAGGGCCGCCACCCGCCCGGGCAGCCGCTCGATCACGAGGGTGCAGTTGTCCGGGTCCGCCGCGATCAGCCTCGGCGCCCGCACGGGAGGGCGGTGCCGGACGAACGAGCGGTACGCCGCTATCTCGTGGCGGATCCGCTCGGACCAGGCGGGGGAGTGGTCCAGTAAACACTTGGCGACGGCCGTGCTGCGACCGGTCGTACCGACCAGGAGCACGGACCGGCCGGTGCGGCGCAGCACCTGGACCGGGGCGAACTCCGGGCAGATGCGGTGCACCGACGCGATCGCGGTGCGCAGCTGCGCGCCCTGGGGGCCGGACAAGTCGAGTCTCCCGCTGAGCGGTTGGGTGCCGAGCACCGCGCCGCGCCGAGCCCTGCCCGCTCCGAGCACGGGGGCCGCCGGCCGCGCGGGGGCGAGGTAGGGGCCGCTGTCCGTGGGACGCGGGTGGAGCGACCGGGGCGGTGCGGACACGGAGGACGATGCTGCGTACATGGGCGAGACAGATCCCTTCGTGTGCCTGCGACGACAGCGCCGTCCCGGCCCGGACGCCCGGGATCACCCTGGGGAATGTTCCTGCGGCGACCGGGTCGGGGTGGCGCGTTCCTACCTGACACCGGATGGCCGGTGGCACACCATCTGGCGCACCCTGGCGAACCCTGGCGAATAGTCGCCCGGCAAGTCTCCCCGGGCTACTGTCAACTCAGCCGAGAACCTGGGGGCTTGACGTGAGCGGACAACCCAACACCCGGCTCGCGGACCTGTTCGGCCTGGCCGGCTGGTCCAAGGGCGAACTCGCGAGGCTGGTCAACCGGCAGGCGGCGGCCATGGGCCATCCCCAGCTGTCGACCGACACCTCCCGGGTGCGGCGGTGGATCGACCTGGGAGAGATCCCGCGCGATCCGGTGCCGCGGGTGCTGGCGGTCCTGTTCACCGAGCGTCTCGGCCGTGTCGTGACCATCGAGGACCTCGGTCTGGTCCGGCACGGGCGTGCGGGGAAACGGCAGGGCGGCGGGAGCCCGGAGGCTCCCGACGGTGTGCCGTGGGCGCCCGAGCGGACGGCTGCGGTCCTCACCGAATTCACGGGAATGGACCTCATGCTCAACCGACGCGGCTTGGTGGGCGCGGGCGCCGCGCTCGCCGCGGGATCCGCACTCAGCAGCGCCATGTACGACTGGCTGCACTCCGACCCTGCCCTGGCTGCCGACGCCCCCGACCTCGACCATCCCCTGCACGCCGACCCCGCTGGGTTCGACCGCTACGAGGCCGCCCCCATCGGGTCGCAGGAGATCGAGGAACTGGAGCGTTCGGTCGAGGTGTTCCGCGCCTGGGACGCCGCCCGCGGCGGCGGACTCCAGCGCAAGGCCGTGGTGGGCCAGCTCAACGAGGTGGGCGGCATGCTCGCCTACCGTCACCCACCCCATCTCCAGCGGCGCCTGTGGGGCGTCGCCGCCAACCTGGCCGTCCTCGCGGGCTGGATGTCGCACGACGTCGGCCTGGAGCCCACGGCCCAGAAGTACTTCGTCATCGCCGCGCACGCGGCCAGAGAGGGCGGGGACCGGCCCCGCGCGGGTGAGGCGCTCTCCCGCGCGGCCCGCCAGATGGTGCACCTGGGCCGGCCGGACGACGCCCTGGACCTGATGAAGCTGGCCACGTCCGGCTCGGGCGACGAGGTGCTGCCCCGCACCCGGGCGATGCTCTGCACGATCGAGGCCTGGGCGCAGGCCTCGATGGGCAAGGGCCAGGCCATGCGCCGCACCCTCGGCCGGGCGGAGGACCTGTTCGTCTCCGACAAGTCCGACGTCCCCCCGCCGGACTGGATGCAGACCTTCAAGGAGGAGGACCTGTACGGCATGCAGGCCCTGGCCTACCGCACGCTCGCCGAGTTCGAGCCGGGCGCGGCCGCGCACGCCCAGCACTACGCGGAGAAGGCGCTGGCCCTGCGGGTCGACGGCCGGCAGCGCTCGAAGATCTTCGACTACCTGTCGATGGCCTCGGCCTGCTTCATCGCCGACGATCCCGAACAGGCCGACCGCTACGCCCGCCTGGCCCTGGTGTCGATGGGGTCCAACTCCTCCCACCGCACCTGGGACCGGCTGCGCCAGATGTACCGGCTCACCGCCCAGTACGCGGGCTATCCGAAGATCCAGGAGCTGCGGGAGGAGATCAAGCTCGCCCTGCCGAAGACGAAGGGCAGGGGTGGTGCCGGCGCGCGGGCCTGAGTGCTCCAGGACGTGAGTTCTCCCTAGGACGTGACCCTGGCGACGAGCACGCAGGCGTTGTCCTCGCGCTCTCTCGTGCCGAACTCCTCGACGATCACGCGCACGCAGTCCTCCGCGTCGGCGGCCCCGGCCAGGCGTGGCGCCAGGCCGAGGAGGAGCTGCGCGGCCGCCGTCCCGGTGTGCCCGGGCACCAGCCCGTCGGTGTGCAGGAGCAGCAGGTCGCCGGCCCGCAGGGGCTCCTCGGCCTGTCCGTAGACGGCGCCGGAGGTGGCTCCGAGCAGGACGCCGTCCGGGGTGTCCAGGACACGCCCTGTCCCGTCGCGGAACAGCAGCGGGGCGGGGTGCCCGGCCTGCGCCCACACCAGCGTGCGGGTCTCGGGACGGTAGCGGCAGCAGACGGCGCTGCCCAGCGCGGGTTGCACGGTGGCGTCGAGTAACTGGTTCAGCCAGGCCATCAGCTGCCCCGGCCGGGCTCCGGCCATCGCCATGCCCCGCACGGCGCCGAGGAGCATGGTCATGTTCGACGTGACGCCGACGCCCTGCCCGGTGAGGTCGCCGACGCTCAGCAGGGTGTCACCGTCGGTCAGTTCGAGCGCGTCGTACCAGTCGCCGCCGATCAGGGTGCGCGAGGACGCCGGCAGGCAGCGGGCCGCGAGGTCGAGACTGCGGGGGCCTCGGTGCGGGAGCCGCAGGGAGCCGCGCCACGGCGGCAGCACGGCCTCCTGCAGCTCGACCGCGAGCCGGTGCTCGGTCCGCGCGGCCTCCCGCTGGTGGTGGAGCGAGTCACGGGTCTCGCTCACCACCCGCTGGCTGCGGCGCAGCGCGCTGACGTCGCGCAGCACGGCCCACATCGAGGCGGTGCTCCCGTCGGCGTCGAGCACCGGTTCGCCCATCATGTGCACGGTCCGTACGTCTCCGTCGGGGCGTGCGATGCGGAACTCGCCGTCGATGGGCCGGGCGTCGACGAGGCAGTTGGTGACCATCGCGGTCAGCCCGGGCCGGTCCTCGTCGAGCACCAGCGACGGCAGCTCGTCGAGGGTGAGCGGGGGAGCGGCGGGGTCGCGGCCCAGGATCTGGTACAACTCCCCGGACCAACTGGCCTCGTCGGTCAGGAGGTTCCACTCGGCGCTGCCGACCCGGCTGAGCAGGGAGCCCGGTACCGGCGGGCCGGGTTCCGGAACCGGTGCCGCGGGGAGGGGGCCGTCCCGCAGCTGGGCGAGATGCTCGTCGAGGTCGTCGAGCTGGTGCAGGGCCAGGTCGCACAGGGCGCGCTGCCAGCGTCCGCGCGGGTGGTCCGACCCCTCGCCCTCCGCGTCGCGGCGCACCGCGTCCACGTCGCCCTTCAGCCGCCGCGCCTGCGATATGAGCGCGTCGACCGAGCCGCGTCCGGGCGGCTGGGCGGCGGGGCGGTCCGCGGAGAGGTGGGACGGCATGACGCACTCCGATGCGGGATGGTTCGACCAAGGCGGACGGAGGGACCGCTACGACTGTCGCACAGCCCGCGACGCCCTGTAAGGGATTCGGCACCACACGATACGGTGGTGCTTCCGGCATATGCCACCGTCTCGCGGAGTTACCCCGAGGTAGCTGGGGAGCGTGTCACCCGGAGTGCCAAGTCGTAGGGTACACAGGGCATTTGACGCCGCGTCGGGTGGCGCCGCGACCCCGTCACGCGTTCGACGGTCAGGCGTTCGAGGCTAGGATTCCCGGTGGTACGGACCCGAGGTCGCCCCGGGCCCGAGGTCGCCCCGGCCGAGGCCCGGGCCCGCTCACTCGGTGTCGTGGTCGGAGCCGCAGGAGCTGCCGTCCGGCGGCAGGGTGCCGTACAGCAGGAAGGCGTCGACCTTGCGGTGCACGCACGGGGAGGAGCCGTAGCCGGTGTGGCCCTCGCCGCGGTTGTCGAGCACCACGGCGGACGACCCCAGCCGCTCGGCCGTCTCCACCGTCCAGCGGTAGGGCGTGGCCGGGTCGCCCCGGGTGCCGACCAGCAGCATGCGCGGCGTGTCCACGTCCTTGACCTCCTCGCGGATGAAGTCGGTGCCCCTGGGGCGGCCGTAGCACATCAGCACCTGCGTGAGCCGGTACCGGCCGAAGACCGGGGACGCCTGCTCGTAGCGGGCGCGCAGCCGGCCGAGGTCGCGGGTGACCTGCGCGGCGGCGGGGCGGTCGGGGTCGTCGGCGCAGTTGATCGCCATCAGCGCCGCCGGCAGGTTGTCCAGGGGCACGTCCTGTGGATCGGTGAGGCCGCGGTGGGCCCTCCCCGGCGGAGGGAGCGTGAAGCCGCCGTGCAGGAAGGCCTCCAGGCCGCTCGTGTCGCCCTCCTCCAGCAGCCGGGCGACGGCCCGCTGGAGCGAGGGCCACAGCTCCCGGCTGTAGAGGCCCTGCCCGAGGGCACCGGCGAGGTCCTGGCCGGAGAACGCCTCGCCGAACTCCGTCGGCACCGGGTCCTCGTCGAGCGACTGCACCACCTCGACGACGTGCTCCTGGGCCTCGCGCGCGTTCTGTCCGAAGGGGCAGGCGATGTCCTGCGTGCACCAGGTGAGGAAGTTCTCCAGCGCGGTCTGCTGCCCCCGCGCGCTCACCACGCCCTGCTCGGCCAGCGGCTCGGTCAGCGTGTCGACGCCGTCCAGCACCATCCGGCCGACCTTCCCCGGGAACTGCGCCGCGTACACCGCGCCGAGCCGGCTGCCGTAGGAGAAGCCCAGGTAGTTGAGCTTGCCGTCGCCGAGCGCGTCGCGCAGGACGTCCAGGTCGCGGGCGGCGTTCACCGTGCCGATGTGAGGCAGGACCGGGCCGGAGTGCTCGGCGCACTCGGCCGCCGCCTCGCGCAGCTTGTCCAGCACGGCCCTCGCATCGGTCACGTCGGCGTTGCCTTCGGTGGCGGCCATGGCGTCCTCGGAGGCGCTGCCGCAGCTGACCGGTGACGAGCGGCCGACGCCGCGGGGGTCGAAGGAGACCACGTCGTAGCCGTCGGTCAGGTCCATGAACTCCTTGCCGGCGAGCGCGAGCTGGCCCACGCCCTGGCCGCCGGGACCGCCGAAGTTGAGCAGCACCGAGCCCCGGGAGGCTCCGGTGGCCCGGTAGCGGGCCACGGCGAGGTCGAGCGTGCCCCGCTCCGGCCGGCCGTAGTCGAGCGGGACGGTGACCTTGCCGCACTGCAGGTCCTTCGGCATGTCCGGTCCCGCGCAGGCGGACCACGTCACCTTCTGGTCGTAGAAGCGCCCCAGGCCGGGCGGGGGGTCGTCGGCGGCCGGCAGGCCCGCACCCAGCAGGACCAGTCCGGCCGCGCCGGCGACCGCGCAGCGCCGGAGCGGGGGGCGCGTGGACAGCTTGGCCAGCATCGGTGCCTCCAGGGGCGCCCCACGGCGCCCTCGCCCACGATAAGCGGGCCCCGTGGGGCGCGCCTCCGGGCGGGCGGGGCGGGCAGAAGTGGCCTATCCTGCGCGGTTTCATCGCCCATACGAAGGTCTTTACCGCTAGTTCGACAACCGGGCCGCTCGATGGAGTGAAAGGCCGATAAGCCATAACTCGGACCGGGCGCGGCGCGTTGCACCTCGTGCGGGTGAGTGCCCGCGACGATGTCTGGAAGGCAGGGACCCTATGAAGCGGGTTACCCGAAACGGTGTGATCGCCGTCGCCGCCGCCTCGGGCGCGATGGCCCTGAGCGTCCCCGCGCACGCCGGTTCCGGGGCGGACGGCTCCGCGGCCGGTTCGCCCGGGGTGGTCTCCGGCAACACCGTCCAGCTGCCGGTGCACGTCCCCGTCAACGTGTGCGGCAACACCGTGAACGTGGTGGGACTGCTGAACCCCGCCGCGGGCAACGCCTGCGCGAACGAGGACGGCCGCGCGGCCGGGCGGCCGGGCCGTTCCGGCGGCGCCGTCGCCGAGGGCCGGGGAAAGGATTCGCCCGCCGTGGTCTCCGGCAACGGCGTCCAGCTGCCGGTCGACCTTCCCGTCAACGTCACCGGCAACACGGTGGACGTGGTCGGCATCGGCAACCCGTCGACCGGCAACCAGTCCTCGAACACGCCCGGCGACCGCCCGGTCCGGCCGCACGACCCGGTGAAGCCGGCGCCGAAGCCGCCGTCCGACCCGCCACGCACGCGGCCGGCTCCCGAGCCGCCGGCCCGGCAGCACGACACCACGCCGCAGCAGGCCCGGGGCGCCCTCGCGCACACGGGCACGGACCACACGCTCCAGACCGTCGCCGCGAGCGCGGCACTGCTGCTCGGGGGAGTGGTGCTGCGGCGGCGCTTCACGGCAACGGACGGCTGACCGCGGCGGCACGGACGCGCCCCGGCCGCCCGCTGACCGCGTCCGCCCCAGGCCCCTGCGACGGGCTCCCGGCGGACCGGCCGACTCGACTGCCCGCCCCGACCGGCTGCTTCCGGCAGGCCTCCCGCGGGGCAGCCGCCTCGCGTGGGGCCGGGGTCCTCACGGTGGACAGCGGCGTCCCGGGTGGTTGCCGGGTGGGTGGCGGCTTGCTCTTCCGGGCCGGTTGCCTCGCGTAGGGCGGGGACCCTCACTGTGCGACAGCGGGGCCCGGGGTGGGTGCCGGGTGGGTGGCGTCTCGCGCTTCCGGGCCGGTTCCGGCGGGCCGGTTGCCGTCGGCTCAGTTGCGATCGCGGTTCCTGCGGGGGCCGGAGCGCTCGCCGCGCGGCCGCGGGACTGGCGGGGCGGATGCCGGGGCGGCGTCGCACGGCGGCTTCGCCGCGGGCGGCGGCTCCGTGACGGACCGGCTCGTCACCACGGGCGCGGTCGCCGACGCCGTTGTGACGCGTGGCTCCTCGGCCGGGCTCCGTGACACGGCCGTCCCGTCCGGCGGCGGGAGCGGGGCTCCGGCCACTGGCGACGGAACGGCCCGACTCCGGGGGCCCGGCGTGCCCGGCCCGGAGCGGAGGGGCCCCGAGCGCAGTGCGGCCCGGAGCGGAGGGGCCCCGAGCGCAGTGCGGCCGGGGCGTCAGACCGCCTCCGCCACCCCCGTCAGCAGCACCATCCCCGAGTCGCCGTAGTCCGGCAGGGTCGGGTCCGCGTCGACGTGGGTGATGTCCAGGTCGCGGGTCAGGGGTGTGAAGACCTCGGTGACCGTCGCCGGGTCGACCGGGCAGCCGGGCCAGCGCGAGGCCGGGCCGATGCGGTAGGTCGGCATGTTCTCCATGAACGCGGCGACCAGGTACCCGCCGGGGACGACCGCGCGGACGAAGGCGCGGCAGAAGCCGGCGAACTCGGCGAAGTCCTCCGTCACGCTCTCCGCGACGAAGTGCATGGAGCCCAGCTCGTACCCGCCCGGCGGCAGGGCCCGTACGTCGGCGTGGACGACGTTCACCGGGGCCAGCGCCCCGGCCAGGGTCGCCGGCACCCGCGCATCGAACCGCCGGCACAGCGCGTGGAAGGGGAGCCAGCTCGCGTCGAGACGGTGACAGATCTGGTCCCGGAGGTAGGCGACGTTGCTCGCACTCGCCTCCACGGCGTCGATCCCGCGGCACACGGCCGACGCCAGCATCAGCGGGTACAGGTTGGGCCCCGCCCCGAACTCCACCGCGCGCGCGATGCCGCCGGCCGGCAGGCCCCGGTAGAACGCCGCGTGGTGCGCGATGACGGCCGCGTCCGAGGCGTGCACCTCGCGGTAGTTCTCCGCGAGGTAGTCCGCGACCGGCCAGCGGTCCCAGTCCACGTCGTCGTTGTGCGTCGTCATGGCCGTCTAGCCCTTCATCCGCAGTGGGAACCGTTCGGACAGGCGGGTCATCGTCGCGTTCAGCCGGTCGACGTCCCCGTCGGAGTGGAGCGCCGTGAGCTGGACGCGGAAACCCACCCGGTCGCGCGGGACCAGCGGGTAGACGGCCAGCGTCACGTAGATGCCCTCCTGCCACAGGAACGCCGACACCGCGTCCAGGTCCGCGGGGTTCGCCAGCGGCACCTCCACGATGGGCAGCCGGTCCGTGTTGAGCGTGGACACCCCCATGCCCTCCAGGTGGTCGAGTACCCGCACCGTCTTGCGGTACAGCTCGGCGCGGATGGCATCGCCCCGGCGCTCGTTGACGTCCAGCCCCGCCAGCGCCGTGGCCAGGGACGCCGTCGGGGACGGGCCCGAGTACAGGTAGGGTGCCGCCGCCGTCTTCAGCCGGTTCTTCAGCTCCGGCGGCAGGGCGAGGAACGCCAGCAGCGACGAGTACGCCTTGGAGAACCCGCCGACGAGCACGATCCCGTCGTACGCCTCCCCGGTGTGCCGCACCACGCAGTTGCCGCGCATGCCGTACGGGCAGGTCTCGCCCGGCCCGCGCTCCCCGATCACGCCGAAGCCGTGCGCGTCGTCGACGTACAGCGTCGCCCCCTCGGCGCGGCAGACCGCGGCCAGCGCCGGCAGGTCGGGGACGTTGCCGCTCATGCTGTCGACGCCGTCCAGGCACACCAGGCGGGGGGTGCCCTTGGCCACGCCGGTCAGCAGGGCCCGCAGCTCGTCGAGGCGTTCGGCGTGGAAGCGGTGCAGGGTGGCGCCCTGCGCGCGGGCCACCACACCGCCGTCGTAGACCGTGCGGTGCGCGGTCGCCTCCACGAACACGTGCCCGTCCTCCGCCAGCGCCGGGATCACCGAGGAGTGCACCAGCGTCAGCGTCGGCAGCAGCAGCGTGTCCGGCGCGCCCAGCAGCGCGGCGAGCCGTTCCTCGATCTCGGGGTACAGCCGCGGACTGCCCAGCAGCCGCGACCAGCTGGGGTGGGTGCCCCACCGGCGCACCGCGGGCTCCACCGACTCCACGACCTCCGGATCCCAGTCGAACCCCAGGTAGTTGCAGGAGGCGAAGTCGATCAGCCAGTGATCGCCGCTGCGGATGCGCCGGCCGCGCACCTCGTCGAGGACCGCGTCGCTCATCGGGCTGGTGCGGCGCAGGTGCTCCAGGTCCGCCCAGCGTGCCTCGCGCCGTCCCCGGGCGGGGGTGTCGACCCGCGGCCGGGGGGTCCGGCGCGGCGCGAAGGGGCGGGCGCTGGGCTCGCGCAGCACGCGCGCGGTCTGCTCCACCGTCATCGGCCGGGCGAACAGGAACCCCTGCCCGAACCGGCACCCCATCCCGGCCAGCAGGTCCCGCTGCGCGGCGTCCTCGATGCCCTCCGCGATCACCTGCAGACCCAGCGTGTCGGCGATCCGCACGATGCCCTCGACCAGGGCGACCTGCTGGGCGTCGCGCGCGATGTCGTCGATGAACGACTTGTCGATCTTCAGCACGTCGATGGGGAAGTCCCGCAGGTACCGCAGCGACGAGAAGCCGGTGCCGAAGTCGTCGACCGCGATGTGCACGCCGAGTTCCTTCAGGGTGTGCAGCACCGTCTGGAGCCGGTCGTCGCGGTGCAGCAGCACCGTCTCCGTCAGCTCCAGCTGCAGCGACCCCGGCTCAAGGCCCGGGGTGCTGAGCGCCTGGCCGACCTGCTCGACGAACCCGGCGTCGCGGAACTGGCGGGCGGAGACGTTCACACTGACGTAGGGCGGACGGGCGGGACCCGGCAGGCGCTGCAGGTCCGCGATGTCGCTGACCGCGTTCTGCAGCACCCACGCCCCCAGTGGCGCGATGTGCCCCGTCTCCTCGGCCAGGCTGATGAACTGGTCCGGCGGGACGTGTGGCCGCTGTCCGTGCGGCCAGCGGACCAGCGCCTCGAACCCGACGACCTCGCCCGCGGTGATGTCCACGACCGGCTGGTAGCGCAGCGCGAACGCCTTGTCGGCGACCGCCCGGGCCAGTTGGGACTGCAGGTCGTGCCGTTCGACCACGCGGCTGCGCAGCAGCGGCCGGAACCGGCGCCACTGCCGCTTGCCGGCCGCCTTCGCCGCGTAGAGCGCCAGGTCGGCGTGGCCCAGGAGCTCCTCCGCGTCGGTGCTGTCGCGCGCGGTGGCGACCCCGACGCTCGCCGACACCGTCACCGACTCGTCGGCCAGGTCGAACGGCCGGCCGAGCGTCTGGATCACCTGGGCCGCCAGCAGCTCGGCGTCGAGGGGCTGCTTGGCGTCCTCCATCAGCACGGCGAACTCGTCGCCGCCGAGCCGGGCCGCGGTGTCGGTGCGGCGCAGCGTCCGGGTCAGCCGGTTGCCGACCGCGATCAGCAGCTGGTCGCCCGCGCGGTGTCCCATGGTGTCGTTGACCAGCTTGAAGTCGTCCAGGTCGATGAAGAGCAGACACGTCAGCGACAACTCGCGGCGGCCGCGCAGCAGTGCGCGTTCGATCCGCTCCAGCAGCAGGGTCCGGTTGGGCAGGCCGGTCAGCGAGTCGTGGAAGGCCCGCTGCGTCAGCTCCTGTTCCAGGCGCCGCTGCTCGGTGACGTCCCGCAGGGTCACCACCAGGCCGGACACGGTGCGCTCGTCCCGGAAGTCGCTGCAGCGCACCTCCACCTCGACGCGTCCGTCCCGGCGCCGCACCCACCAGTGGTCGTGCCCGGCCCGCGGGCCCCGCTCCCGGACGGTGGCCAGTTCGCGCGCGGCCCGCCTCCGGTCCCCGGGGTCCACCAGCTCGGGCAGGGGAACGCCGATGAGGTCGTCGGTGCCGAACACGGAGTGCGCCGAGGGGCTGGCGTACCGGATGGTGTCGTCGTCCTCCAGGATCAGGATGACGTCGGAGGCGTTGCGGACGAGCGTGCGGAAGTAGGCCTCGTTCTCCCGCCGGACGACCTCCTGGCGCAGGGTGACCCGCTCCATGGCCAGGCCCGCGTGCGACGCGAGGATCTCCACCGAGCCCGAGGTCTCGCGGAGCCGGCTCTCCGGTGCGGCGACCAGCAGCACGCCGTGCACGGCTCCGGCCGGCCGGTCGGGCTGGGCCATGGGGCAGACCAGGACGGACGACAGGCCGTCCAGCCGGGCCGCGATGTCCGGGGCGAGGGCGGCGGGGCTCACGAGGTGGGTGCCGCGTGCGCCGAGTTCGCCGGCCCGTTCCGCGGGCAGCAGCAGGGTCCGGTGCGGTACGTCGGGGCCCATCAGCCGGTCGACCGCCGAGCGGCACGACTGGTCGACCTCCTCCTGGCGGAAGGCGGAGACCAGCGACGCGGCAGCCTGCCGCAGGGCGAGTTCACGCGTCACCGCACGGCGGTGGGCCACGACCATTCCCGCCAGCCGCAGGATCACCAGCAGGAACAGCACTCCCGAGAAGCCGGCGATCACGGCGGCGTCCCGGGTCTGGTCGCTGAGCCCTTCCCAGAGCAGGATCCCCGGCGCGATGAGGGTGACCACGGCGAGGACGACCAGCCGGCGCGGCGGCGGCAGCAGGGACTCCCGCTGGGGCACGGAGGCGGTCAGCTCGACCATGGAGGGATGCAGAGCGGCCAGACCCCAGGCGGTGTAGAAGGCGACCCAGCCGAGGTCCAGCGGGCTGCCCGTCTGCCACTCGTCGTTCAACTGGAGGATCCCGTAGGCGATGTCGGTGGCGAGCAGGGTCACCGTGCCGAGGACCAGCAGGCGTACGGCGCGGTTGGAGCCGTGGAGCGGGCTGGGGGTGAGCAGCCGGGCCAGCAGCGCCAGGACGAGGATGTCGCCGAGGGGATAGGCGATGCTGATGGCCCGCTGCTGCCAGGTCAGGCCCTGCACCACCGTCAGCGGTTGCACCACGTACACCCACACGGGCAGGGCGAGGCCGGCGGTGACGATCAGCGCGTCGAGCAGGCTCGGCAGGTCGCGGTCGGCCCACCGGTGGCGCACGAGCCCCGACAGGCCGATCGCGAACAGCGGGTACATCGCGAGGTAGCAGGCGTCGGCCGGGGACGGGAACGGATTCGAGGCCCCCAGGTACTCCTCCAGCACGAAGTAGTACGTGTCGCCGGCGATGAACGTGAGCAGGCCGGCGGCCAGGACCCACCACGGCCACCGGTGGGCGGGCCGGTACACGTGCGTGCCGACCAGGATGGCGACGACACCGGCCAGTCCCATGACGGCCCACATTGCGGGCGCCACCACCGGGACAAGCATGTACACGATCGCGACGGCCGCGACCAGGGCGAGGTAGGCGAACGTGAGCAGCCGTGTGGCCTGCGGGGACATGCGCCTCCCCCCATCGGGGGGACCGGGGTGTACACCTGGTCCGGTGCATCCGATCGTAGGTTCGCTCACGCGGCCCTGCATCTCGGGCGCCGCACCCGTCGAGTGCCGGGAGACGGGCCGCGCGAGCCCGAGCCGGGGCGCCCTCGTCAGCCGCGTCCGCGGTGGAACCGCACGTGCAGTTCCCGCACCCGCTCCGCGAGTTCGGGCACGGGCCCGTCCACGACCACGTCCGGCGCGATCTCGTGGACCGGCAGTGTCCTGACCGGTGGCGCGGGCACCCCCAACTCATCGAGCCACGAAGAGAGTTGTTCCGAAGAGGCGACGTAGACGATGCGGCCGAGGCCGACCCAGGCATGGGCGGCCGCGCACATCGGGCAGTGCTCGCCGGAGGTGTAGACCGTGGCGGCGGCCCGCTCCCCGGGCGTGAGGTGGGCGGCGGACCAGCGGGCGAGTTCGAACTCGGGGTGGCGGGTGCGGTCGCCGGAGGCCACCCGGTTGTGGTCCTCGCCGAGGACCGTGCCGTCCCCGCCGACCAGGACCGAGCCGAACGGCTCGTCCCCGGCGTCGAGCGCCTCGGCCGCGAGCTCCACGCAGCGGCGCAGATACGGCAGTTCCGTGTCCTGGACGACCATGGGACGTGACTCCTCACGTGCGACGCGATCACCAGGACCCTAGGGCGCCGGACCGCGCGGCGGAAGCGACGGCCCGGGCGCCCACCGGGAGCTCGCCGAAAACGCGTTGCCCGGGCACCTCGCCGGTGCTGGGATGACCCGCATGGATCACACTGCGCTGCTCGCCCTGTTCGACCGTGACCTGCGCGAGGGAGCGCGCCCGGACGGCCCCGGAGCCCGTGTCGAGCGCACCGGCGGTGTCGTCCGCCAGACCGCCGCCCCCGAGGAGTGGAACGGCGTGCTGTGGTCCGCCCTCGACGAGGACACCGCCGACGCGGCGATCGCCGGGCAGATCGGCCACTACACCGGTCTGGGCCTGGAGTTCGAGTGGAAGCTGTACGGCCACGACCGCCCGGCGGACCTCGGCCGACGGCTGCGCGCGGCCGGTTTCACGCCCGAACCGGAGGAGACGCTGATGATCGGCGAGACCTCCGCCCTGACCCTCGACGCCGAACCGCCACCGGGTGTGCGCTTCGTCCCGGTCACCGACGCGCACGGCGTCGGGCTCGTGGCCGACGTGCACGAGCAGGCGTTCGGCGCGGACAGCTCGCGGCTGCGCCACCAGCTGCTCGCCCGGCTGGCCGCCGGCCCCGACACCGTCTTCGCCGTCGTGGCGATGGCCGGGGACGAACCGGTCAGCGCCGCCCGCATGGAGCTGGTGCCCGGCACGCGCTTCGCCGGCCTGTGGGGCGGTGGCACCGTCGAGGCGTGGCGGGGCCGCGGCGTCTACCGCGCCCTCGTGGCGCACCGGGCCCGCGCCGCCGCGGCCCGCGGCCACGACTGCCTCCAGGTCGACGCCTCCAGCCGGAGCCGCCCCATCCTGGAACGCCTGGGCTTCACGCCGCTGACCTCCACGACGCCGTACGTGTACACGCCGTAGCCGGCGCGCCGTCACCTCGGCGCGGGCCCCGGAGCGGCCCGGCGCCGCGGGACCGAGGGCGGCGGGGCCCGACGGGCGACGGGGCCGGTCCGGATCGCCGACCGGGCCCGGCCGAGGCCCACGGCGTCCTCGACGCACTCGACACCATCGGCGCCGACCGCCGCGGCGCGTGCCGAGCCGGTACGCGAAAGGGCCGGTCCGGGGCCCGGGCCGGCCTCGGCTTCCGGGGGCTACGGTCGCGATGCCTTGGCCGCCGTGCCGGCGCACACCAGACCGAGGATCACGGCCAGCGCGCCGATGACGATGTTGTTCCACACGACACCGGCGTCCGGGCTGTCGCCGACGATCCACGGCGAGATGATCATCCACACCCCGAGGGCGCACATGGCCCAGCTCAGGCCGTACATCCGCTCCGGAGCGCGAGTGAACCCGAGGGCCAGCAGGCCGATCGCGATGCCCATGATCAGGTTGTGGGTCACGAGCGGGGGCTGACTGGTCGTGTAGTGGACGATCCAGGGGGAGGCGGCGCAGTACAGACCGAGCAGGAAGACCGGTCCGTCCACGAGCGCCACATCACGGCCGCCGAGCATCCGGGCGTACCTGGCCCGCATTTCGGAGGCATCTGGATGGCTGGTTATGTCACCTCTGGTGGGCGAGACGTTGGCCATGACTCGTCTCCTTACGTCATGCAGGACGACCGCGTCCGGGGACATGCGCGGTAATCGTCACGTAAGCCTCATTCTGCTCTTATCTCCCCTTTATGTGTAGGGGTCGTCCATGGGTGGAGGCCGTCGTCACCGCGGCGCGACGGCCGGTACATGTCCGGGCGGATCGGGGGCAACCGGATGTGTACGACAGTGACCGATCGCCGCCGCCCGGCGGGCGGCGCAGGACAGGGGAGGGCAGCGGACGTGACTGCGGCCATCAGTGCGAAGGTGTTGGAGCGGTTCCCGGCGGGGTCGCCGCGCGGATCGTGGCCCGCCGAGGAGTACGCGGCGCGCCGCCGCGCCGAGGGCGAACCCGCCACCGTCGTGATGGACCTGGAGTCCGACGCCTTCCTCGTGGTGGTTCCGGCCGACGACGGGAACTGAACCGCACGCGAGCGCGGGCGGCGCAGCCGCGGCACGACCACGAGGCACCCGGGACCGACCGCCCGGCGCGCGCACCGGCTGACCTTCGGCATCGACGGGGACCGGCGGCCTGAGCCGTCGCTCCCCTCGACGTCGTCCAGGCGGAGCCTGCGGCGGGAGGAGGCCGGCCCGCACGGACGAGTCGTCACCCCTGCCCGGGCTCGCCCGAGCCGGACGCCAGCCGGCCGAGGTGCGTCCGGCGCGCCTCGGGCGTCTGGCCCTGCACCAGCAGGAACATTCCCTCCCGGGCCAGCCGTTGGGCCCGGCTGTCCAGGGCCATGGCGCGGCCGCCCCCGGCGACGATCGCCGCCGTCGTGGCCGCCCGCATCACGTCGTACGCCCGTGTCCTCGCGGCGAGCCGTTGCGGCACGCACTCGTGGGGGGCCGGGTGATCGGCCAGCTCGTAGGACTCCCGCCGGACCGCCTCCAGTCGCTCCCGCAGCACCCGGGCCGTCTCCGTGCCCTCCGGGGACCGGGCCACCAGCTCCAGCGCCGCCTCGGCCACACCGAACACGGCCGGACTGGCGTTGGCGGCCCGCGGCAGGTCGACCCGGGCGAACTCCTCCCGCGGTACGCGCAGCACCACCGACTCCTCCGGCACCCACAGGCCGTCCAGGTCCAGGGAGACCGTACGGGCGGCGGTCGGGGCGGCCAGCCGCAGCGGCTCCGACGGGGTCAGCCCGGGCTGCTCCCGGGCGTCGGCCACGACGAACACCACCTCGGCCGCGTCCGTCACCCCGGCCAGCAGCATCACGTCGTTCAGGCCCCAGCCCGTGTACCAGGGCACCCGCCCGTCGAAGCGCCAGCCGCCCCGCTCGGACACCGCCCGCACGGGCACCCGCGGGAAGGCACGGACGTGGGCGAACGCGATGCCGGCCATCAGCTCGCCCGTCGCCAGCGGCCGCAGGAGCCTCTCCCGCACCGGAGAGTCGCAGGCGGCGATCAGCTTCACCGGCGTGTGGTGCTGGGTCTGCACGAACCAGGTGGAGCAGCACGCCCCGGCCAGGATCTCCGCGGTCTCCCGGGCCACGGCCACGGGCGCGTCCGCCCCGCCGTACTCCCGGGGCGCGCCCACCCCCAGCAGCCCCGCGCGCCTGATCGCCTCGACGTGACTCGCCGGCACCATCTCCCGGTCGACGCGCTCGGCCCGCGGAACGAGGAGATCGCGTGCCAGTCGCCGTGCGGCGGTCACCAGGGGGTGGGCTGTGGTGGTCATGGGGGGAATTCTCGCGGTCGCCCGGCGCGGGGTGTCGATCCGGGGGTGTGTCGTTCGTGTAGGAGGTGCGGGGGACACCCGGAACACCGAGAGGCCGAGGAGGCCGCCATGAAGTACTACCTGCTCAGCGTGATGCAGCCGGTCGGCGGGACGCCCGCCCCGGAGGTCCTGGAGGAGATCGGCGAGAGGCTCGACGCCTTCCACCGCGAGCTGCGCGAGGCGGGCGCCTGGGTCTTCGCCGGAGGGCTGCACGGCCCGGAGTCCTCCACCGTGCTGCGGCCCGGCGACGGCGAGGTGCTGATCACCGACGGCCCGTACGCCGAGGGCAAGGAGATGCTCGGCGGCATCTGCCTGGTGAAGGCGCCCGATCTGGACGCCGCCCTGGAGTGGGGGCGCAAGGCAGCCCTGGCCACCACTCTGCCGATCGAGGTGCGCCCCTTCATGGGGGACGCCGACTGATGAGCGTGGACGTGGAGGCGGTGTTCCGCGCGGAGTACGGCCGCGCGGTCGCCGTCCTGGTCCGCTTCCTCGGCGACATCGACCTCGCCGAGGAAGCGGTCCAGGACGCCTTCACCACGGCCGTGCGGCGCTGGCCGGAGACGGGCGTCCCGCCGAGTCCGGCCGGGTGGATCATCACCACCGCCCGGAACCGGGCCGTCGACCGGCTGCGCCGCGAGTCCTCCCGCGCCGCCCGGCACGCCGAGGCCGCCCTGCTGCACGCCCCCGACGCACCGGCCGAGGAGGGCCCCGTGCGCGACGACCGGCTGCGTCTGATCTTCACCTGCTGCCACCCCGCGCTCGCCCCGCACGCCCGGGTCGCCCTGACCCTGCGCCTGCTCGGCGGGCTCACCACCGGCCAGATCGCCCGGGCGTTCCTCGTGCCCGAGTCCACGATGGCCCAGCGCATCGTCCGGGCCAAGGCGAAGATCCGCGACGCGGGCATCCCGTACCGGGTCCCCCGCGACGCCGATCTGCCCGACCGGCTCGGCGCGGTCCTGGCCGTCGTCTACCTGATCTTCAACCAGGGATACGAGGGTGAGCCCGGGCTGTGCGCCGAGGCCGTGCGGCTCGGCCGGCTGCTGGCGGACCTGATGCCCGACGAACCCGAAGTGACGGGCCTGCTCGCGCTGATGCTGCTGGTCGAGTCACGCCGGGACGCCCGTGAGAACGAGAGGGGCGAACTGGTGCCGCTTCCCGAGCAGGACCGGGCCGGCTGGGACCGCGACTTGATCCGGGAGGGGCAGGACCTCGTCCGCCGCTGCCTGCGCCGCGGCCGGCCCGGGCCCTACCAGATCCAGGCCGCGATCCAGGCCGTCCACAGTGACGCCCCGACGGCCGACGCGACCGACTGGGGACAGATCCGGCAGCTGTACGACCAGCTCATGGCCGTCGCCCCGAGTCCGGTGGTGGCGCTGAACCGGGCCGTCGCCGTGGCCGAGACCGAGGGTCCGGACACGGCCCTGGCCCTGGTGGACGCCCTCGGCCTGGACGGCTACCACGTCTACCACGCCGTTCGCGCCGACCTGCTGCGCCGCCTGGGCCGCTCCGCCGAGGCCGTGCGGGCGTACGAGACGGCGATCGGGCTCGCGCAGAGCCCGGCGGAGCGCGCCTTCCTCGGCCGTCGCAGGAACCTGACCGCGGGGACCTGACCGCCGGGGGGCTGAAAGCTCGTCACGTCACTGACTGGTCTACACCCTTGACTGGTACATACCAATGCGGTTGAGTGTGCCTCCACAACCCCCCACCACGGCCGCGCCCACGCCGTGACCGGTCCGCCGGTGTGTGCGGCGCGGGCTCTGCTCCGCCCAGCCCCGGCCGGGAGCGGCCGTGTCGCACAAAGGAGTTGATCCCGTGTCGAGACGCCGTGTCTCCGCCGTCCTGGCCGCACTCGCCCTCGCGGGCACCGCACCGGTGCTGCTGCCGGCCTCGAACGCCGTCGCCGCCTCCTGCTCCAGCTACCCCAACTGGGTGGCAGGGAAGTCGTACAACGCCGGTGACATCGTCCGCTACACCGACGGCAAGGCCTACATCGCCGAGCACGCCAACCCGGGCTACGACCCGGTCATCAGCACCTGGTACTGGGAGCCGTACGCCTGCGACAGCGGGCCGGGCACGCCCGACGCGCGCTTCGTCGTGTCCGAGGCGCAGTTCAACCAGATGTTCCCGAACCGGAATCCGTTCTACACCTACAGCGGCCTCACCGCGGCCCTGAGCGCCTACCCCGGCTTCGCCAACACCGGCAGCGACACGGTGAAGAAGCAGGAGGCCGCCGCCTTCCTCGCCAACGTGAGCCACGAGACCGGCGGTCTGGTGCACGTGGTGGAGCAGAACACCGCCAACTACCCGCACTACTGCGACTGGAGCAGGCCGTACGGGTGCCCGGCCGGCCAGGCCGCCTACTACGGGCGCGGCCCGATCCAGCTGAGCTGGAACTTCAACTACAAGGCCGCGGGCGACGCGCTCGGCATCGACCTGCTGAACAACCCGTGGCTGGTGCAGAACGACTCGGCCGTCGCCTGGAAGACGGCCCTGTGGTACTGGAACACCCAGACCGGCCCGGGCAGCATGACCCCGCACAACGCGATGGTGAACGGCGCCGGGTTCGGCCAGACCATCCGCAGCATCAACGGCTCCCTGGAGTGCGACGGGAAGAACCCGGCGCAGGTGCAGAGCCGTGTGAACAACTACCAGCGGTTCACGCAGATCCTCGGGGTGTCACCCGGCGGCAACCTCTACTGCTGACGCCGGACCACCGGGCGTGGTGTCATGCGTGATGTCATGCACCTGACCTGACGGGAGGGCATCACCCATGCGCCTGCGCACCCCCCACGCCCTGCTCGCCACGACCGCGGCGCTCGCCGCCGCGGTCGTGGCGCCCCAGCCGGCTGCCGCCGCCGTACCGGCCCCGGGCGCGTACTACGTCCAGAGCGCCACGACCGGGCTCAACGCGGCCGACGCCGGTGGCGCGGTCGAGCAGCACAGACCCCGCGGCAACGAGGACCACCAGCAGTGGCAGCTCAAGCCGAACGGGTCCACGTACCTGCTGGAGAACACCGACGCGCCGGGCAGCTGTCTCGGCCGCGGCGGCGACCAGGCCGCGACCGTCGCCTGCGGCGGCGCCGACGCCGCCTGGGAGATCACCGCCGTCGGAGCCGACCGGTACACCCTCAAGGCCCCGGGCACCACGCGCCACCTCACCGTCGCCCCCAAGCCGCCCGGCGCCAACTACCCGGCGCGGCTGGCCCTCGGCGGTGCGGGCGACCTCGCCGCCTGGTACCTCACCCCGGTCAGCCCCGCCACCGCCCCCATGCCACCGCAGGACCGGCGCACCCTGGACCAGGTCACCTTCCTCACCACCCACAACGCGTACGCCAACGGCGCCGACGGCGGTTTCGCCCCGCCCTTCGTCAACCTCGCGCCCAACCAGACCCGCGGCATCGCGCGCCAACTCGCCGACGGGGTCCGCGGGTTCATGCTGGACATCCACCAGACCCCGGACGGCGCGATCCTCTGCCACAACAGCTGCACCCTCGTCAGCAGGCCCGTCGCCCTGTGGGTCGACCTCCAGCGCATGGTCGACTTCCTCGAGGCCCACCCCGACCAGTTCGTCACCGTCTTCCTGGAGGACTACGTCGACCCGGGCGTCCTGCGCGCCGAACTCGCCCGCGTCGACGGCCTGGCGGACGTGCTCTACCGGCCCGACCTCACCGGCGTCCGGCGCAACGGCTGGCCGACGATGGCCGAACTGATCGCCGCCAACGACCGGCTGCTGGTCTTCACCGACCACAGCCGCTCCGCCGACCAGGCCGCCGGTCTGACCCGGGACAGCTTCGGCGTCATGTACCAGCGCGAGTGGACCGTCGAGAACCACTGGTCCATGGGTCCGGGCATCGGATCCTCCGACTGGTCCTGCTACAGCCGCTGGTACGACGCCGGCACCAACATCCCGCTGACCCGCACCGAGCCCGGCTTCCGCCCGCTGTTCGTCATGAACCACTTCCGCGACGTCCCGCTCACCGGCACGGCCGCCACGGACAACGGCAAACTCGCCGACCGCGCCCGGCGGTTCTGCCAGCCCGCCGCCCGCAAGAAGCCCACCTTCCTCGCCGTGGACCACTACGACCGCGGCGACCCGGCCTCCGCCGTCACCGCCCTCAACGCGTACACGTATCCGTGAACCGGCTCCGCCGGCCCCCGCGCCTTGTGTGAGACTCCGCCGATGGACTCCCACAAGATCACCGCGGACGCCGCGGGCACCTGGAACCTCGGCGACCTGCCCGTCCACCGCGTCGGCCTGGGCGCGATGCGGCTGACGGGCAGCGCCGCCTTCCACCACGGCACACCGAGCGACCGCGACCGGTCGATCGCCGTGCTGCGCCGGGCGATCGACCTCGGCGTCAACCACATCGACACCGCCGCCTTCTACTTCTCGTCGCTGCGCAGCGCCAACGAGCTGATCAACAGCGCCCTGTCGCCCTACCCCGACGACCTGGTCGTCGTCACCAAGGTGGGCCCGCACCGGACCTACTCGGGTCGGTGGGGCACCTCCGCGCGCCCCGACGAACTGCGCGGCCAGGTCGAGGAGAACCTGCGCCAGCTCGGCCGCGACCACCTGGACGTGGTCAACCTGCGCCGGATGCCGGCGTGCGACTCGATAGCCGAGCACTTCGGGGCCCTCGCCGACCTGCGCGCGGCGGGCCTGATCCGGCACCTCGGCATCTCCAACGTCACCGCGCGGCACCTCGCCGAGGCGCAGGCCATCGCCCCCGTCGTCTGTGTCCAGAACCGCTACGCCGTCGACCGCCCCGACCCCGAGGGCGACGAACTGCTGCGCCGGTGCGGTGCGCAGGGCATCGCGTTCGTGCCGTTCTACGCCGTCGCCGGCGAGGCAGGGGAGCACGGCGCCACCGCCGCGCACGACGAGGAGGTCCGCGCCGTGGCCCGGACCCACGGTGCGAGCCCCGCCCAGATCCGCATCGCCTGGACGCTGCACCAGGGTCCCCACGTACTGGCCATCCCCGGCACGGGCAACCCGGACCACCTCGCCGAGAACGTGGCCGCGGGCGCGATCCGCCTCACCGACGAGGAACGGCGACGGCTCGACGGGCTGCGGCTCGGGCCCTCATGACGAGGAGCGGCGGCAGTCCGGGCCGGCCGGTGCGCAGCCGCGCGGTCAGGTCGCTCCGGCCTCGGTGACGTCGTCGTCCCGCTGTTCCGCCCCGGCACCGGCCGCGGGCGCGGTCAGATGGTCCAGGACATGGGTGAGCTCCAGCACGCGTTCCAGGAACCCGGGCCGGTGGTCCAGGTGCAGAATCGTGCCTGCGGCGCTGGTGTGCCGGTGGATCATCAGCAGCGCCGACAGGCCGGAGGAGTCCATCCAGGCCAGGTCACGGAAGTCCAGGCGCACGTCCCGCAGCCCCGTGGTGCCGGACAGCTCGCGGACGACGGCGTCGACGAGCTCGCCGCAGGTGTCGTAGTCGAGCTCGCCGGACACGCGCACGGTCAGCGTGGGCGGTTCGCGGTGGGTGGTGACGGTGAACGGGGTCGGTGGCAGGTTCGTCATGCGGGAGTCTCGGAGCCGGGGACAGGACGGGCGGGGCGGTCGTGGAGGACGGCCGTGCCCTCGCGGACCAGGGCGAGGGCACGGGGGAAGTCGCGTATCCGCCCGGCGAGGATGTCCAGTCCGGCGATCAGGGACCGGGCGGGCACGTGCCGGGCCTCCAGGATGTCGGCGGTCCAGGTCAGGAACGAGGTGAACAGCTCGGTGTCGTCGACGTAGAGGGCGGTCGCGAGGAAGTCCACGATGTGGGCGAGGTCCTCCGCCGTGCGCTCGAGCTGCTCGCCCGTGCAGGACCGCACGGCCGGGAAGCGGTCCTCCAGGCCGGCCAGGGTCCCTCTGACCAGCTGGGCCCGGCTCTGGACGACCATCGTGTACTCCTGGTCGGCCAGGTGCGGAAGGTCGTCCACGGCCTGGCGGAGCGCGGTCGGCGCGGGCCGGGGGATGCCCTCCCGCAGCGTGGCGGCCGCCCGCCGGGCGTCGGCCTCCCACCGGTCGGCGCCCAGGGCGCGGGCGTGGCGCCCGTCGGGGCCGAAGGCGCGGCCGCCGGCCATGACGGGCGTGCCGATGGCCTGGCACGCGGTGATGGCGCTGTGGGCGGCGGGCAGGTGGGTGGGGATCGAGCTGGACAGCAGCACCGCGTCCGGATTGGTGCGGTGCAGGTGCGCGATCAGGTGCTGCGTGGGCGTCTGGGCCCCGAGGTAGTCGACCTGCCACCCGCGCAGCCGCAGCGTCTCGGCGACGAGCCGGGCCGGGAAGGCGTGCCATTCGCCGTCGATGCAGGCGACCGTCACCCGGCCCCGCGCGGCGGACGGTCTCGCGCCGTCCGGGGCGCGGTGGGCGAGGGCGGCGACCGCGCGTTCGTTGATGGCGGTGGCGGCGTGCTCCTGGGCCACGGTGAGGCGATCGGCGGCCCACTCGGCGCCCACCCTCTCCTGCACGGGCGCGATCACGTCCAAAAGCAGCGTCTCTTCGTCGAGTCCCGTGGACAGGGCCTTCGACAGGACGTCGACGGCGGCGTACTCGTCACCGCCGGCCACGGCGCGCCACAACCGGTTCTGCAGTGCCACTGACATCGCGGGGTCGTTCACCCGTCCCTTCGGCCGTGGCCCCGGCGTCCGTCGACGACCGACAGCCCACCCGTCCTCGGCGCGCTGATGGCGACGACGGCCATGTCGTCGTGCCGTCCCGTGCCGAGCCACTGGGCGGCCACCATCTGCACCCGCTCCACGACGGCCTCCGCGGGCAGCCCCCCGCACTCGGCCAGCATCCTCCTCAGCCGCTGCTCACCGAACAGTTCGTCCCCGAGCGGACCGCCCCGGGCCTCGGTGATGCCGTCGGTGTACAGCAGGCAGGTGTCCCCCTGCTCCAGGGACGTCTCCTCCGTGTGCGCGGTCACGGTCGGCAGGGCACCGATGAGGGTGCCGCGGGAGGGCACCTCCTCCACCCGGCCGTCGGCCCGGACGACGAGCGGCGGCAGATGGCCCGCGCTGGTCAGCCGCAGCTGCGCCCGGCCCGCGCGGCGGCGCACCGAGGCGAGGACCAGGGTGGCGAAGCGGGTGTGGCGGGAGTTCAGCAGTGCTCCGTTGAGCAGGTCGAGCACCCTCTGGTGGTCGTCGGCCAGGGGGAGCAGGGCGTGCAGGGTGTTGCGGATCTTGCCGGTCAGCACGGCCGCGTCCAGGCCCTTGCCCGCCACGTCGCCGAGGACCACCAGGGTCTCCCGGGAGGGGTCGGAGCCGGGGTGGACGTCGTAGAAGTCGCCGCCGACCCGCTCGTGGTCCTTGGCGGCCCGGTAGCTGCCGGCGTACTGCACGCCGTGCACGCGTTGCAGGGAGGGCGGCAGCAGCTCGTGCATCAGGGTGGCGGTGATGGTGGCCTGCTCGGTGTACAGGCGGGCCGCCGAGAGCGCGGCCCCGGCCCGGGCGGCGAACAGCCGGGCGAAGACCTCCTCGCCCTCGCTGAACGCCTGCTCGGTGCTGGAGCGCAACAGGATGAGGGCGCCCGCGGCCACGCCGTGCCCGGGCAACGGGGTGACGATCACCGAACCGACCGGCCCGGTGAAGCCGTCTGGGATCGCCCAGTCGGGAAGCACCGACGGGTCGATCCAGCGCGCCGGCACCGGGGGGAAGCCCTGCAGGGCCTCGGGCAGGCCCGGCACGCTGTGCGTGTCGATCTGCCGGGTGACCTGGACGACGGGCCCGCCGCGCGGTGCGTAGGTCAGCGGGTGACGGCGGCCCTGGGCCGGGGCGACGAGAACCGCCGCCTCCGCGAGATGCTGCGCTGCCATGGACGCGGCGACCTCCATGCAGCGGGGCACGTTCAGTGTCGACAGCAGCGTGGAGGAGACCTCGGCCAGGATCTGCGACCGCGCCCGCGCGCTGCGCACGGCCTCCTCGGCTGCGCGGCGGTCGGTGTCGTCGACCAACCACCACACCACGTCCCCGTCGTCGGCCGCCGTGGGATGGGCCAGCACGACCCGGTCGTTGATGGCGCCGCTCAGCGGAGTGGCGCCGGTGGCGAGGGGCTCGCCGGCGATGTCGCGGTGCGCGTCCGACAGCCAGGAGGGCGCCGTCTCGTGCAGCCGGTCCCCGCTCGCCGCGTCGGGCAGCAGGAGCCGGGCGGCGTCGTTCAACTGCACGAGGGTGCCGTGCCGGTCGACGACCAGCACGGGGCAGGGGGCAGCGCCCCACACGCTGCCGACCCTGGTGTCGGCGCTGCGTGAGCGGGCGGAGGAACTGGGGGAAGCGGTCACAAGCGGAGGCACGCGTCCCGCGCACCCCACCACCTTCCTGTACTGGGAAACCTGTGCAGACGGCAACCGTCCCGCATCCACGCCCACGGCGCAACCCACCCAGGGAGGCCCCACATATGCACCGGACGTTCGTCACATCCGGCCGTCGTCACGGCCGACGGCCGGCTCGGGCGGCGCGTCCCGGGCGGACCCGATCACCCCTGGCATGGGCGATTCCGGGTGACAGGCCGTCGGCCGGGACGGTTGGCGTGGGCGGGTTCTGCGTCGGGCCGGGACCGGTTGGCGTGGTGCGGGTTTTACGTATAACCTCTCCGGCTAACCCCGCGCTGAGAGGTCCCCGATGCGACGTGTCGCCCTGGTCACCCTCGTCGTCGACGACTACGACGAGGCGATCCGCTTCTACACCGAGGCCCTCGGCTTCCGGCTGGCCGAGGACACGCCCCGGCCCGGCGGCTCCCGCTGGGTCGTCGTCGAACCGGGCGGTCCCGGTGCGGGCACCGGGCTGCTGCTCGCCCGCGCAGAGGGGGAGGCGCAGTCCGCCCGGGTCGGGGACCAGACCGGCGGGCGGGTCGGCTTCTTCCTGCACACCGGCGACTTCGCCCGCGACCACGCCCGGATGACCGCCGCCGGCGTGACCTTCCTGGAGGAACCGCGGCACGAGCCGTACGGGACCGTCGCCGTCTTCCAGGACCTGTACGGCAACCGCTGGGACCTGCTTCAGCCCGCGGGCTGACCCCCCTCGCCCACCGCTCCCCGAACCGCTGCTCAAGGAAAGACCCGCCATGACTGCTACGCGCGTAGACGCCGATGTGATCCGCCGCCTGCCCAAGGCCGTCCTGCACGACCACCTCGACGGCGGCCTGCGTCCCGCCACCGTGGTCGAGCTCGCGGACGCGGTCGGCCACACCCTGCCCACCACCGACCCCGACGAGCTCGCCGCCTGGTACTACGAGGCCGCCAACTCCGGTGACCTGGTGCGCTACATCGCCACCTTCGAGCACACCCTCGCCGTGATGCAGAACCGGGAGGGCCTGCTGCGCACCGCCGAGGAGTACGTGCTGGACCTCGCCGCGGACGGTGTCGTCTACGGCGAGGTGCGCTACGCGCCCGAGCTGAACACCCGGGGCGGGCTGACCATGGCCGAGGTCGTGGAGACCGTCCAGGAGGGCCTCGCCTCGGGCATGGCCAAGGCGGCGGCCGCGGGCACTCCGGTGCGGGTCGGCACGCTGCTGTGCGGCATGCGGATGTTCGACCGGGTGCGCGAGGCGGCCGATCTGGCCGTGGCGTTCCGGGACGCCGGTGTCGTCGGCTTCGACATCGCGGGCGCCGAGGACGGCTTCCCGCCCGCCGACCACCTCGCGGCCTTCGAGCACCTGCGCCGCGAGAACGTGCCCTTCACCATCCACGCCGGCGAGGCCCACGGCCTGCCCAGCATCCACCAGGCGCTCCAGGTGTGCGGTGCCCAGCGCATCGGGCACGGGGTGCGGATCACCGACGACATCCCCGACCTCGCGGCGGGCAAGCTGGGCCGTCTCGCGGCCTGGGTGCGCGACCGGCGCGTCGCCCTGGAGATGTGCCCGACGTCCAACCTCCAGACGGGCGCCGCGACCTCGATCGCCGAGCACCCCATCACCGCGCTGAAGGAGCTCGGCTTCCGCGTCACGGTCAACACCGACAACCGGCTGGTGTCGGGCACGACGATGACCCGCGAGATGACCCTGCTGGCCGAGGAGGCCGGCTGGACCGTGGAGGACCTGCGCACGGTCACGGTGAACGCCCTGAAGAGCGCGTTCCTCCCGTTCGACGAGCGCAACGCGCTCATCCGCGACGTCGTCCTGCCCGGCTACGCCGCCGCGCTCTGAAGCAGCCCCTTGAGGTAGGCGGCCTGTCCGACGTGCTGGAGGTCGTCGGACAGGACGCTGACCAGCCGCACGCCGAGGGTGACCGGCGGGTCCCAGCGCTCGTCGACGACGCGCTCCAGGTCCTTGGCGGCGAGGCCCCCGAGGGCGTCGAGGCTCTGCGCGTGCACGGCGTCGTGGTAGCCGGTCAGCAGGTCGCCCGAGCCGACCCTGACCTTGGCGACCTCGGCCGGGCTGTGGCCGTATCCCGTGTCGTGGCGGGGCAGGTCCAGCCCGAAGCGCTTCTCCCAGTCCTGGGAGAGCCACACCTGGTCGAGGCCGAAGGCGTCGGCGACGTGGTCGTCCTGGACGCGGGTCAGGTGCCAGACCAGCCAGGCGATGGAGTTGGCGTCGGGGGAGGGGCGGGCGGTCAGTTCGTCGCTCCCGAGCCCCTCGACGGTGGCGTGGACTTCTTCCCGGATGCGGTTGTAGCCGTCGATGAGGATGTCCTTCGCATGCATGCCTCCACCATCGCGCATCGCCGCGTCCCCCGCGCCCCGTTCTATCCGCCCGTGCCCTCCAGCAGCGCCATCAGCGCCCGGGCGGCCGGGCTGGTCGCCTGCCGGGGCGGCAGCAGCGCCACCGTCTCGTAGACCGCCTCCCCGGTGCCCTTCACGGGCAGCGCGGTCAGGGAGGCGCGCTTGTGCGCGAAGTGCCGCGGCACGACGGCCACGCCCAGGTTCTCGTCGACCAGGTCGAGCAGGGTGTGCACGTCGTTCACCTCCAGTGCCACGGTCCTGCGCACGCCCGCCGCGGCGAACACCGCGTCGGTGGTGCGCCGCGGCCCCCAGTCCGGGTGGAAGTCGACGAAGACCTCCCCGCCCAGCAATTCCGGCGTGACGGCCGCCCCGGTGGCGGCGAGCCGGTGGCTGGGGTGGCACAGCAGGGTCATCGGCTCGCTGGTCAGCGACACCGACCGCAGCTGGTCGCCGTCCTCCTGCGTGCGCACGGCGAACGCCATGTCGAGCCGTCCGGCCTCGACGTCCTCCGCCAGCGCCCCGGAACCGGCCTGCCGCAGGCAGATCTCCACGTCCGGATGCCGGTGCCGGAACGCGGCGAGCAGCCCCGCCAGGTTCACCCCGGCGATGCACTGCTCGCTGCCCAGCGTGAGCATCCCGCGCAGCACGCCCTGCACCGCCGCCACGGCCTCGTGGGCCGCCCGCACCTGCGCCAGGATCCGCTCCGCCTCACCGAGCAGCGCCCGCCCGGCCGGGGTCAGCGTCACCCGGCGGGTCGTGCGCACGAACAGCGGCGTCTGCAGCTCACGCTCCAGCGCCCGGATGGAGGCCGACAGGCCCGACTGGGACACCAGCAGGCGTTCGGCCGCCCGGGTGAAGTGCTGGTCCTCGGCGACCGCGACGAAGTGCTGCAGATGGCGCAGTTCCATGACTGAGAAGCGTAGCCGCTGAATCCCATCGGATTCTTCTGTTGGACGCATGGGAGCAGGTCACGCCAGAGTGGACACCGGTTTCTCTCCGACCGAGCCAACCCCTCTGGAGTCGCGTTGTACACCGCACACCCCGACCGCTACGCGGACATGCCCTACCGGCGCACCGGACGTAGCGGCCTGAAGCTCCCCGCGCTCTCGCTCGGCCTGTGGCACAACTTCGGCCCGGACCGGCCCCTGGAGACCCAGCGGGCCATCCTGCGGCGCGCCTTCGACCTCGGCGTCACGCACTTCGACCTCGCCAACAACTACGGCCCGCCGCCCGGCGCCGCCGAGTCCGCCTTCGGCGGGTTCCTGAAGTCGGACTTCGCGCGCTACCGCGACGAGCTGGTCATCTCCACCAAGGCCGGCTACCTGATGTGGCCCGGCCCGTACGGCGAGTGGGGCTCGCGCAAGTACCTGCTGTCCTCGCTGGACCAGAGCCTGAGCCGGATGGGCCTGGACTACGTCGACATCTTCTACTCGCACCGCCCCGACCCGGACACTCCGCTGGAGGAGACGATGGGCGCGCTGCACTCGGCGGTGCAGCAGGGCAAGGCGCTCTACGTGGGCGTCTCCAACTACTCCGCGGAACAGACCCGCGAGGCCGCCCGCATCCTGGGCGAGCTCGGCACGCCGCTGCTCATCCACCAGCCGCGCTACTCGATGCTGGACCGGCGTCCGGAGGACGAGGGCCTGCTGGACGCGCTCGACGAGCTCCAGGTCGGCTCCATCGTCTTCTCCCCGCTGGAGCAGGGCTTGCTCTCCGCCCGCTACCTCGACGGCATCCCCGAGGGCTCCCGGGCCGCGAGCGACAGCCCGTTCCTGCAGTCCGACGCCGTCACCGAGGATCTGGTGGGCCGGCTGCGCGACCTGAACGACATCGCGCGGGGACGCGGGCAGACCCTGGCCCAGATGGCGCTGGCCTGGGTGCTGCGCGGCGGCCGGGTCACCTCGGCGCTGGTCGGTGCGAGCAGCCCGCGGCAGGTCGAGGACAGCGTCGGCGCCATCGGCAACCTCGACTTCGACGCGGACGAGCTGGCCCGCATCGACGCGATCGTCAAGCAGTAGCGGATCCCCGTGCCCGGGGGCGGTGGCCGCCCCCGGGGCCGGTGTCAGGAGCCGATCCGCTCCTCCCGGTGCACGGTCACCATGTCGCCCTCCTCCGTGCCGGCCGCCCGGCGGACGCCGGCCCTCACGGACGGCTTGTGCGTGCCGTCGCCCAGGGCCGTGAACGAGCTGCGGAACGGGTGCCCGTCGATCGTCCCGCGGACCTCGGCCGGACCGCGGGTGCGAAGAAGCCGACGTCGGCGGCCTCTCTCCCTCACACGGACCGCCGGACACCCGGGAGCTCATCGGACGCGATTCTCATGCCCCGGCGGGCACCCGGTCGAGGAAGCCGAGCACGGCCCTGATCCGGCCCCGCCCGTCCAGCGTGATCACGTCCGACCCGGCGACGGGGGCCGAGCCGTCGGCCCCGCTCACCAGCTCCCACGAGAAGCGCGCCGTGTCGTGATGCCCGTCGACGTCCCCGGTGAGCTGGAAGACGAAGCCCGGGAACTGCTCGCGCACCGCCGCGATCAGCGCGGTGATGCCGTCGTGGCCGCTGACGTCGGCCAGGGGGTCGGTGTAGCCGCCGTCCTCGGTCCAGGCGGCCGCGACCGCCTCGGCGCGAGCCGCCGGGTCCCCGGCGTTCCAGGCCGCGAGGTAACGGGTGACGGCGTCCTCGTAACGGTCGGGTGCGGACATGGGGAATCAGCCTCCGGGAAGGTCGGGTGCGCTGGTCGGGGCCCGGATCCCCGCTCTCGGCGGACCCGGTACGGACCACCCTGCCCGCGCCCCCGCACGGCGTCGATTACTCCCGAGGTCATGCACCTCGACGGCGTCCGCCGGATTTCGGCCAACTCGGCGGGTGAATATGCCAGGAGAGTGGCCAAAAAGTCATGGTGACAGTGTTTCAGTAGTGAACATACTGACCTGCGAGAGCGTTTTCACATCCAGCGACGGCGTCCTCACGCACAGCACGCGAGCTGCGGGACGAGCGGGACCGGGCAGGCGGGCAGGGCAGCGGGGGAGGGACACGTGCACGACGAGTTTCTGTGCCACGTCACGGCGTACGGCGTCTGCGACGGCCGCCGCATCGGAGTACCCCTGGGGACCTACCGGGCGCCCACCCTCGCGCTCGCCCTGTGGTGGCTGCGCGACCGCGCCTCCTGGATCGCCCAGCGCCTGGACCCCCAGCCCGACGCCGAGCACTTACCGCCGGGCGCGCTCGTGCCGGTCGCCGACACCGTGCCCGACGTGCCCCTGCTGCTGCGCGCCTGGTGCGCCGACCCCGCCCAGCAGGAGCGGGTCGCCGAGGAACTGGCGGCCGGACGGCTGGTGCGCATCGCCACCAGCGACGAGACGACCGAGTACGAACTGCTCGCCGAGTCGGTGGACGCCCTGCGGATGCAGCGCACCGCCCCCGTCCTGGGCGTCCCCGTCGCCTGACCTGCCGCCCGTTCCGCCCGCCGAGGCGTACACAGGGACATATCGGTAGAATTTCGGTCATGGCGCAGCCGTCGGTAGCACCAGAGCTGGTCCTGGAGACGGAGACGGGCTCCACCGTGATGGTCCCGGGCCGCGACTACCACGTGGGACGCGACCCGTCGAGCGACATCGTCCTCGACGACGACCGGGTCTCCTGGCACCACGCGGTGCTGCGGCCGGAGGACGGCCACTGGACGCTGGAGGACGAGAACAGCACCAACGGCACCTACGCCGACGGCCGCCGCGTGCACGCCCGGGACGTCGGACCCGGCAGCGTCATCCGCTTCGGCAACCCCGCCGACGGACCGCGCGTGGTCCTCACCGGCCGCCCGGCACCGGCCCCGGAACGCCCCTTCGCCGTCTCCATGCCCGCCCTGACCGGCACCTACCGGGCACCCACGACCGTGCGGCCGCTGCCCTCGCGCACCGTCCGCATCGGCCGCGCGAGCGACAACGACCTCGTCATCGACGACCTCGTCGTCTCCCGCCGCCACGCCGAACTGCGCGCCCTGCCCGACGGCACCTACGAGATCACCGACCTCGGCAGCCACAACGGCACGTACCTCAACGGCAGTCCCGTCACCACCGCCCCGGTCCGCCAGGGCGACATCGTCGGCATCGGCCACTCGGCGTTCTGCCTGGTCGGCGACGAACTCCAGGAGTACGTCGACACCGGCGAGATCTCCCTGGACGTGCAGGACCTCGCGGTCTCCGTCGACCGCGGCCGCAAGACCCTGCTGGACCACGTGTCGTTCCCGGTGGGGGAGAAGTGCCTGCTCGCCGTCGTCGGCCCGAGCGGCGCGGGCAAGTCCACGCTCCTCAACGCCCTCACCGGTCAGCGCCCCGCCGGCCACGGCACCGTCCTGTACGACGGCCGCGACCTGTACCGCGACTACGCCGAACTGCGCCAGCGCATCGGTCTCGTCCCGCAGGACGACATCCTGCACGCCCAGCTGACCGTGAGAAAGGCCCTGTCCTACGCCGCCGAACTGCGCTTCCCGCAGGACACGGCCAAGGCCGAACGGCTCGCCCGGGTCGACGAGGTGATCCGCGAACTGGGCCTGGAACAACGCGCCGACCAGCCCGTGCACAGCCTCTCCGGAGGGCAGCGCAAGCGCGTCAGCGTGGCCCTGGAACTGCTGACCAAGCCGTCGCTGCTGTTCCTCGACGAGCCGACCTCGGGCCTCGACCCCGGCATGGACCGCTCGGTGATGCACATGCTGCGCGGCCTCGCCGACGACGGCCGCACCGTCATCGTCGTCACGCACAGCGTGCTCAGCCTGGACGTGTGCGACCGGCTGCTCGTCCTCGCGCCCGGCGGGAGGATCGCCTACTACGGGCCGCCCGAGGACGCCCTGCCGTACTTCGGCTTCGAGCAGTGGCCGGAGGCGTTCGAGGCCTTCGAACGGGACGCCGAACGGGACTGGGCCGGGGACTACCTCGCCTCGCCCGTCCACCGCCGCTACGTCGCCGACGCCACCGCCCAGCCCCCGCAGCCGCGTTCCGACCCCGTCGTCATCGCCCCGCCGCCCCGGCCGCGCAGCCGCTCCGCGCAACTCGGCACGCTGGTGCGCCGGTACGCGTCCGCGCTCGGCGCCGACCGCACCTTCCTGATCATCATGATCGCCCTGCCGTTCGTGATGGGCGCGATGGCCCGTGCCCTGGCGGGCGGCAAGCTGACCTCCGAGACCGCCATGAACGCGCTGCTCATCCTGTGCGTCGGCGCGGTGCTCACCGGTGCGGCCAACGCCGTGCGCGAACTCGTCAAGGAACGGGTGATCTACCAGCGGGAGCGGGCGGTGGGCCTGTCCAGATCGGCGTACCTGATGTCCAAGGTCGTCGTCCTGGGCGTCATCACCGTGCTGCAGGCGGTGGTGCTGACGCTGGTCGCGCTGCTCGGCGTGGACCTGAACGCACCGGGCGGCGAAGGCGTGCTGGTGCCGCCCCTGGTGGAGATCACCATCGCCGTCGCCCTGCTGGCGTTCACCGCGATGATGCTGGGCCTCCTCATCTCCGCGCTGGTGCGCAAGGAGGAGGTGACGATGCCGCTGCTCGTGCTCATCGCCATCGTCCAGGTCGTCTTCTGCGGTGCCCTGCTGAAGCTGGCCGGCGTACCCGGACTGGAGCAACTGGGCTGGCTGGTGCCGGCGCGCTGGGCCCTCGCCGCGATGGCCGGCACCGTCGGGCTGTCCCGGATCGTGCCCGACGACCTGACCGCGGACCCGCTCTTCGAGCACTCCGCGGGCACCTGGCTGATCGACGTCGGCATGCTGGTGGTGCTGTCGGTGCTCTTCGGGTTCCTCGTGTCCCGGCTGCTGCGCCGGCACGAACCGGCCGTGATGCGGAAGCAGTGAGCGCCCATGACGACTCCCGGCTTCCGGCCCACGCACGTCGTCCCGCAACACGGGATGCCGGCCTGGGAGGCCCCCGACACGGCACGGCCCACCGTGGACCTCGATCCGCTGCTGCCGGTGCAGCTCCTGGAACGGCAGGGCGACTGGGGGCACGTGCTCTGCTTCAACGGCTGGTCGGCGTGGGTCGACGGACGCCGGCTGGTCGCCGTGCCGCAGGATCCGCCCACCACCGACGGGCCGCTCACCCGCACCGCCGATCCCCGTCCGCTGCTGGCCCGCGCGCAGGAGTCCCTCGCGCGCTACCGCTCCGCGGTCGAGGACCTCGCGGGCGGCCTCGACGGGGAGTCCTTCCGCACCCGCACCCGGGGACTGCGCATCGGCGTCGTCATCGACGGCGAGTCCATGTGGCTCTACGACGCCGCCCACGGGAACTGGGTGTACGCCGACGGCACGCGGCTGACCACGTACGCGACGGACGAGACGCCCCGCAGCGACCCGGAGCACCGCCCCGCCGGGACACCTCCGGCGCGTCCGCCCACGCGGGTGGTGCCACCGGAGGACCTGGCCGAGCCGCCCCCCGCCGACCGGCCGTCCCGGCCACCGGACGCGCCGGCGACGCGGGTGGTGTCTCCGGAGTCTCCGGAACTGCCGGAGACTCCTGCGGCTCCCGAGCCGACGCGGGTGGTGTCTGCCGAGACTCCTGCGGCCCCCGAGCCGACGCGGGTGGTGTCCCCAGAGACTCCCGCGGCCCCCGAACCCACCCGGGTGGTGTCCCCCGAGGAGATGGAGGCGGCCGAAGGCGCGGAGCGGACGGGTGGTGCGCCGGGCACGCGGGTCGTGGGGCAGGAACCCACACGTGTCGTGTCACCCGAGGGTGACGGCCGTTGACCGGGGAGACGAGCCTGTCCTCGGGGCGGCCCTCCGAGCTGGTCGGGCGGCAGATCGCCGGGTACCGGATCGAGGGCGAGATCGGGCGCGGAGGCATGGCCGTCGTCTACCGGGCCCGCGACCTGCGTCTGGAACGCACGGTCGCCCTGAAGCTGCTCGCCCCGGAACTCGCCCGCAACGACACCTTCCGGCGCCGTTTCACCCACGAGTCCCGGGCCGCCGCCGCCATCGACCACCCGCACATCGTGCCGGTCTTCGAGGCAGGCGAGACGGACGGCGTGCTCTACATCGCCATGCGCTACGTCCCCGGCAGCGACCTGCGGCACGTCCTCGACCGGGAGGGCCCGCTGCCGCCCGCCACCGCCGTGCGCGTCGCCGCCCAGGTCGCCTCCGCGCTCGACGCGGCCCACGAGCACGGCCTGGTGCACCGGGACGTCAAACCCGGCAACATCCTGGTCGCCCGCGGCACCGACAGCGACCACCCCGAGCACGTCTACCTCACCGACTTCGGCCTGACGAAGAAGTCGCTGTCGCTCACCGGCTTCACCACGGTCGGCCAGTTCGTCGGCACCCTCGACTACGTCGCCCCCGAGCAGATCTCCGGCAAACCGGTCGACGCCCGCTGCGACGTCTACGGCTTCGCCTGCGTCGTCTACGAGGTCCTGACCGGGCATCCGCCCTTCCTGCGCGACGACGACATGGCCCTGCTGTGGGCGCACCAGTACGACGACCCGCCCCCGCTGACCGAGGCCCGGCCGGACATCGCCCCGCAGGCCGACCCGGTCCTCGCCAAGGCCCTGGCCAAGAGCCCCGACGACCGGTACCCGTCCTGCCTGGCCTTCGTGGCCGCGCTGCGCGCCGCGACGACCGGCGGCGACGCCGGGGCCGTACGCCGGGCCGCGCGCGCGGAGGACCGGCCGCGGGGCGGGCCGGAACCGGCCCGGCAGCCCCCGCGCTGGGCCGAACCGGTCTTCGTGCGCCGGCGGTGACACCCTGCGTCAGGTCCGGCCCTCCGGGCGCACCTGGCCCCGCCGCCGGACGTGCCGCGCGAGCAGCGCCCCGGCGAACCCGGTGACCAGCCCCCAGGCCACGGCCAGCCCGACCGCGCCCCACAGCCGCGGCCGCAGGAACAACTCGCCCGCGAGACCGCCGCCCAGGTCGCCGATGCCCAGCACGGACAGCCCGTAGTGCGCCGAGACGCGGCCGACGAGGCAGATCGCGAAGACCGTCAGCGCCAGCGCGACCGCCATGTGCACGGCGTGCTGCCAGGCCCGCACCCCGGCGGGTGACCGGGCCGCCATCACGAACGCGGCGCCCAGCAGCAGCACGACGCCGACGACGAGCAGCCACCACACCCGGCCGTCCTGCTCGGACAGCGTCCGCAGGTTCAGCTCGGAGATGCCGGGGGCGCGCAGCACCTCGTCCAGCACGTGCGGCATGGGCAGCCCGAACGGGCCCTCCACCCTGCCGTTCCAGGTGGCGCCCAGGCCGATCGTCAGCGCCGGCCACACCAGGTTGGGCAGACCCAGCAGGAGCACCGCGAACGTCTGCGCCGCGTGACCCCGGGTCGCCGCCACGACCAGGGCGATCACCACGCCGATCAGGACGTACGCCAGCAGCAGGGCGACCATCGCGTACGCGGCCGGCCGCACGGACGCCTGGAAGCGCAGCAACCGGCCCGGCAGCGGCGCGCCGCGCGACACCAGCAGGGCGAGCACCAGCACACCCGCGAGCCACACCACCCCGACGAACACGGACAGCGGGATGTCGGCGGTGAAGCCGACCCGGGGTGAGGCGCCGAAGAGGTCGCCGAGTTCGCCCAGCGCGTCGTCGCCCAGGGAGATGTCGAACGTGTGGCGGGCGACCGACGTCACGCCGGCCAGCGCGAGCAGCCACAGGACGGCGACCCGGGCGGCCCAGCCGGCCAGCTCGGCCGTACCGGCGACCGCGCGGTGCCGCAGGGGCCGCAGGAAGCCCCAGGCGACGACGAGCGCCCCGGTGAGTGTGACGGACAGCGGGACCACCGTCAGGTCCGCCTGGGTGCCGGCCAGGTCACCGGCGTTCCCGGAAAGCCGCACGGTGCCCCCGACGGCGGTGACCACGGTCGCCGCGACGACGGGCACGAAGGCGCCGCCGGGCAGGTCCGCGGCCCCGGCCGCCCAGAGGCCGAGGGCGGACACCACCGCCATGGCGAGCAGCGCGCCGACCACCGTGAGGAGGGCGTGCGCCCAGCCGTGGCGGGCGGCCGCCCGCTCGCCGGACGTGCGGACCTGGCCGGAGGGGGTGCGCGGACTCACGCTGCCACGCTAAGCAGCACCCGTGCCGGGCGCCCGCCGGACGGGTCCGTCCGCGTCGGCTTGCGGGGCCCCTGGGACCGGAGCACACAATGAACTCGTAGTGGAAAGAAGCGGTGTGTACCGGAATGAAGCAGTACGAACAGGCGCAGCCGCAGAGAACCCACGCGGGAAGAAGAGCTCGTGAGCGTCGAACCGCCGTCGTCCGGCCGCCCCACAGGACCTCCCTCCGGCCCGCTGTCGGGCCCCTCCCAGCCGCCGCCCGGCGGCGGCCCGCCCTCCGCGCCGACCGGCGGCGGGGGCGGCGGCGGGCCGGAGCCCCGCCGGCCCTGGTGGGGGTCGGTGCCCCGGGTCGCGATCGTCGCCACCGCCGTCGTGGCCGCCGTCATCCTCGCCGTCGTGCTGTCCCGGCCGGACGGCGGCGGCACCGGCGCGTCCGACGGCGGCACCAGCACGTCCCAGGGCGAGATCTTCCTCCAGCCCGCCGCCGACACCGGCCCCGACCCGTTCACCGAGTCCACGGCCAAGGAGAGCTCGGCCTCACCGGTCTCGCCCTCGCCCACCGAACTGGCCCCGCGGAACACCGTCCAGGGCGTCCAGGGCGGAGCGCCCGGCCTCTACGGCGGCACCCGCAACGTGGCCAGTTGCGACGTGGAGAAGCAGATCACGTACTTCCGGGGCGCCCCGGACAAGCAGCGGGCCTTCGCCTCGGTCGCCCGGATCGAATCCTCCGACGTCCCCGCGTACCTGCGCTCGCTCACCCCGGTGCAGCTGCGCATGGACACCCGTGTCACCAACCACGGCTACAAGGACGGCGCCGCCACCAGCTACCAGGCCGTCCTCCAGACCGGCACGGCCGTCCTCGTCGACGACCGCGGCGTGCCCCGGGTGCGCTGCGCCTGCGGCAACCCGCTCACCCCGCCGGTCGCCCAGCAGACCGCGCCGAAGACGACCGGCGAGGAGTGGCCGGGGTACGACACCGCCAAGGTGGTCGTGGTCACGCCCGCGCCGGAGCCGGTCGACGTCTTCGTGATGTGCGAGCCCGACGGCGAGTGGTTCGAGCGGCACAAGGGCGACACGGGCCGCAAGGACCGCGAGACCGAGAAGCCGGACAAGCCGTCCCCGTCGGTGAGCGTCACCACGCCGACGGCGCCGACCGACTCGACCTCGACGGGGCCGCCGACGACCGAACCGCCGTCCTCGGAGACGGAGACCTCGCCGCAGCCGCCGAGTGAGCCGCCCTCGTCGGAGTCCCCGCCGCCGCCCGGCAGCGGCACGGACACCGGGAGCGGCACGGACGGCGGAACCGACGGCGGGACCGACGGCGGCACGACGGATCAGGCACCGGCGTCCTGAGCAACCGGTCCGGCGCGGACGACACCCGCTCCCCTCACGTCTGGCCGCTCCTGGGAGACCCGGCCGGCGGCGGGACGCGCCCGCCCCTCACAGCCGGCCGGCCCGGACCACCAGCGCGTACTCGCCGAGCCCGAGCAGGTGATCGGCCGGCAGGTCGCCGTGGCCGGTCAGGATCGCTTCGAGGCGGCCGGTGCCGGGCTCGAACGCGACGTCCTGGACCGTGCCGAGCTGGTCGCCCGTCTCGGCGAGGATCCGCAGACCCGGCAGCTCGTGGTGGGGCGGCACCTCCGCCGGTGCCGCGGCCGAGCGCACCAGCACGGCGTCCTGGCCGAGGGCGTGCAGGGCGCCCCAGGGCAGGACGGTCTCCTTGCGGTGCGGACCCCGTACCCGGACGTGGGTGACCACACCCGACACGGCGTCCACCGTCAGCGCCTTCACCGTGCCGAGCTCCTCCGCGTCGTCCAGCGTCAGTACCGGCAACCCCCGCGCCTCGGAGAACAGCATCGTCACCGCGTCCTTTCGCGCTCGTCCCGGAAGGCGCCGACCCGGGCGGTGAACTCCGCCAGGTCGCCGGCGACGTAGCGGACCGCGTCGGCCGGGATGACCAGGGCCCGGCCGGAGACCGCGAGCGTCTCGCCGCGCGGCACGTACACCCGGTGACGGCGGCGCCGGGAGCCCCGCACCAGCGCCGTCGCCGCGGCGATCCTGAAGCCCACCACCCGGCCGCTGGTGCCGCCCTCGACGACCACGTCGAGCACCGTGCCGACCTCGGCGCCCTCGTCCGTCAGCACCCTGGCGTGCAGCACCCGGCCCTGCTGGGCCTCGCGACGTGCCACCACGGCGGACGTGTCCTGCAGCGCCAGCGCGTCGCGGACCATCACGGCGTCCCGGCCCAGGGAGTGCACCGCCGACCAGGGCAGGCTCTGCTTGAGCGGCCCCGACAGCAGCCCGCGGCCGCTGAGCGTGAAGCCGGTGACGCGCCCGGCCGCGGCGTCGAAGACGGTGTCCTTGATCTGTGCCACGGCGTCCCCGCCCAGCGTGACCACCGGCAGGGTCGTCAGGCTCCGCGCCGCCATCAGCTCGTTCATCGCAGCCCCTTCCCACCGGGCCTGCGCCGTACCGCGATCACCGTCCCGGACCGCCGCCCGGCCTGCACGGCGAGCGTCCCCACGACGAGGACGGCGAGCGCCGCGACCACTACCACCAGCCATACCCACCAGGCCACCGCGCACCTCCGGTGATCCGCCCGGCCGCCGTCGGCCGGCCCCGATGCCCTACCGGGTGCCCCGGGAGCGGGGGACAATGCCCCGGGCGCCGCACGGGCCGAGACTGCCAGGAGTGCACATCGCGGCTCGGGGTACGAGCACTGGTGCAGAGCATCCGGCCAGTCCGGCATCCCAGAGAGAAAACTATGATCGACCACGTGGACGGGGCAGTGATACCGACTGGTTTCGACGTGCCCGTGGAACCGCTGAGGCGGGCGGCACACTACTCCGGCGAGCAGGGATGCATCGCCGAGGCGCGGTCGTTCGCCGCTCTCTTCCTGGAGCAGCTCAGGACCGAGTGGTGCGCGCGCGTCGACGAGCGTGCCGACGGCGCCGTGCTGCTCGTGGTGAGCGAGCTGGTCACCAACGCCGACCGGCACAGCAACGGGCCGTACATCCTGGAGCTCGTCGGCACGGACACCTCGGTGACCGTGTCGGTCTACGACAGCAGCTCCGCCCTGCCCCGCATCTTCCCCCGTGACCCCGAGCGCATCGGCAGGCACGGTTTGGAGATCGTCCACGCGCTCGCGGAGCAGGTCAGCGTGGAGCGGGTGCCGGTGGGCAAGCGGGTGCGCGCCGTGCTGCCGCTCACCGCCGGGTGACCGGCCCGGAATCCACCACCGCTCGTCCCCCCGATCCGGTCGCGACCGCCCCTCGCCCCGTCACGGTCCCGGCCGCCCCTCGCCCCAAATCCGGTCCCGGCAGAGAAGCCTGGGAGCCCGGCACAGCAGAGAAGCCCAGGAAGCCCGGCACAGGGCCGGGGAACCACGGCACGAAAAGCGGGTGCCGTCCCACTCCCGCGTGTGGGACGGCACCCGCTGGTCCGCCGTCTTCCGGTCCGCCGTCGGCGTCAGGCGCAGCCGAGCTCGCCCAGCATGCCCTCCCGCAGCCGGGTGATGATCCGCTTGATCAGGCGGGAGACGTGCATCTGGGAGCAGCCGAGCCGCTCGCCGATCTCCGCCTGGGTGGCCTCCTCCACGAACCGCATGTGGATGATCTGCCGGTCGCGCTCGCTGAGCTCCGCCATGAGCGGGGCGAGGGAGTGGAAGTCCTCGACGAGCCGCAGCCCGTCCTCCTCGACGCCGATGAAGTCCGCCAGGACCGCCTCGCCGCCCTCCGGCCCGTCACCGGTGAGCGCGGCGTCCAGCGACGACGAGTTGTAGCCGTTGGAGGCGATCTGCCCCTCGACGACCTCCTTCTCGGAGATGTTCATCAGCGTCGCCAGCTCGGCGACCGTCGGCTCGCGGTCCAGCCGGCTGGCGAGCTCCTCGCGCGCCTTGGCCAGCTCCACGCGCAGCTCCTGCAGCCGCCGCGGCACGTGCACCGCCCACGTGGTGTCCCGGAAGAACCGCTTGATCTCACCGACGATGTACGGCAGCGCGAAGGAGGTGAACTCGACCTCCCGCGACAGCTCGAACCGGTCGATGGCCTTGATCAGACCGATCATGCCGGTCTGGACGATGTCCTCCATGTCGTCGCCGCGGCCCCGGAAACGGCCGGCCGCGAACCGCACGAGCGACATGTTCATCTCGATCAGGGTGTTGCGCGCGTACTGGTACTCGTGCGTGCCTTCTTCGAGCTCCGTCAGGCGCTGGAAGAACTGGCGGGACAGCTCGCGGGCGTCCCGGGGGGCCACGGACCGCGGGTCCACGACTCCCGGAAGTGCTCCGTCACCCGCGCTGGCCTCGGCGTTCTCTTCGACGGCCTGTGCCTTCGACCGGATCACGGCGGTCTCCATTACCCTCTCCCGACAGTCACGGCGGACATCTGCATAGGTACTCCCGAGTTGCGGGTACCCGGAAAGACGCGCACCATGCCCACCGAATTCACCGAGGGCGGAACGCCGGCCCCTTCCCCTCCCGGCCGGGATTCCTAGGCTGGAGCGGTGACCGATCACGTGCCCAACGAAGCCCGCGTCATCCCCCTGCGCCCGCACGGCGACCGGCCCCACGGCGACCGGCCCGCGGCGGCCCCGCCGCGCCAGGGGCCGCCGACGGCTCCGGCGGCGAAGGAGCCCCTGTGGCGGCACCTGGTGGGCGACGTCCTGCGCCGGGAACGCCTCGCGCAGGAGCGCACGCTCAAGGACGTCGCCGACGCGGCGCGGATCTCCATGCCCTACCTGTCGGAGGTGGAGCGCGGCCGCAAGGAGGCCTCCTCGGAGGTCCTCGCGGCCGCCGCCCACGCCCTGGGGCTGGGCCTGGCCGACCTGCTGTCCCGGGCCCACGGGGAACTGACCCGCGTCACCTCGCGGTACGCGGGCGGCGGCCGCCGCGGGACGTCCCCGTCGTCGCACGACGGACTGTGCCTGGCCGCCTGAGCCCGTCCGCCGGCCGGCGCCCTCAGACCGTCTGCGGGCGCCGGCCGAGCACCTCGTCGGCCAGCCCGTACGCCACCGCCTCCTGCGCGGTGAACACCTTGTCGCGGTCCATGTCGCCCCGCAGGGTCGCCACGTCGTGGTGGGTGTGCCGCGCCAGCACCTCCTCCACCTGGGAGCGGATCCGCACCATCTCCTTGGCCTGCAGGGCCAGGTCGGAGACCATGCCGCGCTGCCCTCCGGTGGCCGGCTGGCCCAGCAGCACGCGCGCGTGCTCCAGCACGAACCGCCGCCCGGGGTCCCCGCCGGCCAGCAGCACGGCGGCGGTGGAGGCGGCCTGCCCGACGCAGCACGTCGAGATCGGCGCCCGCACGAACGACATGGTGTCGTAGATCGCCATCAGGGAGGTGAACGAGCCGCCGGGGGAGTTGATGTAGACGGAGATCTCGGTCTCCGGTGCCGACGACTCCAGGTGCAGCAGCTGCGCGATGACGACGTTGGCGACGCCGTCGTCGATCTCGGTGCCGAGGAAGATGATCCGCTCGTTCAGCAGCCGGCTGAAGACGTCGAAGGACCGTTCGCCCTGCGGGGTCCGCTCGATGACGTTCGGAATCGTGTAGCTCCCCATCACCGCAGCCCCATCCTGGGTCGTGCCGTCGCCGGGACGACGTCCGCGAGGGACGCCACGACCCGGTCCACCATGCCGTACTCCCTGGCCTCCTCGGCCGTGAACCAGCGGTCCCGGTCGCCGTCCCGGGAGACGGTCTCCGGGCTCTGGCCGGTGTGCTCGGCGGTGATCCGCTCGATGGTCCGCTTGGTGAACTCCAGGTTCTCCGCCTGGATCTCGATGTCGGCGGTGGTGCCGCCGATGCCCGCGGACGGCTGGTGCATCATGATCCGCGCGTTCGGCAGGGCGTACCGCTTGCCGGGCGTGCCGACGCTGAGCAGGAACTGGCCCATGCTGGCCGCGAAGCCCAGGGCCAGGGTCGACACGTCGTTGGGGATGAGCCGCATCGTGTCGTAGATGGCGAGGCCCGCGTGCACCGCTCCGCCCGGGCTGTTGATGTACAGGCTGATGTCGGTGCGCGGGTCCTCCGCCGACAGGATCAGCAGCTGTGCGCACACCCGGTTGGCGGACACCTCGTCGACCTGTGTGCCCAGCAGCACGATGCGCTGGGCCAGCAGCTGGGCGGCCAGATGGTCGTCGAAGCGGGTCGGAGGGGTGTCGCCCTCCTCCGCCCGCGGGGCGAGTGCCGTCGGTGGGGTCATCGGATCTCCTCGTGGTCGCGAGAGCGCGGTCGACTCCACTGTCGGCCCCGGGCGGCGTCGGCGGCCGCTTTCTCTGCCCCGGGCAGATCCGCTGTCGGCAGAGCACCGGCCGCCGAACGGAATTCCCGCGGCGCCGATGAGTTCCGGGGCGCTGGAGGGTCGACACGGATGACAGCGATCCGCGCTCCGGGAGGAACCCCATGGCGACCGACGGCTTCACCACGTGTCTCTGGTTCGACGGCCAGGCCGAAGAGGCGGCCCACCACTACGTCTCGATCTTCAAGAACTCCAGCATCGGCAAGGTCGCGCGCTACCCCGAGGGCGGGCCGCAGCCCGCCGGCAGCGTGATGACGGTCGAGTTCACGGCCAACGGCCACCGGTTCCTCGGCCTGAACGGCGGCCCCCAGTTCCGGTTCAACGAGGCGGTCTCCTTCATGATCTTCTGCGAGAACCAGGAGGAGATCGACTACTACTGGGCCAGGCTCACCGACGGCGGGGAACCGGGCCCCTGCGGCTGGCTCAAGGACAAGTACGGCGTGTCCTGGCAGGTCGTCCCGGAGCGGCTCGACCAGATGCTCGCCGACCCCGACCCGCAGAAGGCGGCCCGGGTCACCGCGGCGTTCATGGCCATGGGCAAGTTCGACATCGCCGCCCTGGAGAGGGCCTACGCGGGCGAGTGACGAGCGACCGGCCGTAGGGGGTGATCCGCACCCCGCCCCCTACGCGTCCTCGGCCAGGATCTCGGCGATCACGTGCCGGGAGTTCTCCGCGACCGGCGGGTTGGTCTCCCAGTAATACGGCAGCGCGACGACCGCGATCGACAGCGCCCAGCCCCGGCCGCGCGCCCACTCGGCCTCTCCGGCGCCCACGGCCTCACGGAAGAGGCCGCGGACCCCGGCGGGCAGCACGCACCACGCGCTGATCAGGTCGACGGCGGGGTCGCTCACGCCGACCGTGCCGAAGTCGATCACGGCGCTCAGCCGGCCGTCCCTGACCAGGAGGTTCCCGGCCATCAGGTCGCCGTGCGCCCACACCGGCGGCCCGGCGTGCTCCGGCGCCCCGAGGGCCTCCTCCCAGCGGCGGGCCACCGCCGCGGTGTCGACCCGCCCGGTCAGCCGCGCGAGCGCCTCCCGCACGTCGTGGTCGCGGGCCGCCAGGGGCATGCCCCGGTAGCCGGCCGGTCCGCCCGGGGCGTCGATCCGGCGCAGGGCCCTGACGCAGGACGCCAGGTCCCGGGCGAGCGACTCCGGGGCGTCGAGCGCGCCGGGCACCGGATTGCGGCCGTCCAGCCAGCCGTACACCGACCAGGGCCACGGGAAGCCCGCGCCGGGCCCGCCGCGCCCCAGGGGTTCGGGCACGGCGACGGGCAGGGCCGGGCCCAGCCGGGGCAGCCAGCGCAGTTCGTGCTCGATGGCGGCGACGGCGCGGGGGTGCCGGGGCAGCCGCACGACCTTGTCGGTACCGAGGCGGAACACGGCGTTCTCGGTTCCGGAGGACTCCAGCCGCCGCAGGGGCAGCCCCGCCCACCGCGGGAACCGCTCGGCGACCAGCCGTCCCACCAGCCGGACATCGAGGTCGACCTCGTCCGCGTGCATCCGTCCCGCGTTCATGGCGGCCCATTCGACCGGTCAGCGCGCCGCCTGTCGAACGGTTTTCGTGATCTCCCGGGCGATCCGCAGGATGCCGGGGGAGCGCACCGGACAGGGCTTGGGCCTCGACGTCGTCGGCGCGAGGCAGAAGTGCAGGTAGTCGTCGTCGCGGTGCAGGGCCGTCCGGTCGCGGGAGGGCTGGGTGCAGTCTCCGGCCCGGGCCCGTTCCCCGGCCGTGCAGGGCAGGTACTGCGTCCACGTGTACCGGCCGCCGGCCGGGCTCACCGCCTTCCCGGCGTCCGCCACCAGCCCGCCGGAGGCGGCGGCCCGCTCCGCGTACAGGGCGTTGACCCGCCGGACCCGGTCGGGGGTGACCGGGTCGGGTCCCTGCGCCACCCAGACGATCCGGGGGCCGGCACCGCGCCCGGCCGCGGCGATCTCCTCGGTGAGCCGGCGCGCGTCGGCGGCGTACCGGGTGAAGTACCGGGACGGGGACTCGTCGTAGGTGATGCCGTCCATGCAGGGCGTGTAGCCCCAGGAGTTCCCCCAGAACTGCAGCACCACGACGTCGGGGCGCAGTCTGCGCACCAGCGCGGCGGCCTTGTCGGCGGCCGGCACCAGGGACCGTTCGGCCGTACCCTCCAGGTAGTCGCAGAGCGTGGTGCCGGAGTACGGGGCACTGGTGTAGCCGGCCCCCAGGTCCCGGCGCAGCTGCTGTCCGAGGACCTTCTGGTTCTCCATCGCCAGCGAGTCGCCCAGGTACAGCACCCGCGGCGCCTTCCGCGGCTTCGCGGCCGGCGGGGCGGGGGAGCCGGGAGAACCGGGAGCGCGCCGGTGGGTGGGGTCCGGCGACGCGCGCGGTGCCGTCGGCACGGGATCCTCCGGCGGCGACGCCGGATCCCCGCATCCGCCGAGCAGCAGCCCGGACAGCAGCACTCCCACGATCCACGGCTTGCGCATACGGCAACTCCCGCCCCGGCCCACCGAAACGGCACTCAGGCAAGCACAGCCGGCGGCCGGGGGGAAGACGCTTGCCGGACACGCCACGTGACGTCCCGCTCGCGCACGGGCCGCCCCGCTCGCTCGGCGCGCGGTCCCGGCCGCCGGTGACTAGCGTGAGGAAACGGACCGTTTCCCCGTCCGGAGAGGGCCGCAGCCATGGCCGTGCAACCCGAAGGAAGCCCGTGCTGGGCCGACGCGATGTTCCGTGACCTCGAAGGGGCCAAGCGCTTCTACGGCGACCTCCTCGGCTGGACCTTCGCCGAGTCGTCGACGGAGTACGGCAACTACACCGAGGCCTATGCGGGCGGCAAGGCGGTCGCCGCCGTCGTCCCGCCCATGCCCGGCCAGGACGGGCAGGAGGGCCTGTCGCAGTGGTGCCTGTACTTCGCGGCCGAGGACGCCGCCGCCACCGCCGACCGGATCCGCGACCACGGCGGCCAGGTGCTGATGGACCCGATGCCGGTCGGCGACTTCGGCACGATGTGCCTGGCCCGCGACCCCGGCGGCGTCGTCTTCGGCGTCTGGCAGGCCGGCACCCACGAGGGCTTCCAGGCGATGGCCGAACCGGGCGCCTACGCGTGGGCGGAGGTCTTCACCCGCGAGCCGGAGCAGTCCGACGCGTTCTTCCCCGCCGTCTTCTCCTACCGGCAGCGGGACATGGAGGACGGCGAGACGGACTTCCGCGTCTACGACCTCGGCGAGCGCAGCGTGCTCGGCCGGATGAGGATGACGGAGGACTTCCCACCCGGGATGCCGCCGTACATCAACGTCTACTTCACCGTGGAGGACTGCGACGCGGCCGTGGCGAAGGCCACCGAGCTCGGCGGGGTGCTGCGGTTCGGTCCGATGACCACCCCCTTCGGCAGGTTCGCGTCGATCAGCGACCCGCAGGGCGCCAACCTCTCGCTGATCGACCTCACCACGACCGAGGGTGACATGCCGAAGCTCACGGACGTGCCGTAACCGCCCCTGGCGGCCGGACGGCCCGCGCGGCCATGGCATGATCGGGCGCATGCGTGAACGTGTGGTGGCCGCGTGCGACGGGGCTTCGAAGGGGAACCCGGGGCCCGCCGGCTGGGCCTGGGTCGTGGCCGACGCCTCCGAGAGTCCGGCGCGCTGGGAGGCCGGGCCGCTCGGCAGGGCCACCAACAACGTCGCCGAGCTCACCGCCCTGGAGCGGCTGCTGGCGGCGACCGACCCGCGGGTGCCGCTGGAGGTCCGGATGGACTCCCAGTACGCCATGAAGGCCGTCACCACCTGGCTGCCCGGCTGGAAGCGCAACGGCTGGAAGACGGCCGCCGGCAAGCCGGTCGCCAACCAGGAGCTCGTCGTGCGCATCGACGAACTGCTGGACGGCCGCTCGGTCGAGTTCCGTTACGTGCCCGCCCACCAGGTCGACGGCGACCGGCTCAACGACTTCGCCGACCGGGCCGCCAGCCAGGCCGCCACCGTGCAGGAGCCCGCGGGCAGCGGCCTCGGCTCGCCCGAGCCGCCGCCCGCCCCGGACGTCCCGGCCAAGGCCCCGCGCTCCCGCGCGCGCGGCGCCGCCCGCCCGGGCAAGGCGACGGCCGCGAACGGTTCCGCCGCGAAGGGCTCCTCGCGCACGATCAAGGCGAAGTTCCCCGGCCGCTGCCAGTGCGGCCGCGCCTACGCGGCCGGTGAGCCCATCGCCAGGAACGACAGCGGCTGGGGCCACCCGGAGTGCCGCACCGGCGCGCCGGTCTGATCAGGCGTCGAACGTGTAGTGCGGCGTGTGGTCCAGCAGGTCCGCCGGGCTCGTGTCGTGCCACGGCCGCATCGTCTCGCGCAGGTCGATCACGTTCGGGGTGCCCGCGGCCGGCAGGTAGCCGGAGCCGGGGTGCCGCCGCTGCCACTCGGCCCACAGCTTGTCTATGTAGGCGTGGTGCAGCCAGAACACCGGGTCGTTGGGCGAGACACCCGTGGCCATCTGCCCGCCGACCCAGACGTGGACGCGGTTGTGCAGGTTGACGCCCCGCCAGCCCTCCAGATGGTTGCGGAAGCCGTCCGAGGCGCTGTTCCAGGGCGCCATGTCGTACGTCGGCATGGCCAGGACCGACTCCACCTCGGCCCGGGTCGGCAGCTCCCGCACGGCGGTGCCGAGCGAGCGGCGCAGGTAGGTGCGCCCGTCGACGCGGACGTTGACCGGCCAGTTGCCGGTGGACGCGGCGAACGGCCCGTCCGTCACCCGGCCGTCCCGCTCGCGCCCGGTCCCGCCGAGGAAGTCGGGCGCCCACAGCGAGGAGCGCGGCGAACGGTCGACGGTCCAGTCCCAGTACGGCAGCGTCACCGACGCGTCCACCGACTGCAGCGCCCGCTCGAACTCCAGGAGGAATCTTCGGTGCCAGGGCAGGAAGGACGGCGAGCGGTGGCCGGTGCGCTCGCCGTCGTCGGTGTCGGAGACGATGAACGCGTTGTGGGTCGTGACGAACTCGTCGTAGCGGCCGCTGCGCTTCAGTTCGAGCAGCGCGGCGACGAAACGCCGCTTCTCGTCGGCGGTCAGGGCGGACTGGTTCTTGCGGACTGCCATGTGCGGGTGCTCCAGGTGCCGTGCGATCGGGGTCAGTTGGCGGGGAAGGGCAGCAGGGGCGCGCCCTGCAGCTCGTCCACCGCGGCGCGTGCGGCGGCCCACGGGGTGGGCACCGGGTCGTAGTGGCTGACGACACTGATCCAGCTGCCGTCGGCGTTGCGCATCACGTGCAGCTCCACCCCGTCGACGAACACCGCGTAGCCGGCGCCGTGGTGGTGGTGACCGGACCCGGTGGCCGGACGGCCCTGTATCCGGCGGCCCTTGTAGACCTCGTCGAAGGCCTTGGGGGAGCCGTGGTGGGGGCCGGCGGCCGTGGCCGCCGGCGCGAGGGCGGGCAGGGCGCCGGCCGTTCCGGCGAGGACGGCCGCGGCGGCGAGCGCACGGCGACGGCTGAGTTCGGGCACAGGGATCTCCTCAATTCGTTCGGGTGAGGTCACCGCATGCCTACCGCCGCGTCCGGTTCCGGGAGAAATCCTCCCGAGCCGGTTGGCCACGATCCGGGCAAGTCCCCTTATGTCGTGCAAGGTTGAACGAAGATGATCTTGCTGCCGGAGGCGCGCGGGCCCGCACGGACGGGAAAATTCCGCCCGCGAGGAGCGCTGAGGCGGATGTTTCTCTCCGGGACCGGCGGGGCGCGTGGTGCGGGTCACACCGGCAAGCTGACGCGATTCCGCGCTCCGGCCGATGATGCTTTCGTACTGCTACTCTGCGTTGGCCATTGACCGCTCTCAGTAGTCACCAGGGGTGTGCGTGAAGGTCGCCTGCGTCGGCGGCGGGCCCGCCGGTCTGTATCTCTCGATCCTGCTCAAGCGGCAGGACCCGTCCCACGACATCACCGTCTACGAACGCGACCCCGAGGGCTCCACCTACGGCTGGGGCGTGACGTACTGGCGCGGACTGCTCGACCGGCTCCACGAACAGGACCCCGAGTCGGCCCGCGCGCTCGGTGCCGACTCCGTCCGCTGGCGCGACGGCGTCGCCCACGTCGGGGACCTCACCACCCGGCACAGCGGCGACGAGGGGCACGGCATCGGCCGCCACCGCCTCCTGGAGATCCTCGCCGCCCGCGCCCGCGAGCTGGGAGTGCGCCTGGAGTACGAGCGCGGGATCACCGCCGCCGAACTGCCCGCGGGCGCCGACCTGGTCGTGGCGGCCGACGGCGTCGGCAGCGACCTGCGCACGCGCCACGCCGCGCACTTCGGCACCCGGCTCACCGCCGGGCGCAACCGGTACCTCTGGCTCGGCACCACCAAGGCCTTCGACGCCTTCACCTTCGCCTTCGTGGAGACCGACCACGGCTGGATCTGGTGCTACGGCTACGGCTACGGCCCCGACCGCGGCACCTGCGTCGTCGAGTGCGCCCCCGGGACCTGGACCGGACTCGGCCTCGACCGCGCCGGCGAGACCGAAGGGCTGGCCATGCTGGAGAAGCTCTTCGCGGGCGTCCTGGAGGGCCATCCCCTGCTCGGGCGCCCCGGCGGGACGCGCTGGCAGACCTTCCGCACCCTCACGAACCGCACGTGGCACCACGGCAACCTCGTCCTGCTCGGCGACGCCGCCCACACCACGCACTACTCGATCGGCGCCGGCACCACCCTCGCCCTGGAGGACGCCATCGCCCTGGCCACCGCGCTGCGCGAGCACACCGCGCTCCCGCAGGCCCTCGCCCGCTACGAGCACGAGCGCACCGCGGCCCTGCTGCCCGTGCAGAGCGCCGCCCGCTACAGCGCCCAGTGGTACGAGAACCTCCCGCGCTACATCCACCTGCCCCCGGAGCGCATGTTCGCCCTGCTCGGCCAGCGCCACTCGCCCCTGCTGCCCCACGTGCCGCCCCAGCTGTACTACCGGCTCGACCGGGCCGCCGGACAGCTGCAGCCGCTGCGCCGGTTCAAGCGCTGGATCGGCCCCCGGGTGGCGCGGACCGTCCACGCCCGGACGCTGTCCACCGAGGAGTGACACCCCCGCGCGCGACGTCCGCCGGGAAGCCGCTCGCCTTCACCCGTGTGAGCGAATCGGGTCCGGTCCGCGAGCCGAGCGGCACGGTCCGCGCGCACCCGTGACGGATGACAGACTGACGCCCATGGACGAGCGCACATTCGACAGGTCGGGTCAGCACGCCTCCGTCGTCGGTCTCGGTACGTGGCAGCTGGGTGCCGACTGGGGAGACGTCGACGACAAGGAGGCCCTCGCGGTACTGGAGGCGGCGGCGGAGTCGGGGGTGACCTTCTTCGACACCGCCGACGTGTACGGCGACGGCCGCAGCGAGCAGACCATCGCCGCCTTCCTCAGCGGCAGGCCGGACCTGCACGTGCTGGTCGCCACCAAGATGGGGCGCCGGGTCGACCAGATCCCGGAGAACTACGTCCTGCAGAACTTCCGCGCCTGGAACGACCGCTCCCGGCGCAACCTCGGCGTCGACCGGATCGACCTCGTGCAGCTGCACTGCCCGCCGACGCCCGTCTACTCCACGGACGAGGTGTTCGACGCCCTCGACACGCTGGTGGCGGAGGAGCGGATCGCCGCGTACGGCGTCAGCGTCGAGACCTGCGCGGAGGCGCTCACCGCGATCGCCCGGCCGAACGTGGCCAGCGTGCAGATCATCCTCAACCCGTTCCGCATGAAGCCCCTGCGCGAGGTCCTCCCGGCCGCCCGGGAGGCCGGCGTCGGCATCATCGCCCGCGTCCCGCTCGCCTCCGGGCTGCTGTCGGGCAAGTACACGCGCGACACGGTCTTCCCGGAGAACGACCACCGCACCTACAACCGGCACGGCGAGTCCTTCGACGTGGGCGAGACCTTCTCCGGCGTCGACTACGCGACCGGCGTCGAGGCCGCCGCCGAGTTCGCGGCCCTCGCCCCCGAGGGGTACACCCCGGCCCAGCTGGCCCTGCGCTGGATCATCGAGCAGCCCGGTGTCACGACCGTGATCCCCGGCGCGCGCTCGCCCGAGCAGGCCCGGGCCAACGCCGAGGCCGCACGGCTGCCCCGGCTGCCCGACGAGACCCTGGCCGCCGTCCGGGACCTGTACGACCGGCGGATCAAGGACCAGGTGGAATCCCGCTGGTAGCGGACCGCGGGACCCTCACGGCTCCAGGAGCAGCTGCCTCTCCTGCTCCTGGTCGCCGGAGGCGGCGCCGTCGTCGCGCGCCGTGAAGGCCCGGGAGAGCGTGTCGCTCGCCCGCCGCACCGCCTCCGGGGAGCCCTGCACGGTGACCGTGACCGGCGCCGACAGGCTCCCCCCGCCCTCCCCTCCAGATGCGTTCCCGTCGCGACCGGACGGCGCGTCGCCGTCGAAGGTCGCCGTGTGCACCGTTGCGTTCTCGTCGGCGGGAAACTCGTCCGGCGCGCCGAACGTGCCTTCCAGCGCCCGTACGACCGCTCGTGCGTCGTCGGCGCCTCCGCCGCTGAGCGTCACGGTGAGCTGCGTACCGGACATGCGTCCACGACCTCCTCGCGCTGTGCCTGCTTCGAGCCGTCCGTGTAACCGCCCACTGATCGCTCAAACGCCGCCCACCCGGGAGGACGGTCTTTTCCGGGGCACACGGGGAAGCAGAGGGCACGTCATCGCACCGGGAGGACGCAGTGGCGGACACGGCACAGGGCGGGCCGATGCGCCGGGGGCGCAACGAGACGGAGGAGGAGAGAGCGGACCGGATGTGGCAGGAGCTCATCCAGGAGGTCCGCGTCGCCCAGATGGGCGTGCAGATCCTGTTCGGTTTCCTGCTGACCGTGGTCTTCACCGAGAAGTACGAGGAACTGACCGACACGGACCAGACGATCTACCTCGTGACGGTGGTGCTCGGCGCGTGCGCGACCGGGGCGCTCATAGGGCCCGTGTCACTGCACCGCCTCGTCTCGGGCCGGCGCGTCAAGCCGCAGGCGGTACGGCTGGCCTCCCGCCTGACCCTGCTCGGCCTGGTGCTGCTGCTCGCCACGACGACGTCGTCCCTGCTGCTGATCCTGCGCGTGGCGACGCACGACGGTTTCGTGCCCTACCTGGTCGCCGGAGTGGTCGGCTGGTACCTGCTGTGCTGGTTCGTTCTGCCGCTGTGGACCAGGTACCGCCACACCTCGCAGTGACGCGGCGGCGCCGCCGCGCCCGCACGGCCGTGCGGGTGCAGCGTGACGGCGCGGTGCGCGGTTCAGCTCCCGGCGAGGATGTCCGCCAGGAAGTCGTCGACACGGACCTCCTCGCGGCCCGGCGGGACCAGTTCGTGCGTCTCCCGCAGGAACGCCGCGAGCGCCGGGGCCCAGGCGAACACCACCGCGTGGTGGCGGCCGCCGTCGGCGTGCGCGTCGCCGTAGAAGTCCATGCGCAGCTCCCGCCACATGCCCCGCGACTCGGGCCGCATCCGTACGTCGCCCAGGCCGACCGGACGCCGCAGCGCCTCGCCCAGCATCTCCCGGTCCAGCTGCCACCGGGCGAGCACCCGGCCGTCATGGCTGAAGACGACCGTGACGGCGAAGGGGTCCGTGGTGTCGTAGCTCAGGTGGGCGAGCACGGAGAAACGGTCCGCGTCGCCCGCCTGCAGCTGCACCACCAGGGTCTTGTGGACGAACGAGTTCACGAGGGGGCCTCCGGGAAGAACCGACGTAGAGCCCTCTAGTACCCCCGATTTTCGCGAAATGCTCAGCTGTCCGGGTGATTCCCGCGCACACCGCGCAGCGACTCGATGCAGACCGCGACGGCCCGCTGGAGCTCCTCCAGACGCTCGACCATGTCGTCCTCGTAGAACTCGCCGGCGTCGTCGAAGGTCAGCTCCTCGAACACCTTCGTCGCCTTCTGCAGGCTGGTGTAGAACTTCGTGCGCCGCTCCCGCACCCGCAGCCCCGGATCGGCCTCCACGGCCTCGACGACCAGCGACTTCATGGTGGCGTAGGCCTCGGTGGCCCACTCGCCCGCGTCCTCGCCCTCGTCGAGTTCGTCGAGGAGCGACAGGTGCCGCTCGGCCTCCTGGCGCAGGCCGGAGGGCGCGTCGACGGTCTGCCCGGCGGGCGTCCTGATCTGCCCCGACTCGGCGATCTGACGGACGTAGCCGACACGGTCGGCCGCCCGGCTCTCCCCGGCGACGGCCTTCTTCAGCTCATCGGTGCGCACCACGTCCCGGGCCAGCTCCGACTGGAGCTCCGGGTCCTCGCGGACACGGTCGAGCAGGGCCTGGCGTGCCGCGCGGGCGGTGGAGGGGTCGGCGAGGATCGCGGCCCGCAGGGCGGTGGGGTTCTCCGCGACCTCCAGCGCCTTCGTGGGCCGGATGCCCTCCGCCTCGGCGGCCTCGGCGATGGCGGTGCCGCGCTCGGAACCGGCGCTGCTGCGGGAGACGTAGTAGCCGAGCCACACGTCGGCGTCCGGCAGGTCCACCTCCTGACCCGGCGTCAGGGCCTCGAAGTGGGGGACCATCCCGTCGTCGGCCGCCCGGTCCCACGCCTTGTAGTAGCGCATGACCCGCTCCGGGGAGCACCCGGCGAGTTCCGCGAACTGCTTCGCGGACACCTTCGGCGTCTCGTCCGCGCCCTGCCCGCCGGGCCGCACGCTGCGCGCGACCTTCAGCCCGAAGGCCCACCCGCCGGTCCGGGCGTAGGCCCCGAACTCCCGCGCGTCGCGCGCGACCGGCTCGGACAGGGGCGCCGGTGACGCGGGGGACGTCTCGGGCGGAGTGAGGGCGACAGTCACGGACGACTCTCCTGGAACGGGGCAGATCGGACCGGTACGGCGTACCGACGGGCAGCCTACCGGCCGCGCCGCCCCACCCCCCGTGCGCGCTCTCCGCGGGCCGGGGACCGTCCGGAGGGCCGGTGCGGCGCCCTCGCCCGGGCCGAAATCCGCTTCCCCGGGTGGTCGCCCCTCGGGGACGATGGCGGCATGACGCGTCCCGAGGTCGGTGCGGCGCTGCGGCGTTGCCGGGAGTGCGGCGGACACGAGTACGGCGGGGCGCCCGCGTGCGCGGCCTGCCGCCGGCTGGTGGACGGCATCGTGGAGGAGGAGTGGGACGCCTTCCTGCGGCGGTGGGACGCCGCAGGCGGCGACGAGGAACGGTTGCTGGCCGAGATGGTCGTGGCCGAACCCGACCGGTACGACTGGCGTGTGGTGGACGCCGCGCTGGACCGGCTGGTGTGCCCGGACTGCGGCGACCGGCTCGCCCGCGGCCCGGCCGGGTGCCCGCCCTGCGACTTCGCGCACGGATTCCGCTACGCCGCGATCGAGAGCGACCGGCCCGGTGTGCCGCCGGGCAACGAGCACGCGATCCGGGTCAACGTCTCGGTGGTGCGCCGGCCGCACGTCACCTCCGCGGACGAACTGCTCGTCAGACGCCTGCTGCTGCCCCTCCTGCTCGTCGGGTTCCTGCCGGCCACCGGGCAGGCGCAGCGGCTGAGCGCACAACTGAAGAAGAGCCCCCCGCAGCGGAGGGCTCAGTCGGCGGAACGGGCCGTGGCGGCGCTGGCGGAGGAACTCAGCCGAACGCCTCGCGCAGCGCGGGCAGCAGCGTCTTCTCCGACCAGTCCAGATAGGCCGGCTGCGACTCGCCGCCGATCTGCACGAGGGCGACCTCGGTGAACCCGGCCTCCACGTAGGGGCGGACGGCCTCGACGAAGGCCTCCGGGTCGTCACCGCACGGAATGGACTCGGCGACGTCGTCGGGCGTGACGAACTGGGTCGCCGCCTCGAAGGAGTCCGGGTGCGGCAGCTCCGAGTTGACCTTCCAGCCGCTGCCGAACCAGCGGAACTGGGAGTGCGCCCGCTTGACGGCGGTGTCCCGGTCGGGGTCGTAGCAGACGGGCAGCTGGCCCACGCGGGGCTTGCCCTCGCCGCCGTGCCGGTCGAACGCCTCCAGCAGGCCCGCCTTGGGTTCCGTGGCGATCACCAGGTCGCCCAGCCGGCCCGCAAGCTTGCAGGACCGCTCCCCGGAGACGGCGATGCCGATGGGCGGCGCCTCGTCCGGCAGGTCCCACAGCCGGGCCGACTCCACGTCGAAGTGGGTGCCGCGGTGGTTGACGTGGCCGCCCTCGAAGAGCGCGCGGATGATCTCCACGGCCTCCTCGAACATCTCGTGCCGCACGTCCACGGACGGCCAGCCGCCGCCCACCACGTGCTCGTTGAGGTTCTCGCCCGAGCCGAGGCCGAGCCGGAACCGCCCCTCGGACAGCAGCTGCACCGTCGCCGCCTTCTGCGCCACCACCGCCGGGTGGTAGCGGAACGTCGGGCACGTCACGTACGTCATCAGCGGGATACGTGACGTGGCCTGGGCGGCCGCGCCGAGCACCGCCCACGCGTAGGGCGAGTGACCCTGCGAGCGCAGCCACGGGAAGTAGTGGTCGGAGGTCACCGAGAAGTCGAAGCCCGCCTCCTCGGCCCGCACCACGTGGTCGACGAGGTCGCGGGGGCCGGCCTGCTCGGTCATCATCGTGTATCCGATTTGCACCATAACCGCCGGGTCCCCTGACAACGGGCGCGGAAACGGGTCGATCAAGGCCTGTGGGCAGGGCAGGATGCCCGCATGAGTGCCTCCGCCCTGCCGTCCTCCGGTCCCGCAGCCCAGGGCGTCGACGCCGCCGGCGTCCACGCCTTCCTCGACGCCCTCGAAGCCGCCCCCGAGATCGAGCCGCACAGCCTGATGATCATGCGGCACGGGCACCTCGTCGCCGCCGGCTGGTGGGCGCCGTACTCGCCACACCGGCCCCACCTGCTGTACTCGCTCAGCAAGAGCTTCACCGGGACCGCCGCCGCCCTGGCCGAGGCCGAGGGGCTGCTGGACTTCGACGCGCCGGTGATCTCGTACTTCCCGGAGTTCGAGGCCGGCATCACCGACCCGCGCAGCCGGGCCATGCTGGTACGGCACGTGGCGTCCATGTCCAGCGGCCACGAGCGGGAGACCGTGGAGGAGGCGTACGCGCGCGACCCCGACGAACCCGTGCGGGGCTTCCTGCTGCTGCCGCCCGACCGCGACCCGGGCACGGTCTTCGCCTACAACCAGCCCACCACCTACACGCTCGGCGCGATCGTGCAGCGGGTGACCGGGCAGTCGCTCTCGGCCTACCTGCGGCCCCGGCTGCTCGACCCGCTGGGCATCGGCGAGGTGTTCTGGCGGCGCGACCGCACCGGGCGCGAGATCGGCTTCAGCGGTCTGCACGCCCCCACCGACGCCGTCGCCCGGCTCGGCCAGCTGTACCTGAACGACGGCCTGTGGGAGGGCGAGCGGCTGCTGCCCGAGGGCTGGGCGGCCCGCGCCGCCCGGCCGCGCATACCGACCGGCGGGGCCATGGGCGAGGTGGACCGCCAGGACTGGGACCAGGGCTACGGCTACCAGTTCTGGCGGTCCCGGCACGGCTACCGGGGCGACGGCGCCTACGGCCAGTTCTGCCTGGTGCTGCCCGACCACGACGCGGTGATCGCCACGACCGCGGCGACCGAGCGGATGCAGGACCTGCTGAACCTGGTCTGGGAGCATCTGCTGCCCGCCTTCGGTCCCGGGCCGCTGACCGGCCGGGAGGCCGCCGACGCGGGCCTGCGGGAGCGCCTCGGCCGGCTCGCGCTGCCACCCGCCCCCGGCGCGTCCGCGCCGCCGGAGGGGGCGGGGGACTGGGCCGGGGCGCGGTTCGCGGCCCCCGGCGCCGGGCCCGTCCGGTCGGCCCGGCTCGACCGGGACGCGGACGGCTGGACGCTGACGCTCGGTGAGGACGGGGACCCGGACGGGGCGGGCATCCGGCTGCGCGTCGGGGCGGAGGGCTGGACGGTCGCGGAGGAACCCCTGCCGACCGCGGTGAGCGGCGGCTGGACCGGCTCCGGGACGCTCGCCGTCGACGTGGTGTTCCTGGAGACCCCGCACCGCCTCGCGGTGACCTGCTCCCTGGCGCGGCGGACGGTCACCGCGCGCTGGCGCACCGAGCCGCTGGAGCGCGGCCGCCTCACCGCCCGGCGCGCGCCGCGCGGGTCAGTCTGATCCCGGACGGAACGTGGCCAGCGCGGTGCGCAGCGCCTGCTGGTTCGCGGTGTCTCTCCAGTCGGCGTCGGGGGCCGTCCAGCGCAGTGAGGAGCCGCGGCCCCCGCCCAGCAGGAAGCCCCGGCCGAAGGTGCGCACCCGGGTCCCCTCGGCGTCCGCGGTCCACTCCATGTCGGCGGCCTCACGCCCCTGGTACGTCGTCGCCCGGATCTCACCGATCCGCTCGTAGCCGCCGGAGCGCTTCAGGCGCGGTTCCACGTCGTCCCGCCACACGGCCACGGGGTCCGGGCCCACGCGGGTGCTGTAGGTGACGGCCAGGGTGCGGTCGTCACCGTCGGCGCCGAAGACGACCCGGTAGGCCAGCTCGCCCTGGCGGTCGGTGGCCAGCCGCTCCCAGCCCTTCGGGAGGGCGACGGAGAAGCCCTCCGGCGCGTGGTGGCGCTGGAAACCGGGCGGCAGGGCCGCCGGGCCCGACCGCGTCGGTGACGGGGACGGGCCGGTCGGCGTCGGCGTCGGTGTGGGCTTGGGGGTGGGGGAACCGGTCGGGCGGGCGGGTCCGGTCGGCCGGGGACTGTCCTGGCCGGTGCCCCCGCCCGGTGCGGTGGCCGAGGCCGGCGGCCGGGACGGCGCGTCGGCCGAGTCGCCGCCCGAGTCGCCGACGGGCAGTCCCTGGGTCGCGACCAGCACGGCGAGCGCGACGGTGACGACGGCCAGGGCGGTGCCCGCCACCATGGTCCGTCTGCTCCAGGACGGACCGCCCGGGCGGGCGGCCCCGTAGCCGCCGCGCAGCGGCGGCACGGCCGGCGGGCCCAGGGCTGCCGCGTCCGGATCCCCGCTCAGTGCCCGGGTCAGCGCCTCACGGACCCCCGGACGGGTCAGCCGCTCCCGTGAGTTCTTGCGGAGCAGCCCCTGCACGACCTGCGTGAGCGGCCCGGCGCGCACCGGGGCGCGCAGCGGCAGCCGGTCCACGCCCTTCAGCGTGTTCTCCGGGCGGCCCCGGTCGCGGAAGGGCGGACGTCCCTCGACCATCGTGTAGAGGATCGCGCCCAGCGCCCACAGGTCGGCCGCGGGCCCGATCCGCTGGTCCCGGGCCTGCTCCGGAGAGGCGAACGCGGGCGCCGTCAGCCGGGGCGCCAGGGTCGCGCCGGCCAGGCCGAAACCGGTGACGACGACCGACTGGTCCGCGCGGACGAACACCTGCCCGGGGCTGAGCTCGCCGTGCGTGACGCCCTCGGCGTGCGCCGCGTCCAGCACGTCGAGCACCTCCAGGCCGATCCGCGCGGCCCGCACGTAGGGGAAGGTGCCCTGCTCCGAGAGGAGTTCGCCGAGCGGCGTGCCGTCGATCCACTCGTTGACGGTCCACAGCGCGCCGGCCTCCTCCACGGCGTCGACGACCGCGGCGATCCGCCCGGGGCACAGCAGGGCCATGTTCTCGGACGTGCGCAGCAGCCGCGCGGCGGCTCGGCGCTCGGCCCCGAAGGGGTCCTCCGGCAGCCCGATCTGCGTGACCAGGCACGGCCGGGCGGCCTCGCCGGCGCCGAGGTCCTCGGCGTACCAGCAGATGCGGTTGGTCTCACGCTGGATGATCTCGAGCAGCCGGTACCGGCCGGCCACCAACTGGTGTGTGGAGACGTGCGCCCTGCCCATGGTCATCCCTCGCTGGAAACCTGGCTCTCACCTTTGCCAGAGGTACGGGGGACGGGGCCGCCTGCGTTCAAACGGATCGCAACTCCGCCTTCCTTTCTGTCTTTTATTCAAAACAGGGGAGCAAGTGTGCGAGGAAAAACGGTCCTCGGGGCATTCCCCGGTGCGCTCACCTCGGCACTTTCCCCTTCGCCCGCCGACTCCGGGGTAACCGGCGGTAAATGCCGAGGTGTCGGCGATCGAACCCGATTACCCCCCGGTGAATTCGGGCGAGTGACGCGCCGGGAGCGCGCCGATCCTCAGCGCAGACCGAAGCGCCGGGACCAGCCGATCATGTCGCCCGTGGTGGCATTGCCCCCGCACACCACGAGACCCAACCGGGCCCCGTCCCCGACCCGTTCGCGCACCTGCCGGGCGGCGGGCAGCAGACAGCCGGCGGCCGGCTCGGCCCACACCTTGGCGTGGTCGGCCAGGTCCAGGGAGCCCTGCACGGCTTCCCGGTCCGGGACCACGAGCACCTCGGTGACCAGCGCGGACACATGGTCGTAGGTCAGCCGGGAGACCGACGGCGCGCTGAGCGTGGAGACGATCGACGACAAGGCGACCGGCAGCGGGCCGCCCGCCGCGAGCGCCTCGGACATCGCCTGCGCGCCCTGCGTCTCCACGCCCCACACCCGCACCCCGGGCCGGTGCGCCCGCAGCGCGGCGGCGACACCGGCGATCAGCCCGCCGCCCCCGACGCTGACGAGGACATCGGTGAGGTCTGCGGCGTCGGCGGCCAACTCCAGGCCGACCGTGCCCTGCCCGGCGACGACCACCGGGTCGTCGAAGGGGTGGACCAGGGTCAGGCCCTCCTGCCGGAGCCGGGCCGTGAGCGCGAACGCGCCGTCCATGTCGTCGGTCAGCCGCACGGACGCGCCGGAGTCCTGCGCGATCTCCACGGACCGGGCGGGTGCCGAGCGCGGCATCACCACCGTGGCCTTCACGTCGAGCGCGGCGGCCATGACCGCGAGGGCGATGCCGTGGTTGCCGCCGCTGACCGCCACCACCCCGGCGGCCCGCTCGGCCTCGCTCAGCGACAGCAGCTTGGCGGTCGCCCCGCGCGCCTTGAACGAGCCGGTGCGCTGCAGCAGTTCCAGCTTCGCGGTGACCGGCGCGCCGAGCAGCGCGGACAGGCCCGGGCTGGGCACGGTCGGGGTGCGCACGACGTGCCCGGCGATCCGTTCGGCCGCGGCTTCGATCTCCGAGATGCCGATCACGGCAGCCCTCCTTCTCGGCGCGGGGTCGCGGAACGCGCCGACCGGCACCCTCACCCGGGGAGGGGCTGCAGGTCAACGCCGGGTCCGAGCCGCGGGTCCGCGCGGCCCCGCGGCCGGCCCGCCCGAGAGCTCACAGGTCGCGCCGCACCAGGAAGCCGAGCAGCGAGCGCAGTTCAGCGGCGGGCGCCGGAGCCAGCGGCACGTCCGCCAGCGCCGTCTCCACGGCGGTCACGTGCCGCCGTGCCTCCGCCAGGGCCGCCGCACGGCCGCCCGCCTCCTCGATCAGCGCCGCGGCCGCCTCGGGTTCGTCGCCGCACTCCAGGAGCGCGGCGAGCCGGTCACCGCTCGGCGAACCGAGCGCCACCAGGACCGGATACGTCTTCTTCCGCTCCCGCAGGTCGCCGTGGACCGGCTTGCCCGTGACCCGGGGGTCGCCCCAGATGCCCAGGACGTCGTCGACGATCTGGAAGGCGACCCCCAGGTGGCGGCCCGCCCGGTCGAGTGCGGCGCACGTCCCGGGCGCGGCACCGCCCAGGACGGCGCCCAGCGCGGCGGCGCCGCCCAGCAGCGCACCCGTCTTGTGCTCGGCCATCGCCCGGTACTCCTGCGGCCGCACCCGCTGCGGTCCCGTCCAGGGGCGTTCGGTGAACAGCAGGTCGTCCGCCTGGCCGCGCACCAGGTCGCCCAGCGCCAGGGACAGGGCACGCACGGCCCCGGAACCGCCCGGCTGCGCCGCGAGCGTCTCGACGGCCAGCGCGAACAGGGCGTCGCCCGCCAGGACCGCGGGGCCCGTGCCGTAGGCCTTCCACACGGTCGGACGGCGGCGGCGGTCGGTGTCGCCGTCCATGATGTCGTCGTGCAGCAGGGAGAAGGTGTGCACCAGCTCCACCGCCACGGCCGCGGGCACCCCGGCCCGCCCGGGCGCACCGGCCGCCTCCGCCCCGAGCACGGCGAGCGCCTGCCGCACGCCCTTGCCGCCGGAGGCGTCGACGGGGGCGCCGCCGACCTCGCACCAGCCGAAGGAGTAACCGGCCATCTCGGCGACCCACGGGTGCAGCCGTCCCACCGCCTCGACGAGGGCCGGCCGGACGAGGGCGCGACAGCGGTCGAGGATCCGCGGGGCGTCACCCGCCCCGAACCGCGACCCGGGCGCGGCCGTGCCGCGCGGCCCGCCCGCCTCTGCCGGTGCGGCGGTGTGTTCTGGGGTCCGTGCGTCCGGGTCCGCCGGGGCGGTGGTGTGTTCTGGGGTCCGTGCGTCCGGGGCCGCCGGGCCCGTGGTGTGTCCTGGGGGTCGTGCGTCCGGGCCCGCCGGGGCGCTGCCCCGCCGGGCCGCCGCCCCCGCCGTCGGCAGTGCCGTCACCGTGCCGCCTCCGTCGCCCTCGTGTCCGCCGGGATGCCCAGTTCCTCGTAGGCCCGGGCCACCATGGCGTGGGCGTGGCGCAGGCCGATGCGCTCCAGGGTGGCGGCGAGGTCGGCCAGTTCGGCGGCCGTCTCGGCGTGGTCGCGGCCCAGCCGGGCCAGGGACTTGGCGAGGCCGAGACGGGACAGCGCCTCGCCGCGCGGCTCGCTCATCTCCCGGAACTCCGCGAGCGCCTGCTCGTACAGTTCCCGCGCCCGGGCGTAACGCCCCGCCCGGTACAGGACGTTGCCCCGCATCTTGTGGTTGTAGGCCAGTGCGCTGGACAGCCGCATCGCACGGCAGGTGCCCTCCGCCTCGCTCAGCAGCTCCAGGGCCCGCTCGGTGTCCCCGTCCCGCACCGAGACGACGTCGGCCAGCCCGCGCAACGCCCAGGCGTGGCCCCGCCGGTCGTCCGCGCCGGCCGCGATCCGGGCGGCCTCCTCGAACAGCTCGTACGCCGTGTCGTAGTCGCCGGTGTTGCGGTGCATCTGCGCGATGCCCTCCAGCGCCCACACCGTGTGCCGTGCCTCCCCGCGGCGCCGGGCCTCGGTGAGCAGCTGTTCGTGCAGCCGTCCGACGGCCTCGTAGTCCCCCTGGATCCGGCCGGTCTCGGCGAGCCCCGCGAGCGAGTAGCCGCGTACGACGACGTCCCCGCCGCGTTCGCCCAGGTCGGCCGCGAGCCGCAACAACCGCCTGGCCAGCGGGAAGGCGCCGCGCTGCCGGGCCAGGGTGCCGCCGCTCCACAGCGCCCAGGCCATCGCCGCCGTGTCCCCGGCCTGCCGGGCGGCGCGGTAGCTGGCCTTCCAGGCCCGGTCCGCCTCCTCGACCCGCCCCAGCCGGCGGTGTGCCTCGGCCACCGCGAGTCCGCAGCGCGCCGCCTCTCCGGGCTCGCCCGCGTGCTCGGCCGCTCTCAACTGCTCGGTGCCGGCGGCCAGGACGTCGGTCAGGGAGGAGTTGACGGACAGGGTGGTGAGCGCGCCCTGGTACTCGGGGGCGAATGCCTTGCCGTACATCGATGCCTTTCGGTCCGTATGCGCCCTACGTATACGCGATGTGTATACATAGTGTGTATAGCGAGGTGGAAATCTGCCCTGGCCGTGAGGCCAGGGCATCACCTGTTGCCGATCAAGATGACGGCGGACCGGACGGGGTTGCCTGTGAGGCGCAGATCACCTGACAGGGAATCAGCGGGGTCTCAGTGCTGGCCGGGCTTCTGCGGGGTCGCCTCGCTCGGCCGGACGACGACGTACCCCTCGCCCTGGAGCAGCAGTTGCACGGCCTCGCCCGAGCCGCCGCGCAGCATGGAGCCGATGGACTGGGAGCGGTGCAGGGAGGTCTGCAGGCCCGCCGTCCAGCCGACGATCGCGTCGGTGTCCACGTACACCGGGTCCCGCGGCGAGACGGGGATGACGAGCGGGGTGCCCTCGCAGATCAGGCCGAGCTTGCCGTGCCCGGTGAAGACGCTGTTGAACAGGCCCCCGCCGGTGATGCCGGCACCCTTCACGGTGGCGATGCGGTACGCCAACGTGGCGTCGAAGCACAGGACGTTGCGGCCGTTGACCGTGAACTCGTCGCCGGGTTCGACGTCGACGATGAAGCAGTTCTGCGCCTCGTGCGCGAACCAGGCCTCGCCCTGTCCGCGCACCGCCATCAACGGCAGCCCCTCCCCGGTGACCGCGCGCTTGAGCATGCCGCCCACGCCCTGGCCCTTGCGCTCGAACTGGAGGTTGCCGCGGTAGGCGATCATCGCGCCCTGCCGGGCGAGCATCTCGCCGTTCACCGTGTACCGGACGCACTTGGCGTTCTCGACCGCCATGCCCGTCGTGACGGCCGGCTGTGCCATGTGCTCACTGGAAAAGAGGTCACCCTTCATGCGGGCATCCTCGCCCGGATCGCTTCCCTCCGCCAGGATCGCGCGCGGCGCCCCGGGGAGGGCGGCGCGCTGGGGTGGGGTCAGCCGCCGAACATCTGGGTCCAGTACGTGCCCGCCCGGCCGCCGCCGGCGAAACCGACGCCGATGTGGGTGAAGTCCGGTCGGAGGATGTTGGCCCGGTGGCCGGGGCTGTTCATCCAGCCCTCGACCACGTCGGCGGGGGAGCGCTGGCCGCAGGCGATGTTCTCGCCGATCGTGCGCCGCGTGGAGCCTGCGGCGGCGGCCCGGTCCCAGGGACGGCTGCCGTCCGGCGCGGTGTGCGCGTAGAAGGCGCGGGCCACCATGTCCGCGCTGTGCGCCTGTGCGGCGGCGGTGAGACGCGGGTCGGCGGACAGGGGAGGCAGCCCGGCCCGTGCCCGGGCGCGGTTGGTGAGGTCGGTGACGACCGCCGCGGTGCGCTCCAGCCCCGCGGGGGTGAGCGGGGCGGCCCACAGAGCGGTCCAGTAGGTGTCGCCGGAGCGGTCGTCGTGGACGCGGGCGAACCCGGCGTGGCGGAACGCGGGCTCGCGCACGCTGCGGCGGGGGGCGTCCGCGCGCAGGCAGTAGGCGACGAACCCGGCGGCCGTGCGCGGGCCGGACACCAGGTGCTCGCCGATGGTCAGGTAGGCGTACCCGGCGCCGGTCACGCGCTGGTAGACGGAGACGCCGTCCCGGGTCTCGACGCCGAGCCGACCGGCCGCGGCCATGGCGGCGGCGTGCTCCCGCGCCGCCGCGACGAGCCGGGCGTCCAGGGAGACGGGTGGCGAACCGGCCTCCGCCCGGGCCGGGTTGACCAGCGCGAGGAAGCCGTCCGGGTCGGAGCCGGTGGGGGAGGGGGCGCCGGGGGAGGGACGCTGGGCGGCCGGGGCCGGGCCCGCCGGAGGGCGGGTGGCCGGCGGCGTCGCGGGAGCGGACGGGCGCGGGGTGGGCGCGGATGCCGCCGGGCCCCCCGGGCGGCGGGCGGCGGGGGCCGGATCGGAGACGGGGCCCGGGCGGCCGGAGGGGGACGGCGGGTCCGCAGCCGGCTCCTCGTCCGTCACCTCGACCCCGAAGTCCCGCGCCAGCCCCGCCAGCCCGTCCGCGTAGCCCTGCCCCAGGGCGCGCACCTTCCAGCGGTTGGCGCGCCGGTAGATCTCGGCGAGCAGCAGGACCGTCTCCTGCCCGGGACGCGGCGGGGTGAAGCGGGCGAGGTCCCGGCCCCGGGCGTCGGTGACGACGAGGGCCGGGGAGGGCAGGCCCCCGAGGGCGGCCCCGGGCTCGGCGGGGCTGACGGCGACGGTGACCCGGGTCGCGCCCGGACGCAGGGCCGAGGGGTCCACGACGAGCGCGTCGCCCCGCAGTTCGGCCCCGGGGGCCGCGGGCTGGTTGTAGAAGACGAAGTCGCCGTCGTCCCGGACCTTTCCGCCGTCGTCCGTGACCAGCGCGGACACGTCGAACGGGCCGGGCACCCGGACGGTCACCGCACCGCCCGGCAGCGCCAGGTTCCCCCCGGGGACCAGCTCCCTCATCACGTCCCCCTGTCCTCGTCGCCCCGCCCCTCTCCGAAACGGCCGCGCCCGCACCGGAGTTCCCCCGGCCGCGTGGGCCCGGTCGATCAGGGTCCGGTATCCGGCGATCAGCCGGTCGGCCGTGGGCGCCGGTTCACCCTTGATGCCGGTGACGCCCTGGAACAGGAAGACCGTGCGCACCCCCGGCAGCGACAGCACGTCCCGGCGCCCCGGCGCGGCCTCCCCGTTCGGCCCGGGCGCGCCCGGCGACGGACCGGCGCCGCACACGGCCCCGAAGCTGCCCGAGCCGGAAAGGGACCCCGAGGGCGAAGCGGTCCGCAAGGGGCTCAACGCCTTCGTCCGTGGCGGCGGCGCGGTCGACGCCGTCACCGGCTTCGACCGCGTCCTGCGCAGCCCCTACGACCCCGAGCGGCTCCCGCCCGCCTCCGACGGCGGCGACCACATGCACCCCGTGAGTCCGCCCCCGGGTATGCGGGGCGGCCATCAGGACGTCGACGGCTCCGGGGTGATCAGGCCCTCCCGGTAGGCGATCGCCACCGCTTCGCCGCGGTTGGAGGCGCCCAGCTTGGCGAGGATGTTGGAGACGTGGACGCTCGCCGTCTTGCCGCTGATGAACAGTTCCTCGCCGATCTGCCGGTTGCTGCGGCCCAGCGCGAGCAGCCGCAGCACGTCCTGCTCGCGCGCGGTGAGCACCCCCGCCCGGTCGCCCGGGACCGGGGCGTCCGCCAGCCGGGCCCGGCGGACCAGGGCGTCCACCTGCTCGCGCAACGGCGCGGCCGCGAGCCGGTCGGCGGTCTCCCGCACGAGACGGGCCTCGGTCGCCGCCTCCTCGCGGCGCCCCGCCGCCACCAGGGCCTCGGCGTACCGCAGCCGGCACCGCGCCCGCTCGTAGACGTCGCCGTAGCCGAACGCCGCCACCGCCCGGGCCCAGGCCGCCGCGTCCGGCCCCGACACGGCCCGCAGCCCTTCGGCCTCGGCCCGGACCAGCCACGCCCTGCCCTCCGGCCCCTGCGGGGTGCCGTCCTCGCCGCGGCCGGCGATGTCCCGGGCCAGTTCCACCAGTTCGCCCGCCGTGCCCGTCCAGCGGCGGGCGCCGGACTCGTCGCCGCCCAGCCGCGCAGCGGCGGCCCGGTCGGCCACGGCCGACAGCGCCAGGGCGGCGAGCCGGACCGCCACGTCGGGGCGGGTGCCCGCCTCGTCGGTGAGGGCCGTGACCGAGGCGTGCACCCAGCGCACCGCCTCCTCGGCATCACGGCGCAGCGCCGCGCCGTCGGTGAGGACGATGCCCGCGACCAGGGTGGCCATCCAGTCGAACGGCCCCTCCAGCAGGGCGCGCGCCCGGTCGGCGGCCGTGAAGTCGCCCCGGGCCAGCCTCACGTACAGCGCCGGGCCGACCGTGTACCCGCCGGCCGCCGGCAGCACCTCCGCGTCGGCCGCCGCCGCCTCCACGCACTCGTCCCAGCGTCCCAGCACCTGCAGCACCAGCAGCCGCAGGTACCGCATCTCCAGCGGGTACGGCGACGACAGCAGCCCGGCGCGCCGGGCCCGGTCCAGGCCCTCGGTCAGCCAGGGCAGGCACTCCGCCGGCGCCCCCGACTCGTAGCAGCCCATCGCCAGGTTGAACAGGGCCCGCAGCTCCACGGCCGCGTTGCCGGAACCGCGGGCCAGCTCCCGGGCCCGCAGCAGCCGCTCACGTCCCCCGGGGCCGCGCCGCCCGTCCCCGTCGAACACGGCCAGGGAGATCAGCAGGTCCGCCTGGGCGTCGGTCACCCGCAGCTCCTCGGCCACGCTCAGCGCCCGCCGGGCGACCCGCAGCGCCGTCTCGTTCTCCCCGACGTGGCGCGCGGCCATGGCGTGCGTGGCCGCCGCCCAGACCCAGGTGCGCGACGGGGGCTCCTCGGGGATCATCGCCAGTGCCTCGCTGCTGTAGGCGAACGCCGCCGTCAGGCTGTCCACGCTCAGCAGGTTCCCGGCCAGGGTGTAGCGGACCCGGGCGGCGAGTTCGGAGTCGGCGTCCTGGCCCAGCTGGGTCAGCGCCGACCGCGTCAGCGAGACCGCGCGGTGCAGCTCCCCGGCGTGCGCGGCCGCCGCCGAGGCCCGCAGCGTCAGCGTCACCCGGTCGGTACCGGCCGCCGCGGGCCGGGACTCGGAGGGCACCGCCGACCACAGGTCGAGGGCCGCTTCGAGGTGCCGGTGCTCCTCGGCCGGCGCCCCCACCCGCTGGGCGTGGTCGGCGGCCTCCAGCGAGGCGGCCAGCGCCTCGGCGAGGTCGTGGCTCTCCCGGTAGTGGTGGGCGCGTTCGGCCGCGCTCTCGGCACGGTGCCCGCGCCCGGCGAGCAGCCGCGCGAACGCGCCGTGCAGCCGGGCCCGTTCCCCGGGGAGCAGATCCGCGTAGACCGCCTCGCGGGCGAGCGCGTGCCGGAAGGAGTACGTGTCGTCGTCCCCGGCGACCAGCAACTGCCGCCCCACCGCCTCGCGCAGCGCGGACTCCAGCTCCTCCTCCGGCAGCCCGACCGCCTCGCGCAGCAGGTCGTGCTCGACCCGGCGCCCGGCGACGGCCGCGGTGCGCAGCACCTGCTGGGCGGTGTCGGAGAGCTGCTCGAAACGGATCAGCAGCACGTCCGCGAGGCCGCTCGGCACCCCGCCGGACCCGGTGTCCGTGGCCGCGAGCAACTCCTCGGCGTAGAAGGCGTTCCCCTCGGCCCGCTCCACGATCCGCCGCACCGTCGCCTCGGGCAGCGGCCGGCGCTCCAGGGCCCGCACGAGCCGGGCCACGTCGGGGTCGGCCAGCGGCCGCAGCTCCAGCCGCTCCACGGCGGGCAGCCGGATCAGCTCCGCGAGCAGCGGCCGCAGCGGGTGGCGGCGGTGCAGGTCGTCCGCCCGGTACGAGGCGAACACCGCCAGGCGCCGGCGCAGGACGCCCCGCCCGAGCAGGAACCGCAGCAGGTCCCGTGACGACTGGTCGGCCCAGTGCAGGTCCTCCAGCACGAGCAGCAACGGCGCGAGGTCCGCCACCTCGGCCAGCAGCCCGGCGATCCCCTCGAACAGCCGCAGCCGGCCGTCCACGTCCCGCACGGCGTCGGTCCCGGACCCCAGCAGCCGCTCCGCGACCGGATGCCCGGCGACAGCCGCCGAGAACCGCTCGTCGGCGGCGAGCGCCCCGAGGATCTCGGTGAACGGCAGATAGGGCAGGCCGACGTCGCCGAGGTCGACGCAGTGCCCGACGACCACGGTCATCCCGGCCTCGGCGGCCCGCTTCCCCGCCTCGCCGAGCAGCCGCGTCTTGCCGACACCGGCGTCCCCGGCGAGCAGCACGGCCCGCGCCTCACCCCCGCGCGCACGGTCCAGCACCTCGGAGAGCCGCGTCAGTTCCGCTTCCCTCCCGACGACCGGCGCGATGAACGAAGCCTGCGGCACTGAACCAACCTTCTTCTCCAGGGGCGCGGGGAAATGCGCGATCCACCATGAACGACCCGCGGCCGCCGGCCGGCGGCGAGCGGGCTACCCGGCCCGCAGCGCCTTGGCCCAGTTGGCCGGCACCCGCCCGGCAGGGCCCGGCGCGGGCTGGTCCTCCGGACGGCTCACCGGCGCGGCCAGCTCCGGCCCACTCTCGTACAGCTCGTTCGTCTCGTAGCTCCAGAACCAGCTCTCACCCGGCTCGTAGCTCTGCACGAACGGGTGCCCGGTCGCCCGGAAGTGCGCCGTGGCGTGCTGCGCCGGGGAGCTGTCGCAGCACCCGACGTGCCCGCACTGCGCGCACCGGCGCAGGTGGAACCACCACCCGCCGTCCGCGTCGCACTCGGCGCACCCGCTGCCGCTCGGCGGAGCACCCGGGTCGATCCCGTTCTCGCCACTCATTCCGACTCCTCCTCGGCCGCCGTCAGCGGCAGCAGCACCTGGAACCGGGTGTCTCCCGGCTCCGACTCCACCTGGATGCTCCCGTGGTGCCTGTCCACCACGATCCGCCAGGAGATGTCGAGGCCCAGCCCGGTCCCCTCGCCCACCGGCTTCGTCGTGAAGAACGGGTCGAAGATCCGCCCCCGGTCCTCCGCCGGGATGCCGGTCCCCGTGTCCCGGAACTCCACCAGCAGCCGGTCGTGCTCCCGGGCCGTCCGCACGGTCAGTGTCCCGTCGCCGCCCGCGCTGTTCATCGCCGAGACCGCGTTGTCGATCAGGTTCGTCCACACCTGGTTGAGCTCCGCCGGGTACGCCGGGATCCTCGGCAGCGCGCGGTCGTACTCCTTCACGACCCTGATCCGCGGGCCGATCTTGCCCGACAGCATCAGCAGGGTGCTGTCGAGGAGTTCGTGCACGTCGGCGTTCCGGAACGGCGCCCGGTCGAGCTGTGAGTACTGCTTCGCCGCGTCGACCAGGTGCGAGATGCGCGTGGTGGAGTCGCTGATCTCGTCCATCAGCAGCTCGGTCTCGACGGTGTAGCTGAGCCAGCCCACCGCGCTCGGCAGCATCTCCTCGTCGACGGCGGCCGCGACCTGGTCCAGCCAGTCCACGTCCAGGCCCGCCTGCACGAACGTGGGCGCGATCCGCCAGCCGTCCTGGATGCCGTGGTCGTCGAGCCAGTCGGCGAGCGCGTCCTCCCGGTCGGAGGCCTCCAGCGGACTCAGGCCGGGCGCCTTGGCGACCCGTTCGGCGGTGCGCTCCTGGATGTCGATGAGCTCCGCCATCACCTCCGGCGCGTACGAGGCCTGCGCGATGACGGCCAGCTTGTGGCGCATCTTGCCGACCCGCTCGCGCAGCGTCGCGGTCGCCCGTACCGCCGCCGCGGCCGGGTTGTTCAGCTCGTGCGTGAGACCCGCGGACAACGAACCGAGCGCCAGCAGCCGTTCCCGCTGCCCGATGGCCCGCTGGGTGTTCTTCGAGCCGAAGAAGAGCCCCTCCAGCAGGTGCACCGCCATCGGGAACCACTCCTGCATGATCCGCGCGAACGTGTCGGCGGGCAGCACGAAGAAGCGCGTCGGCTCGGTCACGCGCATGGAGTTGTTGTAGACCTGCCGCACCCGGTCGCCGAGGTAGGCCTGCATGGAGCCCGCGTACACCCCGCGCTGGGAGGTGCGGCTCACCTCCACGTCGTCCCCGCCGACCCGGCGGTACAGCACGACCGTGCCCTCCAGCATCACGTAGAAGCAGGTCGCGGGCTCGCCCTCGGTGTACACCGGCCCGGGTTCGAACCGCTCCACGCGCCCCTCGGCGCACAGCCGTCCGAGCTGCTCGGGCGTCAGCTTCTCGAACAGGAACAGCGACCCGATCTCCTCGGGGTTGCACGGCAGGCACGGCCCGCTCACGACTGCTCCAGGTACCGGTGGACGAGCATGACGGCCATGGCTCCCTCTCCGACGGCGGACGCGACCCGCTTCGCGGACTCGGAGCGTGCGTCGCCCGCCACGAACACGCCGGGCACGTTGGTCTCCAGGTGGTACGGCGGCCTGTCCAGCTCCCAGCCCTCGGGCGGACGGCCGTCGGCGGTCAGGTCGGGCCCGGCCAGGATGAACCCGCGCTCGTCGCGCAGCACCGTGCCGTCCAGCCAGTCGGTCAGCGGGGCCGCGCCGATGAACACGAACACGAACTGCGCGTCGACCTGTTCGGTCTCGCCGGTGTCCACGTCCCGCAGGGTCAGCCGCTCCAGGTGGCCGTCGCCGTGCGCCTCCTCGACGACCGTGCGGACGCGCACCCGGATGTTGGGGGACTCCTCGATCTGCTGGATCAGGTAGTGCGACATCGACGCCGTCAGCGACTCGCCGCGCACCAGCAGCGTCACCGACTTGGCGCTTCCCGACAGGTACATCGCCGCCTGGCCGGCGGAGTTGGCGCCGCCGACGATGTACACGTCCTGTCCCTGGCAGGCGGGCGCCTCGGTCAGGGCGGACCCGTAGTAGACCCCGCACCCGGTCAGGTCGTCGCAGCCGGGCGCCTGCAACTGACGGTAGCTCACGCCGGTCGCCAGGATCACGCTGTGCGCGGCGACCGCCGAGCCGTCCGAGAACCGCACGACGCGGGCGGCGCCGTTGACCTCCAGGGCCGTCACCTCCCGGGCGGTGAGCATCTCCGCGCCGAACTTGGCGGCCTGCCGCCGGGCGCGGTCGGTGAGCTGCGCTCCGGACACGCCGTCGGGGAAGCCCAGGTAGTTCTCGATGCGGGAGCTCTGCCCGGCCTGCCCGCCGGTCGCCGACCGCTCCACCAGCACCGTCCGCAGCCCCTCGGAAGCGCCGTAGACGGCCGCGCCGAGCCCGGCCGGGCCGCCGCCGATCACGACCAGGTCGTAGAAGTCCGCGGCCGGGGTGGTCGCCAGGCCCACCCGGGCGGCGAGGTCGACGGCCTCCGGCTCGACCAGCGGCGTCCCGTCCGGGGTGATCACGACCGGCAGCCGCAGCCCGTCCGCGCCGGCCGCGGCCAGCAGCCGCCGTCCCTCCGGCTCGTCGGAGGAGTACCAGCGGTAGGGCACTTGGTTGCGGGCCAGGAACTCCCGCACGTCCGAGGAGCGCGCCGACCAGCGGTGCCCCACCACCTTCGTGGCCGGCACGGGCCGGAAGTCGCTGGCGCGCCACGCCCGCAGCAGGTCGTCCAGGACCGGGTACAGCTTCTCCTCCGGCGGGTCCCACGGCTTGAGCAGGTAATGGTCGAGGTCGACGACGTTGATCGCGTCGATCGCCGCGTTCGTGTCCGCGTACGCGGTCAGCAGCACGCGCCGCGCGCCCGGATGGACGTCCAGGGCCTGTTCGAGGAACTCGATGCCGTTCATCTGCGGCATCCGGTAGTCCGCGAGGATCACCGCCACGAGGTCGCCGCGCAGTTTCAGCTCCCGCAGCGCCTCCAGCGCGGACTCGCCGGACTCCGCCCGCACGATCCGGTACGACGCGCCGTACCGCCGCCTCAGATCCCGGGCCACGGCCCGGGATACCCCCGGGTCGTCGTCCACGGTCATGATGACGGTCCGCGCCGAATCGGCGGCCTGTGCCATACGTCCCCCACGCCGGGCGGTCGACTCACGGCACGGCGTCCCGGGGCGCCGCGCCGACCTTCGCCCATCGTATGTTCGATCGCCGTGGAACGCCCGGATACGGAGATCACCGCCACAGGGCCCCGGCGGGCGCGGAGCTTGGGGAAGACTGATCACCGACGCCATTGACGACCTACACAAGGAGACAGCCGGATGACACGCCCGATCACCGCAGGGGTCGACGGAACGCGGGAGAGCCTCGCGGCGCTCGGCTGGGCGGCCCGCGAGGCGGTGCGGCGCGACCGGCCGCTGCGCGTGGTGCACGCCTGGCGGTTCGAGCCGCAGGAGGCGCTCGAAGCCGGGATCGAGGGGGACGCGGACAGCCAGGCCGAGTGGGTGCACAGCGCCGTGACCGAGGCCGTCGCCTCCGTCGGCGAACGCCACCCCGACCTGGAGGTGACCACCGACGTGGTGGAGGGCCCGGCCGTCGACACCCTGGTCGCCGCGGCCGCCGACGCCGAGCTGCTCGTGCTCGGCTCGCGCGGGCACGGGCCGATCGTCGGCTTCCTGCTCGGCTCGGTCGGCCAGCAGGTCATCGCCGGGGCCACCCGGCCCGTGGTGCTCGTCCGGGCCGGTGACCAGCCCTCGGGCGAGGCGGCGGGGCGGGAGGTCGTCGTGGGCCAGCAGGGCGACCCGGAGGACAGCGCCGACGCGCTCCGCTTCGCCTTCGAGACGGCCGCCGCGCGCGGGGCGGCCGTGCGGGTCGTACGGGCCTGGACCCTGCCGCCCGTGTTCGCCTACAGCCCGGGCTCGCTGAAGCTGCTCGACGAGGCCGGGGGCCTGGAGCCGTACGAGAAGAAGGCCCTGGCCGCCGCGGTCCGGCCCTGGCGGGAGCGGTTCCCCGAGGTGCCCGTGGAGGAGCACGTGGAGATGGGCAGCGCGGGCCAGGTGCTGCTGTCGGTGGCCGGGACGGCCCAGCTGATGGTCGTCGGCCGCCGCGTCCACCGGACAGCGGTCGGCGCCCGGATCGGCTCGGTGGCCCACGGGATGCTGCACCACGCGGACTGCCCGGTGGCGGTGGTGCCGCACGCCACGAAGGCGCCGTAGCTCACTCCGCCGTCGGCTGCAGCGTCTTGCGCGCCTTCGGCAGGATGTTCTTGATGTAGTCCTCGACGGCCGTGTCGAGGCCGATGTCGTGCTGGGCCCGCTCGGACAGGTACCAGCGGTGTTCCAGGAGCTGGTGGTAGATCTCCGCCGGGTCCATGGAGCCGCGCAGTTCGGGCGGGACGGCCCGCACGGTCGGCCGGAAGACCTCCCGCACCCAGCGGTGGGCGAGCACTTCCGGCCTGGCGGCGAGGGGATCCGCAGGGTCGTAGTCGTCCTGGGTGGCCATCCAGCTCTCCAGGTCGTTCAGCAGCCGCCGGGCCTGGTTCTCCTCGGTGTCGAGGCCGGTCAGCCGCAGCAGCTGGCGCTGGTGGTGGCCCGCGTCGACGACCTTGGGCACGAAGGTGACCGTGTCCCCGTTGGACGCGTGCTCGATCTGCATCTCGGCGACGTCGAAGCCGAGTTCGTTCAGGCGGCGGATCCGGCGTTCTATGTAGTGGTGCTTGCCCGCCGGGTAGACGGACGTGCGGGTCAGCTCGTCCCACAGGCCGCGGTAGCGGGCGCAGATCTCCGTGCCGAACTCGATCGGGTCCACCGACGGGTGCAGCGCCCCGGACGCCTCCAGGTCCAGCAGCTCCCCGCTGATGTTCACCCGGGCGAGGTCCAGGTCGTACTCGCGCTGCCCCTGGCTGAGCTGCGGGTGCAGGTCGCCGGTCTCGGCGTCCACCAGGTAGGCCGCGTAGGCGCCCGCGTCGCGCCGGAAGAGGGTGTTGGACAGGGAGCAGTCCCCCCAGGCGAACCCGGCCAGGTGCAGCCGCACCAGGAGCACGGCGAGCGCGTCCATCAGCCGGTGCATGGTGGCCGGGCGCATGGTCGTCTCGAACATCGAGCGGTACGGCATCGAGCCGCCCAGGTGCCGGGTGACCAGCACGCTCTCCAGTGGGGCGCCGTCGGCGTCGGTGCGGCCGGTGACCACGGCCAGCGGGTCCACCGCCGGGATGCCGAGCCGGTCCAGGTCGCGCAGCAGCTCGTACTCGCGCAGCGCGGGCCGCTCGGCCAGCTCCTTGACGGCGATCACCTCGTCCCCGGCGCGGGAGTAGCGCACCACGTGGCGGGAGATGCCGCGCGGCAGGGGGACCAGGTACTCCTGCGGCCAGTCCTCGAGGGGAACGTCCCAGGGGAGCTCCAGCAGGAGCGCGGGGTGCTCCGGGTTCGTCGCGCTGATCTGCAGTGCCATGCGCCGGGTGTCCTCGTCTCGCCGCCGATCGTCGCCTCACTCTAAAGGGCGCGTTCCCGGGCCCGCTGTGCGGCGTCGCGCAGCGGACCGCGGTGCACCGGCCCGTGCCCGGGCAACAGCAGCTCACCCTCCAGACCGGCCAGGAGGTCCAGGGAGGCCACCGCGCGCGGCCGCTCGTGGTGGAACATCTCCGGCAGCAGCTGCGGTCCCTCGATCGGCGAGGTGGCGTGCCCGCTGACCAGGGCGTCGCCGGAGATCAACGCCCCGGTGCCCGGCAGGTGGTAGGCGCAGTGCCCGTCGGTGTGGCCCGGCGTGTGCACCGGCACGGGGCGTCCGGGCAGGTCCAGGGCGCCCGTCTGCGGGAACGGCCGGGGGGCCGTGACCGGGTGGTGCCGCGTGCCGCCGGACCGCAGCACGTGCAGCGTCCAGGGCAGCACCCCGGGGCGCCAGGCGTTCCTCAGTACCGTCCCGACGGTCACCTGCTGCAGGAAGTCCCGCCGGGCGTGCGGCACTTCGGCCTCGTGCAGGTACACGGGCGTGCCGTACGCGGCCCGCAGGTATTCCGCGGACCCGAGGTGGTCGTTGTGCGCGTGGGTGATCAGCACGGCCGCGATCGCCTCCGGGGAGCTGCCCACCTCCGCGAGCGAGGCGAGGAGCTGCTCCCGGTCACCGGGGTAGCCGGTGTCGACCAGGGTGACGGCGTCCCCCTCCGTGAGGATCACCCAGTTGGTGTTCGAACCGTGCACCAGGTAGGTGCCGTCCGCGACGTGCCGTACGCCTGCCCGCATGAGTCTCCCCGCGTCGTGTGGTGCCGCTCCCGCTCCCGACGGGAGAAGGAAAGCAGACGTGCTGTCGGACGGAACCGCCGGGCCCGGCCGGACGGGACCGCGCGGCGGGGACGTTCGGGGCGGCGCCTCAGTGCACGCCGTGCGGGCGGAACTGGATGCTGATGCGCGGGCCGGTCGCCCGCGTGCTCTTCGGGACGCTGTGCTCCCAGGTGCGCTGGCAGGACCCGCCCATCACGACGAGGTCGCCGTGGCCGAGCGGGCGGCGCACGGTGTCCCGGCCGCCGTGCACGGGCCGCAGCAGCAGGTCCCGGGGCGCTCCGACGGACAGGATCGCGACCATGGTGTCCTCTCGGGCGCCGCGCCCGATCCGGTCGCCGTGCCAGGCGACGCTGTCCCGGCCGTCGCGGTAGTAGCACAGGCCGGCCGTGGTGAACGGCTCGCCCAGTTCCTCGCCGTAGTGGGCGCTCAGCGCGTCCCGGGCCTCGGCCAGCACCGGGTGCGGCAGCGCCTCGCCCGCGCCGTAGAAGGCCAGCAGCCGGGGCACGTCGACGACGTGGTCGTACATCTGGCGCCGCTCCGCACGCCAGGGCACCTCCGCGGCGAGCTGTTCGCACAGCGTGTCGGCGCCGCTGAGCCACCCGGGCAGCACGTCGAGCCAGGCGCCGGAGCCCAGCTCGGTGCGGTGGATTCCGTCGAGCGGACCGAGGCGCAGCTCGTCGGTCTGGTCGAAGAGGGAGCCCTGGAGGTGCATGAGAGCAGCGTACCTCCGAATCGAAAGTGTGTTCCATCCCGGCACTGGCTCTTTCGATACATCGATGTATCGAATACATTGCCGTATCGAAAGGAGGCCGACCGTGCAGGCGACGACCGGCCGCGTGACCCGGCGCCGGGTCCGCACCCGTGCCAACCTCCTCGAGGCGGCGTTCGCCGTCCTCGCGGCCAAGGGCTTCGGGCACGTCTCCATCGAGGAGATCTGCGAGGCCGCCGGCTACAGCAGGGGCGCCTTCTACTCCAACTTCTCCAGCCTCGACGAGCTGTTCTTCGCCCTCTACCGCGAGCGGGCCGAGCTGATCGCCGAGCAGGTGTCCGGGGCCCTCGCCGCCGATGGGCCCGGCCTCGACGTCCCGGCCGCCGTGGACCGCGTCACCGACGTGCTGCTCCTCGACCGGGACTGGCTGCTGGTGAAGACGGACTTCCTCGTGCACGCCGCCCGCGACCCGGGCGTGGCCCGCACCCTGCTCGAACACCGCGCACGGCTGCGGGAGGCGATCGCCGACCGGCTCGCCCGCGGCCTGACCGCGCTGCCCGCCGTCCTGGGCGGCACCGACGGCGCCGCCCACGCCGTGGTCGCGGCCTACGACGGCGTCACCACGCAACTGCTGCTGGACCGGGACGTCGACCACGCCCGGGCCTGGCTGAAGCAACTGCTCACGGCCCTGCTGACCGACGGCAGCGGCACCCCCGATCACGCGCAGCACTGAGGAAGGGAACGGTCGCCATGGATGCCGACGTCATCGTCGTAGGAGCGGGCCTCGCCGGCCTGGTCGCGGCACACGAACTGACCAGCAGAGGCAAAAGGGTCGCCCTCGTCGACCAGGAGAACGCCGCCAACCTCGGCGGCCAGGCCTTCTGGTCCTTCGGCGGGCTCTTCCTCGTCGGCTCGCCGGAACAGCGCCGCCTGGGCATCAAGGACTCCTTCGACCTGGCCTGGAGCGACTGGCGGGGCAGCGCCGGCTTCGACCGCCTCGACGACGAGGACTCCTGGGCCGTGCGCTGGGCGCGCGCCTACGTCGAGTTCGCCGCCGGGGAGAAGCGGTCCTGGCTCGACGGCCACGGCATCAGCTTCCTGCCCACCGTGGGCTGGGCCGAGCGCGGCGACCTCACCGCGCACGGACACGGCAACACCGTGCCCCGCTTCCACATCGCCTGGGGCACCGGCACCGGCGTCGTCGAGCCGTTCGTCCGCTACGCCCGGCAGGCCGCCCGCGACGGCCTGCTCACCTTCCACCACCGCCACCGCGTCGACGCCCTCGTCGTCGAGGGCGGCACGGCGAAGGGCGTGCGCGGCACGGTCCTCGCGCCGGACACCGCGCCCCGCGGCGTCGCCTCCAACCGCGACGCGGTCGGCGAGTTCGAGCTCACCGCCCAGGCCGTCATCGTCACCAGCGGCGGCATCGGCGCCAACCACGACATCGTCCGCCGCCACTGGCCCGAGCGCCTCGGCACCCCGCCGAAGGAGATGGTCACCGGCGTCCCCGCCTACGTCGACGGCCGGATGCTCGACATCAGCGCCGAGGCCGGCGTACGCCTGGTCAACCGGGACCGCATGTGGCACTACACCGAGGGCCTGCGGAACTGGGACCCGATCTGGCCCGGCCACGGCATCCGCATCCTGCCCGGCCCGTCCTCGATGTGGTTCGACGCCCTCGGCCGCCGCCTGCCCGGCCCGTACCTGCCGGGCTACGACACCCTCGGCACCCTCAAGCACCTGCGCACCACCGAGGACATCGCCGGGTACGACCACTCCTGGTTCATCCTCACCCGGAAGATCGTCGAGAAGGAGTTCGCCCTGTCGGGCTCCGAGCAGAACCCCGACATCACCGCCAAGGACCGCACCGGCTTCCTCAAGGAACGCATCCTCGGCAAGGGCGCGCCCGGACCGGTCGACGCGTTCCTGCGCAAGGGCGCCGACTTCGTCACCGCGCCCGGCATCGAGCAGCTGGTGGAGAAGATGAACCAGCTCACCGACGAGCCGCTGCTCGACGCCGCGGAGATCACCCGCCAGATCGAGGCCCGCGACCTGCAGATCACCAACCCCTACGCCAAGGACGCCCAGGTCCAGGGCATCCGCAACGCCCGCCGCTACATCGGTGACCGCCTCGGCCGGGTCGCCACCCCGCACCGCATCCTCGACCCGGCCGCGGGCCCCCTCATCGGCGTCAAGCTGCACATCCTCACCCGCAAGACCCTCGGCGGCATCCAGACCGACCTCGACTCCCGGGCCCTGGGCACCAATGGCGAACCGGTCGAGGGACTGTACGCGGCCGGGGAGGTCGCCGGCTTCGGCGGCGGCGGGGTGCACGGCTACAACGCCCTGGAGGGCACCTTCCTCGGCGGCTGCCTCTTCTCCGGGCGCGCCGCGGGCCGGGCGGCGGCCCGGCAGACCGCCTGACCCCACCGGCGACGGCCCGCCTCCCGCGCACGGGGCGGATCTACGCCCCGAGGAGGCGGGCCAGCACCGCGGCGTGGCTGCGCTCCGGCGTCTTCGACGCGGTCAGCAGCGTCACCCCGCCCCCGCGGACCAGCTCCCGCACCCCGGCCAGGGCCTCGGCCGCCTCGTCGGCGGCGAGCTCCGCCTCGTACCGCTCGGCGAACTCCTCGTACGAGCCCCCGCCCGCGTGGTACCAGCGCCGCAGCTCCGTCGACGGGGTGAGGGCCTTGGGCCACTCGTCGACCCGTGCCGCGTCCTTCGCCAGGCCACGCGGCCACAACCGGTCGACCAGGACCCGCACGCCGTCCCGCGGCCCGGGCGGATCGTAGACGCGGCGCACGCGAACGCTCATGGTCGGGCCCCTTCGGCGGCGGACGGACGTGCCGTGAGCGTAACTCCCACCCGGTGGCGACGGCGCGCCGAGCCGAAGGGCGGATTCCGCGCGCGCCGGGCGGGTACTCCGTCCGCCTGACCACGTCGAGGAAGGAGGTCACGACATGAGTGCATCGGACGACCTGAAGGTCGTGCGCACACTCGACGAACTCGCCGAGCTGGTCGACGGGCACCAGGGCCTGTACGTGCGTTGGTCCCGCGGCCCGGGGACCGATCTCCGCGACGTGTCCAGCACGGACGACCTGACGGGCGTGTCCATGCCGGGCCTGTCCGCCAACCCGCTCGATGTCGAGGACTGGTGGGAGGACCGGCCCGTGCGTGTGTGGGTGGCGAGGCGCCTGTACGACTACGCCCACCTGCCGCACGAGAAGGGGCCCGGGGTCCGTCCCTGGGTGCTCGCGGGCAAGGAGTGCGCGCGCGGACCCGACAACGAGCCCCTGGTCACCGACGTCCGGCCGATGGGCTGGATCGACCAGCAGGTGATCCACGAGGCGAAGGCCGAGGTGGCGCGGCAGGAGAAGCCCTGGGGGACGCTGCGGCGCGGCTGAGCCGCTCACCACCGCGCGGTGCCCGGGCCGAGGGACGGCCCGGGCACCGCGCGGTCGTGTGTGGGTGACAGGCGTGCGCGTGGGGTCACCGCCGGGGCCGGGCCGCCCGCCCGTGGCGGGCGGCCCGCCCGGCTCAGCCCGAGCGGCGCCGGGCCGCGGCGCGCCGCTTCAGCGCCCGTCGTTCGTCCTCACTCGTCCCGCCCCACACACCGATGGACTGTCCCGTCTCCAGCGCCCACTCCAGGCACTGTTCCTGCACCGGGCAGCGTCGGCACACCGCCTTGGCCTGCTGTGTCTGCATCAGGGCCGGGCCGGAGGTGCCGATCGGGAAGAAGAGTTCGGGGTCCTCGTTCCGGCAGGCAGCGTGGTTGCGCCAGTTGTCCATCGAAGTCACCTGCATCACAGTAGAAACGTGCTCTTTCGGATGCTTACTCCTTTTCGGGTCACCTGTCGATGCCCGGTGAAACAGCGCCTCCGTGGAGAACCGTTCACACCCGTTCACTGCTCGCGCATACCCCAGGGGGACCCGTAGGCCGTCAGCAGGTCGAGGAACGGCCGGGCCGGGAAGGCCTCCGGGCCGAGCACACCGGCCCCGGACCAGGCGCCCGTGGCGAGGAGCTCCAGCGCGACGACCGGGTTGACCGCCGTCTGCCAGACCACGGCCTGCGCGCCGTACTCCGCCATCGACCACTGGTTGTCGACCACGTGGTACAGGTACACCTCGCGCGGCCTGCCGTCCTTCCGCCCCCGCACCCAGGTGCCCGCGCACGTCTTGCCGTGCATCCGCTCGCCGAGGGCCGCCGGGTCGGGCAGGCACGCGGCGACCACGTCCCGGGGTGAGACCGCCACCGGACCCCCCGGCCCCGGCACCGGCACCGGGTCGGTGCGGTCCAGGCCCAGCCGGTGCAGGGTCCGCAGCGTCTCGACGAACTCCCGGCCCAGGCCGTACTTGAAGGTGACCCGGCGCGCGGGGACCCAGCGGGGGACCAGCAGCACCTCCTCGTGCTCCACGTTCACGCACTCGACCTCCCCGATGCCCTCCGGGAAGTCGAACACCTCGGGCTCGCTGAAGGGCTCGGTGGTGTACCAGCCCCGGTCCGACTCGTAGACGACCGGCGGGTTGAGGCACTCCTCGATGGTGGTCCAGATGCTGAAGGAGGGGGCGAAGTCGTAGCCGTCGACGGTGAGGTTCGCGCCGTCCCGGACGCCGATCTCCTCGATCTCGTCGAAGAGCTCGTCGGCGGCGTGGCGGGCGAACACGTCCGACAGACCCGGCTCCACCCCCATCCCGACCAGGGCCAGCAGCCCTTCCTCCTCCCACCGCGCGGCCTGCTCGAACTGCTCGTCACCGAGCTTGACCCCGCACTCCTCGTACGGCCGCTCCGGGTGCGGCCGGGACAGCGACATCGCCATGTCGAGGTAGGTCGCGCCCGCGGCCCGCGCCGCGCGGAACAGCGGCATCACGAAGCGGGGGTCGGTGGCGTTGAGGAGGACGTCGCAGCGGTGCGCGGCCAGCAGGCGGACCACGGCCGCCTCGTCGCCGGCGTCCACCCGCTCGGCGGCGAACCGCCGGTCACCGCCGACCGCCGCGACCGCCGCCCGGGCCCGCTCCGGGTCGTGGTCGGCCACCACCATCGTCTCGAAGAACGGCCGCCGGGCGGCGATCCGGGTGATCGCGCCGCCCACACCGCCGGCACCCACGAGCAGTACACGCATGACAGAAAACTCCCTCTGTGCGAAGAACGTGGCGCGCCCTCGGGGGAGATACAACGCCGCCCGCCGACGTAAGGTCAATGGCGTTGGCATAAGCGCGACCAGCAGGGCGAGGAGGAACCCCGGTGCCCAAACCCGTGGTGCCCGAGGAGAAACGCCGTCGGCGCAGGCCCACCAAGCGCGGCACGGTGCTGTCCGAGGAACTGATCGTCCGCACGGCGCTGCGGATGCTGCGCGAGCACGGCAGCGCGGGCCTGACCGCCCGCCGCCTCGGCCTCGCCCTGGACGCCGACCCGAGCACGCTCTACCGGTACTTCCGGGGCATGGACGACCTGACCCTCGCCATCGGCGACGCCCTCATCGGCCAGGCGCTGGACGGCTGGCGGCGCACGGGGCAGTGGCGGGCGGACCTGCGGGCGTTCGGGCTGGCGGTGCACGCCGCGTACGTGGAGCATCCGCAGGCGGCGGTGCTCACCGCGAGCCGGGTGTCGGGCCGGGCCAACGAACTCGCGGCGGACGAGGCGGTGCTGGACGTCCTGCGCACGGCGGGCTTCCCGCTGCCGGAGGCGGTGCGGGTGTACCACGCCTTCATCGACACCACCCTGGGCCTCGCCGCCCTGGACGCCGCCTCGCTGGCCCTGCCGCCCGAGTCGCTGCGCGCCGACGAGGACATGTGGCGCTCGGCGTACGCCCGGCTGCCGGCCGCCACCCACCCCCGTATCGCCGAGGCGGCGCCCCTGCTCGCCACCCGGATGGTCACCAGCGCCTATCCGACGGCCCTGGAGATGCTCCTGGACAGCGCGCAGGCCCGGCTGGCGGCCGTACGGGGCGCGGGCGTCAGGGCCGCAGGGCCGCCGCCGCGGTCGTCGTGACCGTCTCCGCCACCTGGGCCAGGGCCGGTGAGTCGAGTTTCCACTGCTGCCAGTACAGCGGTACGTCCACGTGCCCGCCCGGGGCGATGCGGACGAGCCGGCCGGCGCGCAGCAGGGGCTGCGCCTGGGCCTCCGGCACCAGGCCCCAGCCCAGCCCGGCCGTGACCGCCTCGACGAAGCCCTCCGATGTCGGCACGTAGTGGCGCAGCGCACTCGCGCCGCCGCGTCCCCGGGTGAGCCGGCGCACGAAGCCGTCCTGGAAGTCGTCCCGCCGGTCGAAGACCACGACGGGCACCTCCCGCAGCACCTCGGCCGGCGGCCCGGCCGGATGGCGCGCGGCGAAGTCCGGTGCGGCGACGGGCAGGTACCGCATCCGCCCGAGCGAGCGCACCGAGCAGCCCGGCACCGGATCCGGCGACGACGTCACGGCGGCCATCACCGCGCCCTCCCGCAGCAGTGCCGCCGTGTGGTCCTCGTCCTCGCGGTGCAGCTCGAAGTAGAGCCGCAGCTCCGGCGGCACCCGGGAGAGCACGGGCAGGAACCAGGTGGCCAGCGAGTCCGCGTTCACCGCCACCGACACCCGGGTCGGCTCCCCGCTGCCGCTCAGTCCGAGCTCGGCGTACGCGTCCCGTTCCAGCCGCGCCACCTGGCGGGCCAGCCGCACCAGCACCTCGCCGGACTCGGTCGGCCGCACCGGCTTGGTCCGCATCAGCAGGACCCGCCCCGTGCGCTGCTCCAGCGCCTTCACCCGCTGGCTGATGGCGGAGGGCGTCACGTGCAGCGCGGCGGCCGCCGCGTCGAACGTCCCCTCGTCCACGACCGCCAGCAGCGTCCGCAGCTGGTCCAGCGGGAGATCCGGCATCATCACATCGGCTAATGATACGTAAGAATCTTTAGCTGGACCGGGCTCCGGTGCCGTCCGTAGCCTCGACGCCATGACCAGCACCCTCACCGCCGGCGCCGCCGGATTCGGCACCGGACTGTCCCTCATCGTGGCCATCGGCGCCCAGAACGCCTTCGTCCTGCGCCAGGGCGTCCGCCGTCAGGCGGTCCTCGCCGTCGTCGCCATCTGCGCACTGTCGGACGCGCTGCTGATCGCCCTCGGCGTCGCCGGGGTCGGTGCGGTGGTGGTGACCTGGCCGGGCGCGCTGACCGCGGTCGCCTGGATCGGCGGCGCGTTCCTGCTGGGCTACGGAGCGCTGGCGGCCCGCCGGGTGTTCCGGCCGGACGGGGGCGCGCTGCGCGCGGAGGGGGAGGCGGCGGGCTCGGTGCGCCGGGCCGTGCTCACCTGCCTGGCGATGACCTGGCTCAATCCGCACGTCTACCTGGACACCGTGTTCCTGCTGGGCTCCGTCGCCGCCGACCACGGCCCGCTGCGCTGGACGTTCGCCCTGGGCGCCGTGCTGGCCAGCCTGAGCTGGTTCACCGCCCTCGGCTTCGGCGCCCGGCTGCTCGGCCGGTTCCTCGCCCGGCCCGCCGCCTGGCGGGCCTTGGACGGCCTGGTCGCCGCCACCATGATCGTGCTGGGTGTCCTGCTGATCACCGGCAGCTGAAGGCCGTCGCCGGGCGGCCGGGAGGTGGTGCGATAGTGATCCCGGCCGGAAAGATGTAGCGGGCATCGACAGGGCGGGGGCGCGTGGACACGAGTGGGAGCACGACCGGACGGCCGGAGCCGGACCCGTCGACGCCCCCGCGGCGGGGCCGGCGCCGCTGGACGATGGACACCCGTCCGCTGCGCCGCCCCGCCTACCGCCGCCTGTGGGCCTCCACCGTCGTCACCGCCGTGGGCAGCCAGCTCACCGCGGTGGCCGTGCCCAAGCAGATCTACGACATCACGGGCTCGTCGGCCTGGGTGGGCGCCGCGAGCCTGGCCGGTCTGCTGCCGCTGATCGTGTTCGCGCTGTGGGGCGGGGCGATCGCCGACACCATGGACCGGCGCAAGCTGCTGCTGATCACCAACACCGGCATCGCCGTCACCTCGCTGCTCTTCTGGTTCCAGGCCCTCGCCGGCCTGGATTCGGTGGCCGCGCTGATGCTGCTGCTCGCGCTGCAGCAGGCCTTCTGGGGCCTGAACGCACCGGCCCGCAACGCCTCCATCGCCCGCCTGGTCCCCGCGGACGAACTGGCCGCCGCCAACGCCCTCGGCTCCACGGTGATGCAGACCGGGCAGGTGGCCGGACCCCTGCTCGCCGGGGCCCTCATCCCCGTCGTCGGCCTGCCCGAGCTGTACCTCGCCGACGCCCTGGCGCTGTGCGTCACGGTGTGGGCCGTGTACCGGCTGCCGTCGCTGCCGCCCCTGGCCGGGGCGGCGGTGCGGCGCGCGGGGGTGAAGGAGATCGCCGCGGGCTTCCGGTACATGTGGGGGCACACCGTGCTGCTGCTGTCCTTCCTCGCCGACATCGTCGCCATGGTCCTCGGCATGCCCCGGGCCCTGTTCCCGCAGCTCGCCGCCGAGACCTACGCGCCCTGCGGCGAGGGGCTCGCGCTGGGACTGCTGTTCGCGGCGATCCCCGTCGGCGCGGTGCTCGGCGGACTGTTCTCCGGGACCTTCTCCCGGGCCCGCCGGCACGGCTGGATGGTCATCGGGGCGGTCGTCGTCTGGGGCGCGGCCATCACGGGCTTCGCACTGAGCGCCAACCTGTGGGTGGCGGTGGCGTTCCTCGCCGTCGCCGGGGTGGCCGACATGGTCTCCATGGTCTTCCGCGGGGCGATCCTGCTGTCCGCCGCCACCGACGAGATGCGCGGGCGCATGCAGGGCGTCTTCACCGTCGTCGTGGCGGGCGGCCCGCGCCTCGCCGACGTGCTGCACGGCACCGCGGGCTCGGCCTTCGGCCCCCGCGCCGCCGTGGCGGGCGGCGGGCTGCTGGTCGTCGCCGTGATGCTGCTCCTCGCCGCCACGGTGCCGGCGCTGCGCCGCTACCGCGTCTGACGCCCCCGGGGCCTCACAGCGCCCCGCGCCGGTGCAGCGTGTACTGCTCCATGAGTTTGCCCCGGGTCATCTCCAGCCGGTGGGCGAGCACCTCGGCGACGCTGCGCACCAGCGTCAGCCCGAGCCGCGGGTCCTCCTCGCACAGGTCCAGCACGGCCCTCGCGTCGAACTCGTAGGCCCGCACCGGGCTGAACGCCACCGCGCCGAAGTCCCAGGTGTACGGCGGGAACAGCCAGGACCAGCCCAGCAGGTCGCCCGCCCCGAGACTGGCCACGGTCACCCGCTGCAGGGAGTTGACCTGCTGGTCCAGGGAGACGGCGCCGGAGCGGATGACCCAGAAGCGGTCGGCCGGGCCGTCCGCCTCGAAGATCCGGGCGTCCTCGGGGAAGGACGCCTCCCGGGCCAGCGCCATCAGGCGCTGACGCTGGGGCGGGGGCAGGGCGGTCAGGAGTTTGATCGCTTTGGTCATGCGGAGCTCCTCGCCGGGCGGTCGACTGCGGTGCTGTCCCTACGCCCATTTCAGCCGCTGGCTAAGCCTTGGGCACCTCGGCGTACGAGACTTCCTCATCGGCGCCGTCCGGGCATGAGAAAGCCCTGGCTGGACGGGGGAAACCAGCCAGGGCCGTATGTGGCGGCACGGAGGACCGGGGTCGACTCCGTCACCACGTATGAATGAACGGTAAACCATTCAGGGGGCGTTCGCGTACCCAAGAGCGGGTCGCGTGACCTGTTTCACTTCCCGGCGCCCTTCGCGACGACCCGGACCGTCTGCAGCCCGGGATCCGTCGGGTCGGGGAGGTGCATACCCGCCTCCAGTCCGGTCCGCAGGTACGCCAGCACCGGCTCGGTGAGCAGCTCGCCCGGCAGAACCGCCGGGATGCCCGGGGGATAGGGCGTGATCATCTCCGCCGCGATCCGTCCGGCCGCCTCGGCCACCGGCACGTCCTCGGCCGGGCCGAAGAAGGCGTCACGCGGCAGGACCGCCTGTTCCATCCGCAGCTGAGCGGGCGGGGGCACCTCCACGCGCGGTGCCTCGGGCAGGTCCCGCGCGGCCCGGGCGAGGTCGCGCAGCGCCGCCAGCAGCTCGCCGGTCGTCTCCCGGTCGTCGCCGTGGGTGAGCTGGGCGCCGATCCGGCGGTGGTCGACCAGATGCGCGTCGATCTGCCGGTGCTCGCGCAGCCAGTCCGCCGCCTGGAAGCCGGAGATGCCCAGCTCGGTCAGGTCGATGACGCCGGGCAGCGGGTCGAAGTCGTCGGACAGCCCGGGGCCGCAGAAGTCGCCGCGGTCGTTGACGTGCAGCCCGTCGATCTCCTCGATCGCGGCGCGCACCTCCGCCGCCAGGGCCAGCGTGCCGCCCATCAGCTCCTCGCCGTGCAGCGCCATCTGGCGGCGCCAGCCGTCCAGGCCCGCGAAGATCAGCACCGACGGGCTGGTGGTCCCCAGCAGGTCCGCGCGCATCCCGAGCAGGGCCGGCGGGACGAGGTCGCCCTGGAGGTGGAAGACGGAGCCCTGCTCCAGGCCGCTGCCCATCTTGTGGATGCTGGTCACGCAGATGTCCGCGCCCGCGTCCATCGCCCAGGACGGCAGGCCGGGGTGGAACGGCAGGTGCGCGCCCCACGCCTCGTCGACGATCAGTGGCCGTGAACGCCGGTGGCAGACCTCGGCGATCGCCCGCAGGTCCGCGCAGCCGCCGTAGGGCGTCGGGCTCGTCACCAGCGCCCCGCGCGCGTCCGGGTGGGCCTCGAAGGCCCGGTCGAACTCCTCGGCGGACGGCGGATGCGCGAGGTGCCGCTCGGCGTCCCAGCGGGGCTCGACCCAGACCGGCTTGATCCCGCAGATGATCAGTCCCGACACCACGGACTTGTGGGCGTCCCGTCCGACCAGCAGCTTCTCGTGCGGGCCCGCGACGGACAGCATGGCGGCCTTCACGGACAGGGAGCTGCCGCACGTGCTGAAGAAGGTGTGCTCCGCGTGGACCGCGTCGGCCATCAGCTCCTGCGCCCGCTGCAGCACCTGCCCCCGGGTGAGCCGGTCGTCCAGCCCGCCCGTGGCCAGCACGTCCCCGAGGTACACGGCGTCCCCGAGGATCTCCCGGGCCTCCGGATCGGCACCGCGGGCCTGCTTGTGCCCGGGCGGCGTGAACGACAGATGCCCCTTGCGGCGATAGGCGTCCAGGGCTTCCAGAACCGGTGCACGGGTGTGGTCGACTGTCATGCGCACCGGGTTCCCGGGGCGGGGGCGCACAATCCGTGGCGGCGGGCGCCGTCCCACGGATGCCGTACGCCCGGTTCCGCGGCAGGGCCCGCCCGGGTACCCCGGGGCCGCGGCCGGACCGGGCCCTCGCGGGACCGGCCGGAAGACCCACCGGCCCGGTCCGGGGCGGGGCCCGCCCGGGGGACCGGTCTTCGCCCCGCGCACCGGCAGGCCGGTCCGGTCGCGGTCGCCGCTTTCCTCGTCCGCCGGCCTGCCGTGCCGGTCAGCCCTCCGCCGCGTGCCTGCCCGGGGTGAGGATCTCGTCCAGCACCGTGCGGACCGCCTCGTAGGACATGCGCCGGACGGTCGCGTCCCGCGAGCCCTGCGGGTCCGTCGCGCTCAGTTCGTCGCTCCTGGTCTGCCACGCCTGCTCCTCCCGCAGCGCGCAGGCCCTCGCGCGCTGGATGCGTCGCAGCAGTTCGTCGGAGTCCACCACGTCGGTCATGTCCACCGCGTACCCCGTCAGCGCCCGGAGATGGCACCGGCTCGCCGCTGTCCGGGGGTTTTCGGGCCGGGGGCGTGCCCCGGAGGTTTGCAGGTGCGGCGAAAGGTGAGCCGAAAGGAGAGCCCGCGGCGCTCGCGAGGTGCGCGTAGGAACGCCGCGGCAGTTGAAGGAAGCAACGGGTCCGTGAGCCCGTGGCGTGCCCGTGCGAGCGGTGGGCAACGCCGTCCGGATCCGTCCTTCCGTCCTGACCGAGCAGGGAGCTGAAGGATGTGCGAGGAGCGCATGATCGAATCCGTATTCGAACCGCCCGGCGCCGACCGCCCCCGGCCGTGCCAGCCCGCCGAGGCACGCCGGGCCGTGGAACGGGCCGTGGCCGAACGCTGCCGTGCCACCCGCACCCCGTGTGACGCGGACGCCCTGTCCGACGCGCTGCTCGTCGCCTCGGAGCTGACGACCAACGCGATCCTGCACGGCGGCGGAGTGACCGACTTCCACGTCGACGTCGACGGACCCGGCGTCCGGGTCTCGGTCAGCGACCGCAGTGACCGGCTGCCGGTGGCCGTCCCGCGCACCGACCCGCACGGCCGGACCCGGCACGGCGGCCACGGCTGGCCCATCGTCTGCCGGCTCTCCCGCGACATCCGGGTGTCGGACCTGCCGACCGGGGGCAAGTGCATCACCGCTGTGGTCCCCCTGTCCTGAGCTGCGGAGATCGGTGCCGAGATGGGTTCCGGAAGATTGCGCGGCGAAGCGGAGTTTGTTCCACCGGGGTCAGGGCAGACGCAGTTTCGTGCTTCGGACCGGAGGCGCGCCAGCGGGAGCGGTATGGCTGCCCCGGAGGCCGTCCAGGTTGATCCGGGCAGCGACCTTCCCGCGGTAAATCCCTGAAACCACCGTTCAGGAGCGAATCCGCATGCTCATCGAAACGCCCACCAACCGTCCCGGCACGCCCGAAACGACGACCACCGCCACCAAGCGGCGTCACGACGACGCGCCCGACACCGCCGCGCTCTTCGCCCGCATGGCGGAACTCGAGGAGGGGCCCGAGAGGGAAGCCGTCCGCGACGAACTGGTCACGCTCTGGCTGCCCATGGCCCACCGCATCGCCGGCCGTTTCCGCGACCGCGGGGAGTCGATCGAGGACCTCCGCCAGGTCGCCGCCCTGGGGCTCGTCAAGGCCATCGACCGGTTCGACCCGAGCCGGGGAGCCTTCGAGAGCTACGCCGTCCCCACCATCACCGGCGAGGTCAAGCGCCACTTCCGGGACCGCATGTGGGCTCTGAGGGTCCCGCGCCGCGTGCAGGAACTGCGCAACAAGGTGCGCGTCGCACGGCGTGAACTCACCCAGAACCCGGGCAGCCCGGAACCCTCCGTGGCGGACATCGCCACGCACACCGGCCTGACCGAGGAAGAGGTCAACGCCGGACTCGAGGCCCTCGACAGCTTCAGCACGCTGTCGCTGGACGCCGAGCTGTCCGCCGACGACGACGGCTACAGCCTCGCCGACACCCTCGGCGCGGCCGACTCGTCCTACGACACCGTGGTCGACCGCGAATCCGCCAAGGAAGGCCTGCGCCGGCTTCCGGAACGCGAACGGGCCATCCTCTACATGCGCTTCTTCGAGGACATGACCCAGAGCCGCATCGCGGACCGGCTGGGCATCTCCCAGATGCACGTCTCCCGGCTCATCAGCCGCAGCTGCGCCCGCGTGCGGGACGAGGTCCTGGGTCAGCGGACCGGGACCCGGGGCAGCGGCGGCCCTTCTGCCACGGCCTGACCAACCACCACCCCCACAAGGAGCGAACGACATGCTGAGGCCCCACCCCGCCGTGCTGCGCCGTCTCGTCGACGAGTACGAGGCACTGTCGGCGACCACCGAAGCCGGCCGCGCGACGGCAGAGGTGAGCGCACGGGTACGCGATCTGGCGTACACCCTGTGCGTGTCCACGGGCACCAGGGACGTCCGGCACGCACTGGAAGCCGCCCACCGGTGGCTCGCGGCCGCACCCGCACCGGCCCGCGAGACGGTCTCCCTGGTCACCCAGAAGCGGATGGCGGCCACCGAGCCCGCCTGAGCGCGTGCGCTGACGGGGAAGGCGAACAGGGGCACAAGGGTCCGGCCCGCGGCGGCAGCCGCGGGCCGGACCCTCGCGTCCCCGCACCGTATGGAAGCACCGCCGCACCGCGGCGGTCCTGAGTCCGCCGCGACGCGGGGGACACCGCCGCACCGCCGGGCCCCGCGACGCGACCGCACAACCGGAACCCCCTGGTCCGAAGGGCGGGCCGGGTGTGCGACCGCCGACCCGGGGCATCCGGAGTCCCGGGAGGTCCACATGAACACGAGTGCGATGGCACGGAGCGGCGGCTTCCGGGCCCGGCGGACGGCGCGGGGCTCGGTGACCGAGGGGGCGGCACGGGCGGGTTTCACCGCCCGGGGCGTGATCTATCTGCTCGTCGGGGCTCTGGCCCTGCAGATCGCCTTCGACGACACCGGCCGGCAGGCCGACCGCGGGGGAGCCCTGCAGGAACTGGCGCAGAAGCCGTTCGGCGCGGTGCTCCTGTGGGCGCTGGGCGTCGGTCTCGTCGGCATGGCCCTGTGGCGCCTGTCCGAGGTGGTCTTCGGCTCGGTCGGCAAGGACGGCCGCAGCCCGCGCAAACGGCTCATGGCCGCCGCCCGCTGCGCCTTCTACGTCTTCGTCGCCTACTCGGTGCTGTCGTTCGCGGCCAGCCGGCACCAGAGCGGCGGCTCCAGCGACCAGCAGTCCCGGGACGCCACGGCCAGGGTCCTGGAGATCCCCGCCGGCCAGTGGCTGGTCGGCGCCGCCGGGCTCGCGATCGTCGCGGCCGGCGGCTGGATCGCCGTACGCGCGATCCTGCGCAAGTACCACGACAAGCTCCGGCTCGGGCAGATGAGCCCGCGCACGCGGCGGCTGGTCGACGTCACGGGCGTGGCCGGGGGAGCGGCCCGCGGGCTGGTCTTCGCCGTCGCCGGTGTCTTCGCCGTGCGCGCGGCGATCGACTACGAACCGGACCGCGCCAAGGGCCTGGACGACACCCTGCGCAGCTTCGCCGACACCCCGCTCGGCCCCTGGCTGCTGGTCTGCGTCGCGGCCGGACTGGTGCTCTTCGGGCTGTTCTCCTTCGCCATGGCCCGCTGGCGCCGCGTCTGAGCCGCGTCTCGCGGGGAACACGGAGCGAATGAGCGATTCCGAGATTCCGCATGGCGACGGCCGGCCCGTGGACGTGTACCTGGACCTCCTGCGCATCCGGATGGACACGGAGGACTACCGCCTCCTGATGCGCGTGGTCGAACCGGTCCTCGAGGCGATCGACGAGGAACGCCTGTCCAGCCTCGACTTCGCGCTCGACTCCGGGGCCAACGACGAACTGCCCCAGGAGGTCCGTGACGAGGTGGCCCTCGTCATCGCCACCGCCGTCACCGGCCGCCTGGACAACGAAGTGATCGAGCTCGAGGTCGACGAGACCGGCCCGGTCCGGATCGTCACCGACGCGACCACCGCGTCCGACCCCGTCCGGCTCGGCGAGATAGCCGACTACATCAAGGAACGGCACCGGCAGACCGAGGAACTGCGGGGCATCGCCGAGGTGAGCGGCCTGCCCACCGATTTCTGACCGGCGGCCCCGCGGGGCATCGCGCCCCTCAGCCCCGGGGAGTCGACACCGGCACGCCCAGCGGCCGGGCGAGGCCCACCACGGCCTCGTCCAGCCGCTCCAGGTGCCGCAGCACGCGGTCGGTGATGCGGCCGTAGCGCGGTGTTCCGGCGTCGGGGCCCAGCAGCGAGGCGATGCTCGGCCCGGTCTCCACCGTCGCCCCGGCGTGCTCGCCGGCCACCCGGGCCGCGATGGCCTCGATGTTGCGCACGGTGCGCGCGGCCGCCCCGCGCAGCCGCGGGTCCGCCGCGATCGACGGATGCGTGGGCAGCAGCTCCGCCGTGGCCGCGAGCGTGCGCGCGTGGTACGCGCACGTCTCCAGCAGCGCCACCACGTACCGGGCCGTGTCCCGCCGGGCCCGCAGCGGCGTGACTGGATGCGTCAGCGGCTGGGTGGCGGCCCGCAGATCGGCCAGCGCCTGGTCCAGGTCACGCGCCTTGTCCAGCAGCTCGTCGGCGGGCCCGCCGCTGAGCTGGCCCACCGCCGCCTCAGCGACCCCGGCCAGCCGCTCCAGCACCGTTTCCAGCAGCTCGTTGGTCCGACGGTCCGTCCGCACCGGCAGCACCAGCGCCGCCGCGACCACCCCGCACACGGCGCCGATCGCCGTCTCCTCGATGCGCAGCACCAGCACGTCCAGGCTGTAGGTGTGCAGCAGCGTGTACAGCAGTCCGAGCATCGCCGTCACGAAGAACGACATCAGCGTATACGACAGCGGCGCCACGTAGAACATCGCGAAGATCAGCACCAGCACGAGCGCGAACGCCGTCACCGTGTGCTGCCCGACCAGCCCCGCCAGCACGATGCCGGCCACGACGCCGAAGACCGTGCCCAGCAGCCGCCGGTAGCCCTTGACCAGGATCTCACCCGTCGAGGACGTGTTGATGAAGACGATCCAGCACGTCAGCACCGCCCAGTACCAGCGCTGCGTGGACAGCAGCTCCCCGCCCGCGATGGCCAGTGAGGAACCGACCGCGACCTGCACGGCCGCGCGCGTGGTGGGACGCCGCAGGCCCGTCTGCTCCTCCCGCGCCGGTTCCTCGGCGCCGCCGTCGAGCGCGGCCTCCTCCGCGTCCAGCTCCTCACGGGAGCGGGTCGTCGCGGGGGAGTCGTCCGACTCGTCCTGCGGGCCGTCCAGGGCGATCCGCAGCCCCAGCACCGCGCGGGCGGCCTCGCCGATGCCGCGGAAGACGTCCTGCACGGCGGCGGGGGCCGGCGGCAGGTTCTCCTCGTCCCGGTAGCCGAGCAGCCGGTTGCGCACGTGCGCCAGCGCGGTGCCCGTGTCGCCGCCGCCGGCCCGCAGCACCAGCGTGTGCAGCGCCCGCAGGTCCCGGCGCAGCGTGGCGGTGGACTCGTCGGGCACGGCCGGCACGGCCACCGTCGGGGCGGGCGCCCCCGGCAGGTGCAGGGTGAGCGTGTCGGCCCGTTCGGCGCTGCGCGCCGTCAGCAGCAGCAGTCCGAGCCGCTCGGCGGCGATCTCGGCGTCCGCGATCCGGCGCTGCACCAGCCGCGCCGCCGACTCGTCCGGGGTGCCCTCCTCCAGCCGTCCCTGGATCATCATCGCGGTCTCGTGCAGCCGCGCCGTGCCCTCGCGCACGGCCCCGAGCGCCTTGTCCATGTCGTCCTCGCCCGCGTCGAGGAGGTCCAGCTGCGCGGACACCAGCTGGGCCAGCCGGGCACGGAAGGCCAGCCGCAGCCGGGTCAGGATGCCCGCGGGCGTCGCGGGGACCACCGCGAACCGCAGCACCGCACTGGCGCCGAAGGCCAGGGCGATGGCGCCGTACAGCGCGGGCAGCGCGGAGACGGTGGCGCCGACGAACAGGGACAGGAAGTACACCTGGAAGGCGATCAGCCCGAGCGCGGTGCCCCGGTCGCCGAACCGGCGGCCGTAGACCGCGCAGAAGATCAGGACGACGAAGAAGGCGTCACCGACGACGCGGCGCTCGCCGAGGACCGCGCTCAGGCTCACCGAGGCCAGCGCCACCGGCAGGCCCAGCGCCAGCGTCACGGCCTGCGCGCCCCGCTGCTTCTCCCGGATGGCGAAGGTGGCGACCATCGCCGCCATGGCCCCCGCCACCAGGTGGGGCACGTCCGTCCCCAGCAGGGAGAGCACGGCCAGGGTGAGGGCGATCGCGCCGACGGTCCGCAGTCCGGCCGTCAGGCGCAGCAGCCCCGGGTCGGACGCCGCGATCCGGTCCCGCAGCCGTGTCCGCACCGAGTGTCCCGCCGCCCTCACGCCGCCGTACTCTCTCCCGACTCACCCAGCAAGATCCGCACCTCAGCATGTCACGCCGCGTGCGGCGGCTCCCGCCCGGGCCGGGTGCTACTCCTGCCGTCCGGTCCCCTCGACGTGCGCCCGCACCTGCTCCGGCGTCAGGTAGGCGTCGGTGTACTCGAAGTCCTTCAGCCGCGCGGGCTTGCGCGCCTGGAACCCCGTCCGTACGAAGTCGTCACCGGCGACCGCGTTGAGCAGCCAGTTCGTCATCACCCGCGTCTTGGCGACGTTGGTGCGCAGCGCCGACCAGTGGTACCCGCGGGCGACGGCCTGGGCGGGCAGGCCGCGCAGTTCGATGCCCAGCGGCTTGGACACCGCGTCGGTGCCGCCGAGGTCGACGACGAGCCCCAGGTCCTTGTGGACGTACGGCGTCATCGACTGCCCGCGCAGCGAGGCGATCACGTTGTCGGCGACGTGCCGGCCCTGCCGCAGCGCGTGCTGCGCGGTGGGCGGGCACATGGCCCCCTCGCCCTTGGCCAGGTCGGGCACGGCGGCCGCGTCGCCGAGCGCGAACACGCCGTCGCAGCCCGGGAGGTTCATCTCGGCGGCGACCGCGAGACGGCCCTTGACGGTCTCCGCACCCAGCGTGGCGATCAGCGGGCTGGCGACGACGCCGGCGGTCCAGATGAGCGTGCGGGTCGGGATCACCCGCCCGTCGGTGAAGGTGACCTCCTCGGGGCCCGCCTTGGCGATGGAGGTGCCCAGGGAGATCTCGATGCCCCGGCGGCGCAGGATCTCCTGCGCGCTGCTGCCGAGCTTCTCGCCGAGCTCCGGCATGAGCTTCGGCGCGATGTCGATCAGGTGCCACTTGATCAGGCCCGGGTCCAGGCGCGGGTAGCGCTTGACGGCGGCGTGCGTCAGACGCTGCAGGCAGGCCGCCGTCTCCGTGCCCGCGTAGCCGCCGCCGACCACCACGAACTGCAGCCGCGAGGCCCTCTCCTGCGGGTCCTGGCTCGCGTCCGCCAGGTCCAGCTGGGAGATGACGTGGTCCCGGATGTAGGCCGCCTCCGCGAGCGTCTTCATCCCGAACGCGTGCTCCGTCAGACCCGGGATGTCGAAGGTCCGGGTGATGCTGCCGGGCGCCAGCACGATGTAGTCGTACGGTTCGTCGACGATCTCGTCGGTGATGGTGCGGATGACGCACACCTTCGCCTTCAGGTCGACGCCGATGGCGCCGCCCGGAATGATCCGCGTGCGGTACTTCTTGCTGCGGCGCAGGGAGACGGCGATCGACTGCGGCGTGAGCACGCCGGAGGCGACCTGGGGGAGCAGCGGCAGATACAGCTGGTAGGCGAACGGCGTCACCAGGGTGACGTCGGCCTCGTCCGGGGAGAGTTTCCGTTCCAGACGGCGGACGCACTCCACGCCGGCGAAGCCTGCGCCAACCACCAGGATCCTGGGTCGTGTCACGGTGTTCATCCCTTTCTGCGGCTCCAGGCGGTCTGCCTCGAACGCCTTTCGCCTGCCCCTGGATCGCCGGTTCGCACCCTTTCGATCCCACCCCGTGTCCGGCCGGGCCGCCAGTCGGGCGTGGCAGGCAGACGAACGCGTCGATCACCACCATGCCCTCCGGATGGCCGAAAAGCACCGGGTGGGAGTGAAGAACGCGTGCACACCGCTCCGGCCGGGGCCGGACCCGGTCAGGAGGCGGCGTCGCCCCGGACGTGGCACAGCAACAGGCACACGTCGTCGTCGCGCTCGGAGTCGCTCAACAGCGGATGCAGGATCCGGTCCGCCGAGCCCTCCAGGTCCGCGTCCAGCTCCGCGGAGTCGAACCGTCCCAGCGCCGCGGCCAGCCGCTCGATGCCCGGGTCTATGCCCTGCGCGCGCCGTTCCACCAGCCCGTCCGTGTACAGCGCGAGCGTGGATCCGGGCGACAGCTGCACGGTGTGGTCGTCGATCTCCTGGGTGAGGGGGATGCCGAGCATCGCGCCGGGCTTGGCGTCGAGGGTGCGCACGGTGCCGTCGGCCAGACGCAGCACCGGTGGGGGATGACCCGCGGCGGCCCAGGTCAGTGTGGGCTCGTCGGGGTGGAACCGGGCGATGACGGCCGTGGCGTACAGGTCCGGCTGCAGGTGGTGCAGGAACCGGTGCAGCCGGGTCAGCAGCCGGCCCGGGCTGTCGCCGTCGACGGCGTACGCCCGCAGCGCGGTGCGCAGCTGGCTCATCATCACCGCGGCGTGCAGGCCGTGCCCGGTCACGTCGCCGATGACGGTGATGAGCCCGCCGTCCCGCTGCGGGAACGCGTCGTACCAGTCACCGCCGATGTTCAGCCCGTGCGTGGCCGGCAGATACCGCGCGGCCAGGCTGAGGCCGGGCGTGGCCGGCAGGTCCGTGAGCAGCGCGCGCTGCAGCGTCTCGGCGATGTCGCGGTTGTGCTCGAAGCGGCGGGCGTTGTCGATGGCGATGCTGGCCCGCCGGGTGAGTTCGATCAGCATCACCGCGTCGTCGGGGTCCCAGCGCGCACCGGGCGGCGACAGCGTCAGCACGCCGAGCGGGGCCCGCCGCGTCGGCAGCGGCACGCACAGCAGCGGCGTGCCGGGGTCCAGCGCCGACGGCGGCTGGTCGTCGACGCCGGGCAGGTTGCCCGGGTGGCCGGCCGCGTACTGGGGCCGCCCGGTCCGCGCGGCCAGCACCGCGGCGGCCGGATGCGGGGTCGTCCGGTGCTTGTCGTCCTCGTCGAACAGCCAGACGTCGACGCTGCTCGCGTACTCCGGCACCAGCAGTTCGGGCAGCCGGCGCACGATCTCCTCGTGGTTGAGGGAGGCCGTCAGCACGGCGCTGGCGTCGGCGAGGAACGTCAGCCTGCGGCGGGCGCTCTCCGCCTCGTTGCGGGCGTGGCGCTCGGCGGCGAAGGCCTCGCGCTGGGCCCGGCCCGCCGCGTCCAGCTCGGCGTGCAGCGCCAGCACGCCCTGGTTCGTCTGGTGCAGCTCCTCCCGGTGGAAGGCGACCAGGTCCTCCTGCTCGGTGAGCTTGTCCAGCACCACGGCGGTGTCCTCGTCGGCGCCGAGCAGGGCCTCGGCCAGGGCCGCCGGGTCCTCGGCGACCGTGCCGGCGTCCGCGGCCTCGGCCGCCTCCGGGCAGGGGACGGTGACCTCCCACGGCGGCTCCCCGGCGGCGCACGCCTCCGGTGACGGGGTCACCACGGCGTGCAGCAGGCCCTGCTCGGCGGGCGACCCGGCGACGTTCAGGGTGAGCAGCCAGGTGCCGCCCTTGGTGAGGCACTGCCGCAGGTGGGCGCTGAGGTCGGCGGCGAGCCGGGTCCGTTCGAGGGTGGGCACACCGTAGGCGGCGGCCAGGCGCGCGAGGGCGATCCGCGCGCGTGCCGCGTCGGTGACGGTGGTGATCTGCCAAGTGCGCATCATGGGCGTTCCGGCGGGGTGGGGGTCAGCACGGCCACGGCGGTGTCGTCCCGCACCGGCCGGGCGGGACTGCTCGCGTCGCGTATCGTCACGGCGGCCGTCACGGCCGGGTCGGCTGCGGGCGCGCCAGTGTCGCCGGACGGCGGGGCCCAGCGGCTGGGCAGGCCGTCGGTGTGCAGGATGAGCAGCCGGTCGGCCGCCCAGCCGGCCTCCTCCTCGCGGAGGGTGGTGGGCCGGTGGACGCCGACGATGCCGGGCCGTGACAGCAGGGGCCGCCAGCTGCCGTCGGCGCGCAGCCGCGCCCCCACGTTCCCTATGCCGGCGAACGTGAGCCGACCGGCCCGCAGATCGAGCTGGGCCACGGCGACGGCCGCGCCCCGGGTGCCCCGCAGCGCGTCGTGGAGGTGCCGCAGCGCCTCGGCGGGGGAGAGGTGGGCCCACCGGTGCAGCGCCGCGGCGGCGGCGGACGAGGCCCGGGCGGCCTCCGGGCCGTGCCCCAGCCCGTCCGCCAGCATCAGTGTGACCCGTTCCCCGGCCCGCACCCACGTCCAGGCGTCACCGGAGTACTCGGCTCCGCCGTAGGGGATGTTCACGCCACCGGCCCGCACACGGGCGAGCGGCCCGGAGCCCGCAGGCACCGGCACGTCCCGCACCGCGCGTGCGGCCGCGCCGCGACTCCCTCCTGGCACACCGTCCGCCCCACCGGCGGGCGCGGACGCACGCCCCGGCCGCCCGCCGGCCGCGATCCCGCCCGGCGCAGGGTGCGCACCGTGGCCACGCGGGCCCGTGCCCGGCGCGGCGAGGGCCTCCGGGCCCCCGGCCAACGGGTCCGGTGTCGTGTGGGTCCCCGGCTTGCCGGTGGACCCGGCCGGCGGGGCGACGGGCTCGCGATCCCCGGTGGGTCGGTCGGGCGCCGTGTGGCCCCCGGAGCCGCCGGTGCGGCGGCCCGGCGCTGCGGGGACGCCGGGCCCCTCGGCGAGCCCGTTACGCGCGTCGGCCGCGTCGGCATCCCGGGCGAGCCCGCCCGGCGCCGCCGAGGTACCGGCACCGCCGGGGCGGGCGTCCGGTGCGGAATCGTTCCGGGAGGCGGCGCGCGCGGCGCTGCCGGCGTGCCGGGAGTGATCGCCCGCGTCGACGCGGGAGACGTGCTCCGTCAGGCCGTCGTGTGCCACGGCCGCGAGCGGAGCCCGGGCGGCACGTGGGGCGCCGCCCGGCCAGGGTCCGTCGTGGGAGGCCGGGGCGTCGGGCGCTGCAGGCGCTGCCGGCCCTGTCCACGGGTTCCCGTCCGCCGCGGCCCGCCCGGCCGAGGGTCCCTCGGGCCACGCGGCGACGGTCGTACCGGCGGGGACGGCACCGCCCCGGGGCGTGGAGCCGACGCGCGCCACCGCCACCGTGCCGCGGCCGGGCGCGCTGTCCAGACCGAAGTCGTCGGCCAGGCGCAGGCACGTGCCGAGGCCGGCGCCGAGCGAACGGGTCGTGGAGAAACCGTCGCGCACCGCCGCGGGGACGTCCGGGATGCCCGGACCGTGGTCGATCGCGGTGATCTGCACGACGCGGGACTCCTCGCCCCCGTCCCGCAGCACGGGCGGGTCCACGAGGTCGATCAGCACCTGCCCGCCCTCCGCGTGCTTGAGGAGATTCGTGGCGAGTTCGGTCGCGACCAGCGCGGCCGCCGCCGTACGGCTCTCGTCGAGCCCGGCCAGTGCGGCCGCCTGTTCGGCGGCCACCCGCGCGTCGCGCACGCGGGTGGAGTCCCGCACCGGGATGTCCCACACGCGGGGCATCAGGCCTCCTCGCGGGGCCGCGGCGGCTGGGCCACCCAGCACGTCACCCGCACCGTCGTGCCGGAGCCGGGCGTGCTGTCGATGTCGAACTCGTGCACCAGGCGCCGGGCACCGCTCAGCCCCATCCCCAGGCCGCCGCCGGAGGTGTAGCCGTCGCTGAGCGCCTGGTCCAGGTCGGCGATCCCCGGTCCCTCGTCGGTGAAGGACAGCCGCAGCCCCTGGGCGGCGCCGCTGCCGACGCGGGTCGCCTCCATCTGTCCGCCCCCGCCGTGCACGAGGGTGTTGCGGGCCAGCTCGCTGGCGGCGGTGACCAGTTTGGTCTGCTCCACCAGGCCGAAGCCGAGCCGGGCAGCGGCCTGCCGTACGTGCTGGCGCACCCACACCAGGTCCATGTCGGACCGGATGGGCAGGCAGGCCTCGACGCCCGCGGCAGTGTGCATCACGGACTCTCCTGACGCGGGCCGCCGGCACGGGTGACCGGCGGGCTCTGCGACAGCAGTCGCATGCCCGCCTCCGTGCTGAGCGCCGTGCTCAGGCCCGGCAGTGTCAGACCCAGTTCCACCAGGGTGATGGCGACCGCCGGGCGCATGCCCGCCACCACGGTCCGCGCGGCCAGCAGCTTGGCCTGCGCGGCGATCTCGGCCAGCACCCGGCCCAGGAAGGAGTCGACGATCTCCACGCCGGAGATGTCGATGAGGACCCCGCGGACCCCGGTGCGGGAGATGGTCTCCGCGAGGTCCTGCTGGAGCTGCTGCGCCGTGCTGTCGTGCAGGTCCCCCTGGAGCGTGACCAGCAGGACGTCCCCGAGCCGCAGCACCGGCACGTGGCCCGGGACGGGAGGGGGGTAGGCGTCGCTCACCGCTGACCCGCACCCGGGTTCACGATGTCCGCGCCGAGCTGGTGCAGCGCGTACCCCAGCGCGTCCGAGAGGCTCGCGCGGGTGATGACGTCCAGGTCCAGCCCGAGGTGGACCATGGTCTGCGCGATGGCGGGCCGGATGCCGGAGACGATGCACTCGGCGCCCATCAGCCGCGCCGCCGCCACCGTCTTCATCAGGTGCTGCGCCACCAGCGAGTCGACCGTGGGCACGCCGGTGATGTCGAGGATCGCGAACCGGGCGTGCTGCTCGACCACGGCGTTCAGCAGCGTCTCCATCACCACCTGGCTGCGGGCGCTGTCCAGCGTCCCGATCAGCGGCACCGCCACGATGCCGTCCCACAGCCGGATGACCGGCGTGGCCACCTCCAGCAACTGCATCCGCTGCCGGTCGCTGAGCGCCTGCCACTCGCTCAGGGCCGTCTGCATGGCCACCAGGCGCAGGGTGCCCATCAGCACCGTGAGCGCCGTCGAACAGGCCCGCAGGTGCTCGGGCGGGGCCTGCTCCAGATCGGCGGCCAGCAGGTTCTCCACGGGCGGCCGCAGGGCGGCCAGCTCGGTGGAGACCTGGGTGTTGGACAGCCCGGCGCGGGAGCGGGCCGCGCCCATGCGGGCCAGCTGCTCGCGGACCCCGCTGAAGCCCGCGGCGTCCGGGTCCTCCACCTGGTCCGAGTCGGCCACCTGGGCCAGCGCGTCGACGACGGCCTTGCCCGCCTCCACCGCCTCGTCGCGCGAGACGGTGAACACGGTGCGGAACAGGGGCTCGTCCGCCCACCGCTGGGCGATCTGCTCCCGCCGCCGGTGCAGGAAGTCCCGCACCTCGTGCGTCGGCGTGGCGAGCTGTCCGTCCGCTTCGTGCTCCGGCACCTGGTTCTCTCCTCATCCGCGTTGCGTCGACCGAGCCCGCTTCTGGCAACGAGAACGGCGATGTGACACTTGCCGGGCGACAACTCTAACCATGCGCCGACCTCGTACGACACCGGATCCGGCGCAAGGCGTCCGGTTCGGGGTGACGGCGGCCGGGCACCGCCGTCACCGGCGAGCGCGGGGGGTGAACCACCGTTCGGGCAGGACGGAGCCGGGCCCCGGCCGACCGGTTCGGCGCCGGGCCCGCGCGGGTCCCTGGGGTCAGGCGCCTTCCGCCCCCGGCTCGTCGGGGACCACCGGCCCGGCGTCGACGCGGGCCAGGGCCTCCTCCACGTTCTCCGATATCGGCACCGTGATGCTCACGCCGGTCAGGTCGAGGATGCGGCGCACGGCAGGCGTCGGGCTGATGACGTGCACGCTGCCGGCGTTGCCCCGGGTCTCCTGGTAGACCCGCAGGATGATGTTCATCCCGGACGAGTCCATGAACGGGACGGACGAGAGGTCGAGCAGGAAGTGTCGTCGGCCGTGGTGGAGTTGGTTGGCCAGATGGGCCTGGAACTCGGTCGCGGTGTCGACGTCCAGGTAGCCGTCGACCGTGATCAGGGCCACGTCCTCCCGGGGCAGTTCGACTTCCACGGACAGCGGGTTCTGGGCGAGGGGCACGGGTACCTCCAACAAGTGCTACGGCCTGGGGTGGTCACCTCTGGGGGTGACCGCGGTGCGGGGCGACGCCGGTCGTGTCGCGGGCTCGACTGCGGTTTCTCATGTGCCTCCCTTCGCTGCCGGGCTCCGTTTCCACCGCGCCCCCGCGATTACCCCGGAAACCGCGCTCCATGCCCGGCGATGTGAATCCGGCCGGGATCGTGTTCCCGCCGCCCTGGACACGGGTACGCCGAATGTGCGTGCGACAGGAGGGTAATTGCTGCTGTGGAGCAGGGCGGGCGCGAGCCGTCCGCCGGGGTTCGAGCGATCCGCACACCGTCAGGGAGGATGGAGCAGCGTGACCATCGACAGAATCTGGTCGTACGCGCCGGACAGCGGTCACGTCGAGGGGCAGGACCTGACCGGTTTCACCGTCGCCGCGGCCGACGGCACGATCGGGCACGTGGACCGGGAGGCCGCTCCGCACGGCCTGCGGCACCTGGTCGTCGACACCGGCGTCTGGGTGTTCGGCCGCAGCGTGCTGGTCCCGGCCGGGGTCGTCACCGGCATCGACGCGCAGGCGCGGAAAGTCACACTGGCCTGCACGAGGGCGGACGCCAAGGCGGCGCCCCGCTTCCAGACCGACAGCGAGACGCAGGACCAGCGGTACCTGCGGGCGGTCGGCGACTACTACGACAGGCTGCCCCCGCGCGAGACGACCTCCGTCTGAGCGCGGCACGGGCGCACCGCGCCCGTGCCGCTCGCGGCCCGCCGGGGGGCCGGGGCGCGCCGGAGCGGAACGGGTCACCAGGGCAGGAAGACGTGCACGTCCTTGCCGTGGTCGTCGGTCACCACGCTCACCTGGTCGCACAGCGTGTGGATCAGGTGCCAGCCGATGCCGCCGCCGCCGCTGCGCGGATCGAAGGGGCGGGGGGCCGGCTCGGTGGTGCTGGTGTCGTGCAGGACCACGTGCACGCCGTCGAAGGTGCGGCGCATCCGCAGTGCGAAGGGCCCCGGGGCGTACTGGACCGCGTTGGCGGCGAGTTCGGTCACCACCAGCAGGATGTCGTCCCAGTACTCGGGGGCGGAGGGCGGGGAGGAGCGTGCGAGGTCACGCAGGAACTCCTCCGCGGCCAGCCGCGCACCCGTCACGTCATGCGGCTCGCCCACGAAGCTGTTCGTGCGGCTCGGGATCTCCTCGGAGGTCAGGGCGTCGTCCCCACGCGGCTCGGTTGACATATCGCCTTTCCGGCCCGGGCGTCAGCGAGAGCTGTCGTCAGGGCTGTCGTCCTTTCTCTTGCGTCGCCACTGTTGCGTGTTCCCGAGGGCGCGAGGCCTACGCGTCCGGCCGCACGCTCAACGGAACACACTGTCGGAGTCGTCCCAGTGTGCCGCCTCCTCCGGGGTGCCCGGCCGCCCGGGGCGCCTGCGGGAGGCGTACATGGCGTCGATCTCGGCGGCGTAGTGCCGCACGATCTCGTCCCGGCGCAGCTTCATCGACGGGGTGAGCAGCCCGTTGGTCACGTCGAACGGCTCCGGCAGCACCCGGAAGACGCGGATCGACTCCGACCGCGACACGGCGCTGTTGGCCGTGGCCACGGCCCGGGCGACCTCCTCGCGCAGCGCGTTCTCCTCCCTGGCCTCCCGCATCTCGCCCTGCAGGGCCAGTGCGGCCCGCCAGTGGGCGAGGAACTCCGGGTCCAGCGTGATCAGGGCACCCACACAGGGCCGGTTGTCGCCCACGACCACCGCCTGGTGGATGAGCGGATGCATGCGCAGCCGCTGCTCCAGCGCGGCCGGGGCGACGCTCTTGCCGCTGCTCGTGATGATGATGTCCTTCTTGCGGCCGGTGATCGTCAGATAACCCTCCGAGTCGAGCCGCCCGAGGTCCCCGGTGGCCAGCCAGCCCCCGCGCAGCGCGGCCCGGGTGGCGGCCTCGTCGCCCACGTAGCCCTGGAAGACCGACGGCCCCCGCACCAGGATCTCGCCGTCCTCGGCCACCCGGATCTCCGTGCCCGGCAGCGCCTGGCCGACCGTCCCGGACTTCTCCCGGCCCAGCGGCTGCATCGTCACCCCGCCGGAGGTCTCGGTCAGGCCGTACCCGTCGTTCACGTAGATGCCGATGCCCTCGTAGAAGAGGGACAGCTCGCGGCTGAGGGGCGAGCCGCCGGACGTCGCCCGCTGCACCCGGCCGCCGAGCGCGGCCCGCAGCCGGCGGTAGACCGTGCGCTCGTACAGGGCGTGCTGCAACCGCAGGTCGAGACCGGGCCCGCGGCCGCGGCCCAGCCGCTGGCGCTCCAGCGCGGCGGCGAAGTCCCGGGCGGTCCCGGCGGCCCGCTCGAAGAGCGCGCCGTGACCCCCCTGCTGGGCCGTGCGCAGGAAGTTCTTGTAGATCTTCTCGAAGACCGACGGGACCGCGTAGAAGTACGTGGGACGGAAGGAACGCAGCGCCGACGACAGCGCCTCGGTGCCGAGATCCGCCTGGTGCCCCATGAGCAGCCCGCCGCGCACGCACAGCCCCTGGATCATCAGTCCGTACACGTGGGAGAAGGGCAGGAACGCCAGCACCGAGCCCTGCTCCCCGCGCGGTGCGGCCGTGTGCCCCCAGCCCGCGAGCAGCGTGTCGCAGGTGCCGGCCAGGTTGCGGTGGCTCAGGGCGCAGCCCATGGGGTGGCCGGTGGTGCCCGAGGTGTAGGCGATGACGGCCGTGGAGTCGGGGAGCACGATGCGGCGCATCGAGTCGACCGTGGCGATCGGCACGTCCTGGCCGAGCACCGCCAGCTCCTCCAGCGCGCCCGCGTCCAGCTGCCAGACGTGGCGCAGCACCGGCAGCGAGGCGCACACCGAGCCGACCGTCATGACGCCCTGCTCGTCCTCGACCACCACGGCCACGCAGCCGGAGTCGCGCAGGATCCACTCGACCTGGTCGCGCGAGGACGTCGGGTAGATCGGCACGACCTCGGCCCCCACCGCCCACAGCGCGTGGCACAGGACCGTCCACTCGTAGCGGGTGCGCGCCATGATGGCCACGCGGTGGCCCGGCGCGATCCCGGCGGCGATCAGGCCCTTGGCCACGTCCACCAGCTGGTCGCGCAGCTCGATCGCCGTGATCTCCTCCCAGCCGGCGCGGGCGGCGCCGGCGCGGCGGGCGAGCACCGGCCGGGCGGGTTCCCGTTCCGCCGTCTCGAAGACGCTGTCGGCGAGCCCGCCGGACAGGGGCGAGACGGCCGGTGGAGCGAGGGCGGGGTCGCGCATGCTGCTCCTGACATGTACGGGTGTGACACGGCCGACGGGTACCGTCATCGGCGGGGCTCGAATGTAGTCGAGTCGGGACCCTCCGGGGTCGGGAAATACGGAAGTGGATCCGCTGATGATCTCGGCGTGATCGGGGGACCCGGGGGACATGAGTCACTACAGTCCGGATCCCGAGCCCGAGCGCAGCACCGGTCTGGAGCCCGGCGGCGGTGTGCCGCCGGGTGAGACCCCGCCCGCGGAGAGCAGCATGCCCGAGGCGCTGCCGCGCGAGACCCACAACCCGACCAAGGGCTGGGCCAAGGCCCCGCTGGCCGTGATCATCGTGATGTCGGTGCTGATCGCGGCGTTCTTCCTGGCCTACGCCCTCGTCCTGATTTTCTGAGGAGCAACGCCCCCGGGACGTCTAGCCCTGCGTATGCCGCACGCACTCGGTGACGACGTCCCGCAGGCTGCCCGTGCGCTCCATCAGTTCGCGCTGCACCCGCGCGCCGTTGCCATCGCGCAGCAGCTCCTCGCACGCCACCCGGGCCTGCTCCAGGTCCCCGGTGCCGTCGAGGGCCTCCTCGACGTGTTCCAGCAGGGTCCGCACGACGGACTCGGCAGGCATGCGGCGCATGGTGGCGGGGTGCAGGAGTTCACCCGTCAGTCCGCAGCGGGCGGCCTGCCAGTCGGCCAGGCGCAGCAGGCTGACGTTGTGATCCAGCGGTTCCCGGCCCTCGCGCCACTCGCGTGCGGCCGTCTCGACCAGCCCGCGCACGAGGGTGGCGATCAGCACGGCCGTCCCGGCGTGCAGGCAGACGTCCGCGACCCGCAGTTCCACCGTCGGGTAGCGGGGCGAGAGCCGCGCGTCGAAGTAGATCATCCCGTCGTCGAGGAGGGCCCCGGTGGCCACCATGTCCGCGATCAGCCGGTGGTACCGCTCGGCCGAGCCGAAGATCTCGGTCGGGCCGGCCGACGGCCAGCGCAGCCACACCCGGCTGCGGTAACTGCTGTACCCGGTGTCCTTGCCCTGCCAGAACGGGGAGTTGGCGCTGAGTGCCCGCAGCACCGGCAGCCACGGCCGCAGCCGGTCGACGACGGCGACTCCCTCCTCGTCCGACTCCACCGACACGTGCACATGACAACCCAGGACGAGCTGTTCCCGGGTGGCGATGCCGTACTGGTCCGCCATCCACTGGTACCGCCGGTTGAGCCCGACGGCCGGGCTGACCGGCAGCGGGGAGGTGGCCAGCGCCGCCACCGTGCAGCCGATGTCCTCCGCGTGCCGGGCGGCCTCCTTGCGGCAGCGGACTATCTCCGCGCGCAGGGCCTCCATGGACGACTGCGGATGCGTGGCGAACTCCAGCATCTGCTCGTGGAGTTCCTTCTCGAACACGTCCTGATCCGCGTCGTCCTGAGCCGCCCGGGCAAGGACCGCGGCGGACAGTGCCCGCGGCTCCCCGGTCTCCGGATCGACCAGGAGGAGTTCCTCCTCCACTCCGACGGTGCGCACCTGATGCCCGCCCTTCCAAGACTCCGAAGCGTCGACCACCGGGTTTTCCCGGGGTAGACCCCCAGTGCCCCCTACAGGCCGGTCGGACACCTGGTGCGCGGGCGGACTTCACCCCGCGAAGGGCGTCAGCCACACCGTGGCCAGCGGCGGCAGGGTGATCCGGACCATGCCGTCCTCCGGCTTGACCGCGTCCGGGTTGGTCACACCGCTGCCGCCGTAGCGCGTGTCGTCGGTGTTGAGCGTCTCCTGCCAGGCGACGACGTCACCCGGGACCCGCAGGCCGTAGTCGGACCGGACGACGGGGGAGAAGTTCGACACCGCCAGCAGCGGGCGGCCCTCGGCGTCGTAGCGCAGGAACGCGTAGACGTTGTCGTCGGCCGAGTCCACCGCCACCCACCGGAAGCCCTCCGGCCGGGTGTCGCACTGCCACAGCGCCGGTGTCGCCAGGTAGGTCCTGTTCAGGTCACGGACCAGGTCGCGCACGCCCCGGTGGTCGCCCGCCGAGTGGTAGCCCTCGTCGAGCAGCCACCACTCCGGCCCCTGCTCCACCGACCACTCCGCTCCCTGCGCGAACTCCTGCCCCATGAACAGCAGCTGCTTGCCCGGGTGGCCCCACATGAAGCCCAGGTAGGCGCGCAGGTTCGCCCGCCGCTGCCACCAGTCGCCCGGCATCTTCGTCACCAGCGCCTGCTTGCCGTGCACCACCTCGTCGTGGGAGATGGGCAGGACGTAGTTCTCGCTGTAGGCGTACACCATCGAGAACGTCATCTCGTGGTGGTGGTACTTGCGGTGCACCGGCTCGTGGGAGATGTACTCCAGCGAGTCGTGCATCCAGCCCATGTTCCACTTCAGGCCGAAGCCGAGCCCGCCGGTGTCGGTGGGCCGGGTCACCCCGCCCCAGGCGGTGGACTCCTCCGCGATCGTGACCACGCCGGGGGCGCGCCGGTACACCGTCGCGTTCATCTCCTGCAGGAACGCCATGGCCGCCAGGTCCTCCCGGCCGCCGTACACGTTGGGCTCCCACTGGCCGTCCTCGCGCGAGTAGTCGAGGTAGAGCATCGAGGCGACCGCGTCCACGCGCAGCCCGTCGACGTGGAACTCCTCGCACCAGTACACGGCGTTCGCGACCAGGAAGTTGCGCACCTCGGTGCGGCCGAAGTCGAACTCGTACGTGCCCCAGTCGGGGTGCTCCGCGCGCCGGTCGTCGCCCGGCTCGTACAGCGGCTCCCCGTCGAACCGGGCCAGCGCCCAGTCGTCCTTCGGGAAGTGCGCCGGCACCCAGTCCATGATCACGCCGATGCCGGCCCGGTGGCAGGCGTCGACGAAGAACCGGAAGTCGTCGGGCGTGCCGAGGCGGGCCGTGGGCGCGTAGAAGCCGGTGACCTGGTACCCCCAGGAGCCGTGGAAGGGGTGCTCGGCGACCGGCATCAGCTCCACGTGCGTGAAGCCCAGGTCCTTGACGTACCTGGGCAGTTCCTCGGCGAGCTCCCGGTAGGTCAGCCCCGGCCGCCAGGACGCCAGGTGCACCTCGTAGACCGAGAACGGCGCCTGGTGCACCGGCCGGTCGGCGCGGTGCGCCATCCACTCCGCGTCGCCCCACTCGTAGTGCGAGGCGGTCACGATCGACGCCGTGTGGGGCGGCTCCTCGGTGCGGCGGGCCATCGGGTCGGCCTTGAGGAAGCGCTGCCCGTGCCGGGAGTGGATCTCGAACTTGTACGCGGTGCCCTCGCCGACGCCGGGCAGGAACAGCTCCCACACACCGGACGCGCCGAGCGAGCGCATCGGGAACTGCGTGCCGTCCCAGTAGGTGAAGTCGGTCGCCACCCGCACGCCCTGCGCGTTGGGCGCCCACACCGTGAACCGCGTGCCGGCCACGCCCTCGTGCGTCATGGGCTCGGCGCCCAGCGCCCGCCACAGCTGCTCGTGCCGGCCCTCGCGGATCAGGTGCAGGTCGAGCTCGCCGAGCGCGGGCAGGAAGCGGTACGGGTCGTGCGTCTCCTGCTCGCCCTCCTCGTAGGCGACGTGCAGGGTGTACGCGGGGATGTCCGCCAGCGGCAGCAGGCCGGAGAACAGGCCGTCGCCCTCCGAGACCAGGGCGGTGCGCCGCCCGTCGACCACCACGCTCACCGCGCGGGCGAAGGGGCGCAGCGCCCGGAACACGACCCCGCCCGGGACCGGGTGGGCGCCCAGCAGCGCGTGCGGATCGTGGTGGGCGCCCGCCAGCAGGCGGCCCCGGTCCTCCGGGCTCAGGGCGGGCGCGGTGCGGCTCGGGACCGGGCCGGACGGCTCCGGGATTGAGGTGTCTCGCAGGGCCACGGCTCAGTCTCCTCTCACGGCGAGGCGCTCGATCGCCGCCATCGGTACGGGCAGCCAGTCGGGGCGGTGCCGTGCCTCGTACAGCACCTCGTACACGGCCCGGTCCGTCTCATAGGCGCGGAGCAGTCCGTGTTTCTTGCGGGGGTCCCAGCCGGCGCGGGCGGCGTAGCCCGCGCAGTAGGCCTCGCGGCAGCGCCGCGCCCACTCCGGGCGCCAGGGGCGGCGCTGCCGGGCGGCGTAGTCGAAGGAGCGCAGCATCCCGGCGATGTCCCGCACGGGGGAGTGGGCGCTGCGCCGTTCGGAGAGCGGCCGGGACGGCTCGCCCTCGAAGTCGATGACGAACCAGTCGCGGCCGGCCCGCAGCACCTGGCCGAGGTGCAGGTCGCCGTGGATGCGCTGGGCGGGCGGCCCGGGATCGCAGCTGGTCAGCGCGGCGAACGCGGACCGCAGACCCGGCACGTACGGCTGCAGCGCGGGCACGCAGTGCGCGGCGGCGCCCAGCCGCTCCACCATGGCCGACGCCGTCCGCGCGTTCTCGCCGGGGGCACCGACCGGGAAGGCCGAGGCCAGCGCGAGGTGCACCTCCGCGGTGGCCGCGCCCAGCGCCCGCGCCTGCGCCGTGAAGTCGTCCCCGGCGGCCAGCGCGTGCAGCGCCAGCGTCCACCCGTCGGAGGCGTCCCGCAGATACGGCTGGAGCACACCGAGGGTGGCCTGGAACGGGTGCTTGGTCTGGAACCAGGCGACGGGCGCCGGGACGCGGTGGCAGCCCTGCCGGGCCAGCGCGCCCGGCACCTCCAGGTCCGGGTTGACGCCCGGCTGGATGCGCCGGAAGACCTTCAGGATGTACTCGTCGCCGTACACCAGCGAGGAGTTGGACTGCTCCGCGTCCAGCAGACGCGGCACCAGCCCGGCGGGCACCCGCTGGTCCGGGTCGCACTCGAAGCGCAGGGGGCCCGCGGTGCCCGGGTGCCGCAGCCGGTCCAGGAGCAGCTGGGCCGACCGCGGGTCGTGCAGCGCGTCGTAGACGGTCATACCGGCCAGCGGCCCGTCCTGCACCTGCCCGATGAGCGCCCGGCCGAGCCGCGGCGAGGGGTGCTCCCGTACGCCGAGCAGCAGCTGGTAGCAGTCACCGGCCGGGGGAGTCCCGCCGGGCGAGGGCACGCCCGTGTGACCCGCGTGCCCGGCGTGGACCAGCAGGTGCAGACAGCCCGGGAAGAGCTCGGTCATCGACAGCAGGCCGAGCTCCGTGACGGGCCGGTCCTTGCCCGCGAACCAGCGCTGCCGCGGCAGCCAGTCCCGCAGGAGCCGGCCGAGCGACTTCATGGGCTCGGCCAGGCGCGTGGGGGTCGGGCGGAGGGATGCGGTCTTCGGCATGGTCACGCCTCCTTTCGTCGGCGCATGCTCACAGTCGCCGGCCGATGCGGGATGCGACTCGCGTGAGCCGGAACCAGTAGAAGCCGTGGCCCCCGAGGGTCAGCAGGTAGGGAAGTTCACCGATGGCGGGGAAGCGGACCCCGCCGAACAGCTCCACCGGATGGCGGCCGGCGAACTCGCGCAGGTCGAGTTCGGTCGGCTGGGCGAAGCGGGCGAAGTTGTTCACGCACAGCACCAGGTCGTCCTCGTACTCCCGCAGGAAGGCGAGCACCGCCGGGTTGGAGGACGGCAGTTCGGTGTAGGAGCCGAGTCCGAAGGCCGGGTTCTGCTTGCGGATCTCGATCATGCGGCGGGTCCAGTGCAGCAGCGACGACGGCGACGACATCGACGCCTCGACGTTGGTCACCTGGTGGCCGTAGACCGGGTCCATGATCGCCGGCAGGAAGAGGCGGCCCGGGTCGCAGGTGGAGAACCCGGCGTTGCGGTCCGGGGTCCACTGCATCGGGGTCCGCACGGCGTCGCGGTCGCCGAGCCAGATGTTGTCGCCCATGCCGATCTCGTCGCCGTAGTACAGGATCGGCGAGCCGGGCAGGGCCAGCAGCAGCGCGGTGAACAGCTCGATGGTGTGCCGGTCGTTGTCCAGCAGGGGGGCGAGACGCCTGCGGATGCCGATGTTGGCGCGCATGCGGGGGTCCTTGGCGTACTCGGCCCACATGTAGTCGCGCTCCTCGTCGGTGACCATCTCCAGGGTCAGCTCGTCGTGGTTGCGCAGGAACATGCCCCACTGGCAGCCCGAGGGGATGGCCGGGGTCTTGGCCAGGATCTCGGAGACCGGGTAGCGGGACTCACGGCGGACGGCCATGAAGATGCGCGGCATGACCGGGAAGTGGAACGCCATGTGGCACTCGTCGCCGCCGCTCGGGTAGTCGCCGAAGTAGTCGACGACGTCCTCGGGCCACTGGTTGGCCTCGGCGAGCAGCACGGTGTCCGGGTACTGCGCGTCGATCTCGCGGCGGACCCGCTTGAGGAAGGCGTGCGTGGCGGGCAGGTTCTCGCAGTTGGTGCCCTCGGCCGCGTAGAGGTACGGCACCGCGTCCAGCCGGAACCCGTCGATGCCGAGGTCCAGCCAGAACTTCAGCGCGGCCAGGATCTCCTCCTGCACGCGCGGGTTCTCGTAGTTGAGGTCGGGCTGGTGCGAGAAGAAGCGGTGGAAGAAGTACTGGCCGCGCACCGGGTCGAAGGTCCAGTTCGACGTCTCGGTGTCGACGAAGATGATCCGCGCGTCCGGGTAGCCCTTGTCGTCGTCGGCCCACACGTAGTAGTCGCCGTAGGGCCCGTCGGGGTCCTTGCGCGACTCCTGGAACCAGGGGTGCTGGTCGCTGGTGTGGTTCATGACGAAGTCGATGATCACGCGCATGCCGCGCTGGTGGGCGGCGTCGACGAACTCCACGAAGTCGGCGAGGTCGCCGAACTCCGGCAGCACGGCCGTGTAGTCGGAGACGTCGTAGCCGCCGTCGCGCAGGGGCGACTTGAAGAAGGGCGGCAGCCACAGGCAGTCCACGCCCAGCCACTGCAGGTAGTCGAGCTTGGCGGTCAGGCCCTTCAGGTCACCGACGCCGTCGCCGTTGCTGTCCTGGAAGGAACGGACGAGCACCTCGTAGAAGACGGCGCGCTTGAACCACTCCGGGTCGCGGTCCCTGGCGGGCGTGTCCTCGAAGGTGTCCGGCACGGGCTCGTTCACGGTCATGACGTTCCTGCCCCTCCGATCCCTTGCGCGGCGGGCGGCGACTGGACGTGGAACACGTGCGCCGGAGCCCGCCCTGGCTCCAGGCGCACGTAGTTGTTCCGGCCCCAGTGGTAGGTCTCGCCGGTGAGTTCGTCGCGCACCGGCACCGGCGCGTGCCAGTCCAGGCCGAGGTGCGGCAGGTCGAGCGAGACCGTGGCCTCCTGGGCGTGGTGCGGGTCGAGGTTGGCGACCACGAGGACGACGTCGGATCCGGAGCGCTTGCTGTACGCGATGAGCGCGTCGTTGTCGGTGTGGTGGAAGCGCAGGTTCCTGAGCCGGTGCAGCGCGGGGTGGGCGCGGCGGATGGTGTTGAGCCGGGTCAGCAGCGGGGTGATGGTGCGGCCCTCGCGTTCGGCGTTCTCCCAGTCGCGGGGCCTGAGCTGGTACTTCTCCGAGTCGAGGTACTCCTCGCTGCCGTCGCGCAGCGGGGTGTTCTCGCACAGTTCGTAGCCGGAGTAGACGCCCCAGGTCGGGGAGAGCGTGGCGGCCAGGACGGCGCGGACCTCGAAGGCGGGCCGGCCGCCGTGCTGGAGGTAGGCGTGCAGGATGTCGGGGGTGTTGACGAAGAAGTTGGGCCGCATGTAGGAGGCGGCCTCGCCCGACAGCTCCGTCAGGTACTCGGTGAGCTCTTCCTTGGTGTTGCGCCAGGTGAAGTAGGTGTAGGACTGCTGGAAGCCGATCTGGGCCAGGGTGTGCATCATCGCCGGGCGGGTGAACGCCTCGGCCAGGAAGATCACATCGGGGGCGGTGCGGTTGATGTCCGCGATGACCCGCTCCCAGAAGACGACCGGCTTGGTGTGGGGGTTGTCCACCCGGAAGATGCGCACCCCGCAGCCCATCCAGTGCCGCAGCACCCGGCAGGTCTCGGCGACCAGGCCGTCCATGTCCGCGTCGAAGGCGATGGGGTAGATGTCCTGGTACTTCTTCGGCGGGTTCTCCGCGTAGGCGATGGTGCCGTCGGGCCGGTGGTGGAACCACTCGGGGTGCTTGTGCACCCAGGGGTGGTCCGGGGAGCACTGCAGCGCGAAGTCCAGGGCGATCTCCAGGCCCAGCTCGCGGGCCTGGTCCACGAACCAGGTGAAGTCCTCCAGGGTGCCGAGACCGGGGTGGACGGCGTCGTGCCCGCCCTCGGGCGAGCCGATCGCCCAGGGCACCCCCACGTCGTTTGGACCGGGGGAGAGGGTGTTGTTCTTCCCCTTGCGGAAGGTCGTGCCGATCGGGTGGATCGGCGGCAGGTACACCACGTCGAAGCCCATCGCCGCGATCGCCGGAAGACGCCGCGCGGCGGTGCGGAAGGTGCCGTGGGGCTGCTCGGGGGTGCCCTCCGAACGCGGGAAGAACTCGTACCAGGACCCGTACAGGGCCCGCTCGCGCTCGACCAGCAGCGGCAGCGGCTCGCTGCTCGTGACCAGGTCCCGCAGCGGATGCCGGGACAGCACCGCGTCCACCTCCGGCGTCAGCGCCGCCGCCAGCCGCGCCACCGGGGGCAGCGTGTCGTCGCGCAGGGTCCGCGCCGCCTCGAGCAGCACGGCGCGGCCGGCCTCCTTCGGCACGCCGGCCGCCGCCCGTTCGTGGAGATCGGCGCCTTCCTCCAGCACCAGTCCCGGGTCGATGCCCGCCGGGACCTTTATGCCCGCCAGGTGGCGCCAGGTGGCCACCGGGTCGCTCCAGGCCTCCACCCGGTACGTCCAGCGGCCCTCGGCGCCCGCCGTGACCTCGGCGCCCCAGCGGTCGCTGCCGGGGGCGAGCTCCCGCATCGGCGTCCACGGGCCGGGGCGGCCCTCCGGGTCCTTCAGCACGACGTTCGCGGCGACCGCGTCGTGCCCTTCCCGGAACACGGTGGCGGTGACCTCGAACGCCTCTCCCACGACCGCCTTGGCCGGCCGGTTGCCGTTCTCCACCGCAGGCCGGACGTCCCGTACCGGGATACGGCCGATGGGCCGGGTCTTGCTCATGGTCCTCACCTCCACCGTGCTCGACAGCCGGGCCGGGGCCCGGTCGGGGGACAGCCGTACGGGAATGCCGTCACCTTCCCGCCGGGGATCTTCTTCCGGCCGCCGGCGCGTGGCGGCCGGGGGCCGGTGCGCCGCGCCCGACCGCGGCGGCCGGACAGGGCCGCTCGCCCGGTTCCTCCAGACGGGCGACCTGGTTCGTCCGCAGGTACCGCTCGGCGGCGTCCGCCGCCTCCCGCGCACAGCGCTTGCCCATCAGCACGCAGAGGGTGTAGCCGGAGTCCTCGAACGTGGCCCGCACGGTGCGGTCGTTCGGCGCCGCGAGCATCACGCGTTCCCAGGCCCGGTAACGCCGCAACTGCCGGGCGACTTCGGCTTTGGCGGGTAGCAGCATGGCGCCGATCACCTTTCGGGCTCGAGGGGCACGGTCTCCCGACGGTCGGACGGCGTGCCGTGCGCGCAGCGGCACGGACCCGTAACGGCGATCGAGTTCTTCACACATGGTGCACGTGTGACGACGCAGCGTCTTGTTGGAGCTTCAACCAATGAGGGTGCGGCTGCGCCGTTCGGGCCACCGGGGGCCGCTCACTTGTGGGCTCGGCCGCCTCAAAGGTGCGCTCGTGTTGCACGAACGGGCTAGCACCGTCACGCTGATGGTGACTCAGAAGCGATACGTGCTCACGTTCCGTGTTCGGGGCTCGTCCCGCATACCGCGGGAACGAGGAGGAGCTGAGCTTCGCGGTGAGGAGCCGACCGATGAAGACCGCAGTGCCCTGCTACTACCACCTCGACGTGGAAGTCAGCCCGGACCGGGTGGGACAGGTCAGCCGCATTCTGGCCGCTCACCTGAGGTTCTGGGATCTGGACAACCTGGTCCAGCCCGTCTGTGGCGGTGCCGAGATGCTGCTCAAGGCCATCGACGAACACGCCACGGACAAGAAGACGTCGATCGAGATGTGGTGGAACGGGCAGCACCTGATCACCGCCATCGGGGACAACGACCGGGCGCTGCGCCCGGACCAGGAACTGCGCGGCTGCCTGGAGCACCTGGCCGCCGTGAGCGACGGCTGGGGCTGCTGCGCCACCGAGACCGGCAGCAAGGTCATCTGGTTCTCGCAGCGCGCCCGCGCCGGCGAGCGCGTCCCGCTGGTGCCGACCGCGCCCGCCCCGCAGGAGAGCGAAGGCCTCGAAGTGCCCCGAGAAGTGCGCGTCACGCAACTGGCCGCCCCGGCCGTCCTCCCGGACGAGGTCCTGGAGGACGCCCGGTGACCCGGCGCCAGACACGGAAAGGGGTGTCCGCGTGGAGCGGGCGCCCCTACCCACTGGGTGCGTCCTACGACGGGGAGGGCACCAACTTCGCGCTTTTCAGCGAGGTCGCCGAACGGGTCGAGCTGATCCTGGCCGACGACGACGGCACCCACACCGCCGTGCCGCTGAACGAGGTCGACGGCTTCGTCTGGCACGGCTACCTCCCCGGGGTCGGCCCCGGCCAGCGCTACGGCTACCGGGTGCACGGGCCGTGGGCCCCGGCCGCGGGCCACCGCTGCAACCCGGCCAAGCTGCTGCTGGACCCGTACGCCCGGGCGGTGGACGGGCAGATCGACAACGACCCCTCGCTCTACGAGCGCAACCCGGACGGTCCCGACCCGGCCGACAGCGCCGGGCACACCATGCTGGGCGTGGTCACCGACCCCGCCTTCGACTGGGGTGACGACACCCGGCCCTCCCGGGCGTACGCGGACACGGTGATCTACGAGGCACACGTCAAGGGTCTGACCCGTACCCACCCCGAGGTGCCACCGGAACTGCGCGGCACCTACGCCGGGCTGGCCCACCCGGCCGTGGTCGAGCACCTCACCTCGCTCGGCATCACGGCGGTGGAGCTCATGCCGGTCCACCAGTTCGTCCACGACGGCGTGCTGCACGACCGGGGGCTGTCGAACTACTGGGGCTACAACACCATCGGTTTCTTCGCGCCGCACAACGGCTACGCCGCCCACGGCACCCGGGGCCAGCAGGTCACCGAGTTCAAGCAGATGGTGAAGACGCTGCACGCGGCCGGGCTCGAAGTGATCCTCGACGTGGTCTACAACCACACCGCCGAGGGCAACGAGCTGGGCCCCACCCTGTCCTTCAGGGGCATCGACAACTCCTCGTACTACCGCCTGGTCGACGGCGACTGGGAGCACTACTACGACACCACCGGCACCGGCAACAGCCTGCTGATGCGCCACCCCTACGTCCTGCAGCTGATCATGGACTCGCTGCGGTACTGGGTCACCGAGATGCACGTCGACGGCTTCCGCTTCGACCTGGCGGCCACCCTGGCCCGGCAGTTCCACGAGGTGGACCGGCTGTCGGCGTTCTTCGACCTGATCCAGCAGGACCCGGTGATCAGCCGCGTCAAGCTGATCGCCGAGCCGTGGGACGTCGGGGAGGGCGGTTACCAGGTGGGCAACTTCCCGCCGCTGTGGTCGGAGTGGAACGGCCTGTACCGCGACGCGGTGCGGGACTTCTGGCGCGGCGAGGACCACACGCTCGGCGAGTTCGCCTCCCGGCTGACCGGTTCCTCCGACCTGTACCAGCACAGCAGGCGCCGCCCGCGCGCCAGCGTCAACTTCGTCACCGCGCACGACGGCTTCACGCTGCGCGACCTCGTCTCCTACAACGACAAGCACAACGAGGACAACGGTGAGGACAACCAGGACGGCGAGAGCACCAACCGGTCCTGGAACTGCGGCGCGGAGGGCCCGACCCGGGACCCGGCCGTGCTCGAACTGCGCGGCCGCCAGCAGCGCAACTTCCTCGCCACCCTGCTGCTGTCCCAGGGCATCCCGATGCTCTGCCACGGCGACGAACTCGGGCGCACGCAGCGCGGCAACAACAACGCCTACTGCCAGGACAACGAGATCTCCTGGATCGACTGGCGGCTCACCGAGGAGCAGCGCGCCCTGCTGGAGTTCACCCGGCACGTCATCCGGCTGCGCACCGACCACCCCGTGCTGCGCCGGCGCCGCTTCTTCCTCGGCGAGACCCTGACCCGCGCCGACCAGCCGCTGCCCGACCTGGTGTGGCTGGCGCCCGACGCGTCCGAGATGACCGACGAGGACTGGCAGCGCGGTGACGCGCACTGCGTCGGCGTCTTCCTCAACGGCGACGCCATCGCCGAGCCCGACCCGCGCGGGCGCCCGGTGGTCGACGACTCGTTCCTGCTGCTGCTCAACAGCCACTGGGAGCCGGTCGACTTCCGCCTCCCGGACGCCGCCTACGGCGAACGCTGGACGGCCCTGATCGACACCGCCGACCCGGAGGGCACCCCCGACGAGTCGGAGCACAAGGCGGGCACGGGCCTGACCGTGGGGCCCCGCAGCCTGGTGCTGCTGTCCCGGCCGTCGCGGGCCGCCGGTGGCACGCCACGCTGACGCGCGGAAAGCGGCCCCGACAGACAGCGGCCCCGCGGACCACTCGGTCCGCGGGGCCGCTGCTCCTGTGCCGCTGCTTTTGTGCCGGTGTCTGTGCCGGTGTCCGGCCCGGTGCCCGTGCCGGCGGGCGCCCCGGGCTCAGCGGTCGCGGCGGGCCGTCACCGTGAACTGGGCGCCGTCGTGGTCACGCAGCACCGCCTCGTCGCCGCCCTTGGACAGCACGCTGCCCCCGTGCAGTTCCGCCGCCCGGGCGCAGGCCGCCACGTCCTCGACGAAGAAGTGGACCTGCCAGTGCGGCCGGATCGTGGGATCGGGGGCCGCCTCCAGCGCGCCCGACTCGATCCGCGCCACCACGTCGCCGCGGCTGCGCAGCACGACCTCGCCGCCCTCGTAGTGGACCTCGCAGCAGCCGGGTTGCCCCGAGGCCCAGTCGAGGACCTCGCCGTAGAAGATGGCCGCGTCGAAGGCGTCCCGGGTGTGCAGCGTGATGAAGGCCGGCTGCGCGTTGCGCCAGGTCTCCCAGTCGGTGAAGAGGTCGCCCTCCCAGATCCCGAAGGTCGCCCCGTCCCGGTCGGCGAGCAGGGCCGCCCGCCCGGGGGGCAGCGAGATCGGGCCGACCGCCGTCGTGCCCATGCGCTCCTGCACCCGCGCCACCGCCTCGTCCGCGCTGCGCACGGCGAAGTAGGGCGTCCACGCCACCGCCATCTGCCACATCGTCGCCACCCCGGCGATCCCGGCCACCGGCGAACCGTCCACCAGCGCGATCCGGAACCGGTCGCCGAGCTTGGCCGGCCGCCACTGCCAGCCCAGCACGGCCCCGTAGAACTCCTCGGTCGCCTTGACGTCGCGGCTGGTCAGACTCACCCAGCAGGGTGCCCCGAACACGGAGTGCGAGGAGAGCACGTCCTTGGTGCCGGAGGAGGTGGGCATGTCGTGGTTCATGGCAGTCGCGTCCTGATCTCGTCGGCCTGGCAGCCACCGGGGAATGACACCAGTGTCCAACCGGACCCGTTGCGGGCGCCTGCCGAGTACCCCGGCGACAGTGCCGAAACGGTGTCCGGAACCGGCTGCTCCGCCCCGGTGGCACCGGGCGGGCCGAGTGACGACCATGGAGGGGTCGGACACTGCGTCAAGGCACTCAAGCACTCTGTGAGGCCATCGAGGCAGCGGCGCACCGGAACCCGGAGGTGACCATGCCCACGGACGGGGGCTCGGAGCGGATCCTCGCACTGCAGGAGGAAGTCCAGCAGCTGAAGGAGGCGGTGGTTTCCCACGCCGTCGTGGACCAGGCGATCGGGATGGTCGTGGCGCTCGGCAGGGTCTCACCCGACCAGGGGTGGGACGTGCTGAAGGAGGTCTCCCAGCACACCAACATCAAGCTGCGCAACGTCGCGGAGCTGATCCTCGTCTGGGGCCGTACCGGCCTGATGCCGGAGGAGATCCGGGCCGCGCTGGAGGACGCACTGGACCGCGTCGGCCCGACGCAGATCCCCGGCGCGCCGCAGGCACCGGGAGCGCCGGCGCAGGCACCGGGAGCACCGCCGGAGGCGTGATCCCCGGCGGTGGTCTACCCGGCTCCCCGCTCAGCGGTTCTCGGCGAGCAGCTCCTCGCGCAGATGGGCGAAGCAGCTGCTGAGCAGCCGGGAGACGTGCATCTGCGAGATCCCGAGCTGCTCGGCGATGCGGCTCTGGGTCATGCCCTTGAAGAACCGCAGGTAGAGGATGACCCGCTCGCGCTCCGGCAGCGCCTGCAGGCAGGGCTTGACGGCCACGCGGTTGACGACGGTGTCGAAGGCCGGGTCGGGCCCGCCGATCGCGTCGCCGAGGGCGTAGCCGTCGGTGCCGGGCATCTCCGCCTCCAGCGACAGCGCGGAGAAGCACTCCAGCGCCTCCATACCGGTGCGTACCTCGCCCTCGGTGAGCTGGGCGTACTCGGCGATCTCGGCGGTCGTGGGGGAGCGTCCGGAGGTGGTCTGGGACAGCTCCTTGACGGCGTGCCGCACCCGGTTGCGCAGGTCCTGCACCCGGCGCGGGACGTGCAGCGTCCACATGTGGTCGCGGAAGTGGCGTTTGATCTCGCCGGTGACCGTCGGTACGGCGTAGGCCTCGAAGGCGTTGCCGCGCGCCGGGTCGTAGTGGTCGACGGCCTTGACGAGGCCGAGGGCCGCCACCTGGTAGAGGTCCTCCAGGGCCTCGCCGCGCCCGCGGAAGCGGATGGCGATCCGCTCGGCCATCGGCAGCCAGGCCTCGACGAGCTCGTCGCGCAGTGCCTTGCGCTCGGGCCCGTCGGGCAGCCGTACGAGGCGTGCGAACGCCTCGGCGGTGTCGGGGGCGTCGTCGTGGGGGTGCGTTCGGGTGCTGCCGGCGATACGCATGGTGCGCACCTCCCTGAGCAGGTGCGGAAGGGACGGTCACCATGGGAGGCGCGGACGCGGACCTCACGGGGCACCCGGGGCCCGGCGGGCCGGCTCCCACGGACGTGCCTCCTGTCCGAAGCACTTCACTGCCTTGCCCGGGCAGTGACACAAGCAGCAATTCCGACAATACGGCATACGGGGTTCCCTGGCGCCACCGCGGTCGGCTGGAGATTCTCCGGCTCGGAGCCCCGGTCGTCGCCGCCGGTGCCCTGGGCCGGCCGGCCCAGTGATCTTCACTCCTGGAAGTGATGTGCGGCACGCCCGGGCAAGCGCTTTCCCGGCTCGCTCCCGGATAACCGCTGGGCACGGCTTGATCGTCGATCAAAAGGGATGAACTGCCTGGCCACAGCGCATTCTGCTCATTTGACAGTGCGCTGAGACCACAGATAGGAAGCAGCTTCCAGAGGTCGAGAGGTGCAGTGTGTACGAGCCGAACGTGGTCGGGGACTGGCAGGAGTACGACGAGCACGCCGGTCTGCGCGTCCGCGTCCACCGTCTGGAAGCGGCCGAGCCGCCGCGCGGCCGCGACGACGCCGCCGAGGGGCTGACGTACTTCTGCCTGCGCGTCACGGTCGAGAACCGCGGCAGCCGGCACCTCGGCATCCACCTGGAGGACGGTCAGATCGACGTCCGCGTCGGCCCTGACGGCGAGAGTGCCTTCCTCGACTGGCGCAACTCCCAGTTCATCGAGGGCTTCGACGTCTACCCGCTGCGCCGGGTCACCGCCGTGCTGTACGCGGCCGGTCCGGAGGCGTCCCTGGGGCTGGTGGACGTCCAGGTCCAGCTGAGGGTCGACGAGGAGTGGACCGACCGCCGGCTGTGGTCGGGCTCCATCGGCGCGCACGGGGGGACCGCGGAGGCCCAGCAGGGCGCGGTGCGCGAGAGCCTGGCGCACCAGGTGAGCGTGTTCCTGCGGGACCAGGCGGAGGAAGGCACCGCCTGATCCGGCGTCAGCGGCGGCCGGGGCCGCGCGTCAGTGCGGGATGCCGTCGATGATCTCGCGGGCGCCCTGGCGCAGCAGGGCCACGGCGACCGAGGTGCCGAGCGTGGCCGGATCCAGCCGTCCCGCCCACTCGTGGGCGTTCAGCCGCGTCTTGCCGTCCGGAGTGAACACGCAGGCCCGCAGGGACAGTTCACCGCTGCGGTCCACCCGCGCGAAACCGGCGATCGGGCTGTTGCAGTGGCCCTGCAGCACGTGCAGGAACATGCGCTCGGCGGTGGTCTCGCGGTGGGTGTCCGGGTCGCCGAGACCGCTGACCGCGTCGATCAGGTCGGCGTCGTCCTCGCGGCACTGGAGCGCCAGAACGCCCGCGCCGATGGGCGGCATCATCGTCTCGGTCGAGAGGATCTCGCTGATCACGTCCGCCCGCCCGATGCGCTCCAGCCCCGAGACGGCGAGCAGCAGCGCGTCGGCCTCGTTCGCCTCCAGTTTCGCCAGCCGCCGGTTGGCGTTGCCCCGGAACGGCACGCACTCCAGGTGCGGGTGCGTGGCGGCCAGTTGCGCGACCCGGCGCACCGAGGAGGTGCCGATCCGGGTACCGGCCGGCAGCTCGTCCAGGGTGAGTCCGCCCGGGTGGACGAGGGCGTCGCGGATGTCGTCCCGCTTGAGGAACGCGGCGAACACCGTGCCCGCCGGGAGGGGCCGGTCGGCGGGCACGTCCTTCACGCAGTGCACGGCGAGGTCGGCCTCGCCGGCCAGCAGCGCCGCGTCGACCTCCTTGGTGAACGCGCCCTTGCCCTCGACCTGGGAGAGATCTCCCATCCACTTGTCGCCGGTGGTCTTCACCGGGACGACCTCGGTGCGCACTCCGGGGTGGGCGGCGGCCAGTTCGGTCCGGACGCGCTCCACCTGGGCGAGGGCCATGGGCGAGTCGCGGGAGACGATGCGGATCAGTTCGGGGACGGACATGCCGCCACGATAGACCCTTCCACGGGTGCGTCCGTGCCGTACCTCCCCCCGACGGCCCTGCGGCGCACGTCAGTTCGGGGTGAGGGGCTCGCTCAGCTCGATCGCGCGCAGCGCCGCGGCCAGGGCCCGCTCGTCGCCCACGTCGAGGGCGGTGCTTGATGACGTGCTCGTCGCCGTGGGCGAGGGCCTGTTCCAGCACCTCCGGCGCCGTGCGGCCGGGCGCGGGGACGGTTGCGGCGGGTTCGGCCGGGGCGTACATGGCGGTGACCGCCGCGGAGGCGGTCCACGCGGCGTGCGGACTCGGCGCCCACAGCGCACGGGGCAGCGACGGCGGGGTGCGCAGCACGGCGTGGGGTGCCGTCGCCGCGTGCACCAGCATGGTCTCCTCGCCGTGGCCGTGGGTGGCGTACCGGTGGGTCGCGGCCCGGACCAGCTCGGTCAGGGCGGAACCGCGACCCCGCCGGGGACCTGGGCCCCCGGCCGGGCGGGTGGGCTCAGGCGTACGGGTCGAACGCGATGCCCGACGGCTTGGCCGAGGCCAGGTGGCCCGCGAAACTGGCGTCCTTCAGGCCGAAGTTGGCGCTGCCGAAGTTGTGTGAGGTGAGCTTGTCGCGCACCCCGGCCGGGTAGCCGTTCCAGCCCACCAGCGGCGGGTACTGCCAGGTGCCCTTGTGGTTCTCCGGCGGCTCGTCGTTGGCGTTGGCCAGGCGGAAGCAGTGCGTGCTGATGCCGTCCTTGTGGTAGACGATCTTCGGGTGCGTGCCGTCGAAGCGGACCGCGGACGCCGCGCGCACGGTGAACGAGCCGTGGTTGGAGGTCGAGACGTACTTGACCTGGTTGTCCTGCACCCACACGGCCACGTGCTCGAAGTCGTGCCGGTGGCCGCCGATGCTGCTGCCCGCCAGGGCCTGGTCCTTCTCGAAGTACAGGGCGTACAGGATGGCGCACCAGCCGTTGTTGCACTTGTAGCGCGAGTAGCCGTTGGTGTTGTCCAGGTCGGAGGCGTCGCGGCAGTTGCCGTTCAGCGCGCCGGTCGGGTTGAGCCCGCCGTTGACGGCCCCGTCCGGGCCGATCGCGGGCGTGGAGTAGCAGCCGTCGGTGTCGTAGTCGTAGGCCGGCTGGTACGTCCGCTCCAGGGACTCGGCGTTGGCGGGCAGGGCCGGCGGCGGGGCGGCGAAGGCGGTGGCGGGGAAGGCGAGGACCAGGGCGGCGGCACCGGCTGCCCCGGTGAGCCATCTCCTGCGCGATGTGAACGGGCGTGACGACACTGCGTCCTCCTCTTGGGCGCAGCCGAACGGCTGTGGGGGAAAGGGAGGTTCAGCTTCCAGGCTGAACGCGTCCATGCCAAGAGGGGCGGGTGGTCCCCACGGTGAATCGCAGCCCAACAGCCGGTGGTCCGGACGGCGGTTCAGACCAGGTCGTCCGGGATGTCGGCGGCCGCCTCCCCGGGGGCGAGGTCCGGCCGCAGCCGCAGCCAGGACGGCTGGCGCAGCAGCCCCTCCCGGGTGCGGGTGCTGTAGCGGACCTCGCCGACCAGCCGGGGGACGACCCAGTGCGCGCCCGGAGCGCGCGGGGCCGGGTCGAAGGGGCAGACGTCCGTCGCGGCGGCCGCCAGCAACGCGGCCAGTTCCGCGCGCTCGGCCTCGCTCCAGCCGGTGCCCACGCTGCCGACGTACCGCAGCCGTCCCGCGGCGCGCTGCCCGACCAGGACGGCGCCCGGCAGCCCGGTGAGCCGCCCCTTGCCGGGCTGCCAGCCGCCGACCAGGACGTCCTCGGTGCGCATGTTGCGGATCTTGATCCAGGCCCGGGAGCGCACCCCCGGTTCGTACGGCGAGTCCAGCCGCTTGCAGACCAGGCCCTCCAGGCCGTGCTCGCGGGTGGCGCGCAGCGCCTCGGCGCCGTGGCCGACGATCGCGGCCGGGGTCGACCAGGAGGGCCCGCCCAGACCGAGGTCCTCCAGCGCCGAGCGGCGTCGCGCGTAGGGCAGCCGGAGCAGCGACCGGCCCGCCAGGTGCATGACGTCGAACAGCACGAGGTGGACCGGGACCTCCGCGGCCCGCCGCGCGGCCCGGGCGGGGGCGTGGGCGAGGCCCATGCGGGACTGCAGCAGCTGGAAGGACGCGCGCCCCTGTGCGTCCAGGGCCAGGACCTCCCCGTCCAGCACGGCGGGCGTGGTCCCGAGGGCGGTGCCCAGCGGCCGCAGTTCGGGATAGGCGCCGGTGATCTCGTCACCGGAGCGCGCCCGCAGCAGCACGCTGCCGTCGCCGGGAAGGTAGACCACCACGCGCTGGCCGTCCTGCTTGGTCTCGTAGGCCCAGCGGGTGTCCTGTGCGGCGGGCGGCAGGGAGCCGGACGTGGCGAGCATGGGCGGGATCAGAGGCAGGTCCACGGGTTGAGTTGTCGACGGACCCGGGCGGGGTCACGCCCGCAGGCCGCGTCTTTCCCCTGAACGGCGCTGACCGCCGCGACCCGTCCCCCTCGACGACGTGAGCCGGGCGCACGCCCGCACCACCGCTGCTCCCGACCGCGTTCGGACCGAAGGCGCCGTGTCCGAGCGCACCCGTCACCGTGCCGCCGGGTCGCGCGGGCCCGCCCGCTCGGCCGTCACGGTTCCCGGGGGCGCGGGATCACGCACCCCGCACAGCAGCAGCCGTCCCAGGGCGGGCAGCACGATCAACGGCAGCAGCGCCGTGCGCAGGGACGTCGCGTCGGCCAGCGCCCCGATCGCGGGAGCCGCGAGGCCCCCCACGCTCACCGCCAGGCCCAGCGTGACCCCGCCCGCGGTGCCCCTCCGCCGGGGCAGGAAGTCCTGCCCCAGGGTGATATGCAGCGAGAACGGCACGTACAGGCTTGCCGACACCAGTGCCGCGAACAGGTACACCGGCGGCCCGGGCACCAGAACCAGCCCCGCCACGGCCGGGACCGTCAGCGCGTACGACCGGCGCACCACGGCCATCCGCCCGTACCGCTCGGCCAGCCGCCCCCCGGCGAGCGTCCCCACCGCACCCCCGGTGTAGAGGACGAACAGCGCCGCCGTACCGGCCGCCTCCCCGCCGCCGGTGCGCTCACCCACGTACAGCGAGACGAACGCGCCGAGGCCGACGAACACCACCGACCGGCAGACCACGGCACCCGACAGCCGCAGGAAGGACGCCCAGTCGTCCCGGCCCGAACCGGCCGGCGCGTCCGCGCCCCCGGAGCCGGAGCCGGCCGAGCGCACCGCCACCGCGCACAGCGCGGCGCCGAGCACGGCCGGGACGGCCAGCAGGGGAGAGGCGCGCAGTCCGCCCACCGCCATGACGGCGAGGACCAGCGGGGGCGCCAGGGCGAAACCGGCGTTCCCGCCGAAGGAGAACCAGCTCATCCCCGTATGGCGGCCGCCCGCCACCACCCGCGCCACCCGGGCGGCCTCCGGGTGGTAGGCCGCCACCCCGACGCCCGACACCGCGACCACCGCCAGCGCGTAGGAGCCGGTCACCCCGCTCAGCGCGACACCCGCCCCGGCCGTCAGCGCGCTCAGCGGCAGCAGCCACGGCATCGCCCACCGGTCGGTGAGCACCCCGAACAGCGGCTGCACGAGCGACGACAGCAGGGACGCCGCCAGGACGACACCCGACGCGGCGGCATAGGAGTAGGCACGCTCGGCGACGAAGTACGGCACCAGGGCGGCCACGCTCCCCTGGTAGACGTCCACGCAGGCGTGTCCCAGGGACATCCAGGCGACGGGCCGGCCCGGTCGGTTCGGGCGCCCGCTCGAACCCCGTTTCTCTCGTGAAGTGGTCACCCGGCGATCGTCGTCCGCGCACCGCCTGGCCCGCTTCCGATAAACTGCCGGACTGTGCCGGACATCCGCCACGCCCCGACGGCGCCGACCCGGGCCCAGCGGCTCACCGCCGGCGGCCGCATCGACGCGCACCGGCACGACGACCACCAGATCGTCTACGCCGGCTCCGGCGTCGTCGAGGTCACCACCGACTCCGGCACCTGGTTCGCTCCCGGCACCCGCGCCCTCTGGATCCCGGCCGGCACCGTGCACGCCCACCGCGCCCACGGCCGCCTCGACCTGCACCTGGTCGGCCTGCCGGCCGGCGACAACCCCCTCGGCCTGGCCCACCCGGCCGTCCTCGCCGTCAGCCCCCTGCTGCGCGAGCTGATCCTCGCCTACACCCGCGCCCCCGGCGACGACAGCCCCGAACGGCGTCGCCTGCGGGGCGTGCTGCGCGACCAGTTGCGCCTCTCGCCCCAGCAGCCGCTGATCCTGCCCACACCCGCCGACCCCCGGCTGGCCGCCGTCTGCGCGCTCGTGCACGCCGACCCGGCCGAGGCGCGCACCCTCGCCGCGCTGGGCGCCGCGACCGGCGTGGGGGAACGGACCCTCAGCCGGCTCTTCCGGGCCGAGTTCGGCATGACCTTCCCGCAGTGGCGCACCCAGTCGCGGCTCTACCACGCCCTGCGGATGCTGGCCGACGGCCTGCCCGTCACCAGCGTCGCCCACCGCTGCGGCTGGTCCTCCGCCAGCGCGTTCATCGACGTCTTCCGCCGCTCGTTCGGCTACACGCCCGGGACCCATCACCGGCGCGCGCGGGGCCGCGGGAACTGACCCGTCTACCCCCCGGTAATATCGCGCGGCAGGCCCCCAGAGGAGGAACCGTGCCCCGGTCCGAACGCTCGCCCCTGCTGCTCGCCGGCCTGCTGGCCACCGCGGGTGTCGCCCACTTCGCCGCACCGCGCCCGTTCGACGCGACCATCCCGGGCGGGCTGCCGGGCAGGCCCAGGACCTGGACGTACGCCAGCGGCGCCGCCGAGCTCGCCCTGGCCGCCGGCCTCGCCGTGCCCCGCACCCGCAAGGCGGCCGCGCTGGCCACGGCCGCGTTCTTCGTCGGGGTGTTCCCCGCCAACGTGAAGATGGCCGCCGACTGGCGCCACCGCCCCACCCCGCAGAAGGCCGCGGCCTTCGGCCGGCTGCCCCTCCAGGTGCCCCTCGTGCTCTGGGCGCGCGGCGTCGCCCGCAACGCGCAGGGCCGGCCGTGAGCGCGCGCCTGGAGACCGGCGACAAGGCCGGGGACTTCACCCTGCCCGACGAGAGCGGCACCGAGCGCAGCCTGTCCGCACTGCTCGCCGAGGGGCCGGCCGTGCTCTTCTTCTACCCGGCCGCCCTCAGCCCCGGCTGCACCGCCCAGGCCTGCCACTTCCGCGACCTCGCCGCCGAGTTCGCCGCCCTCGGCGCGCGGCCCGTCGGCATCAGCGGCGACGCCGTCGAGCGGCAGCGGGAGTTCGCCGGGCGGCACGGTTTGGGCATGCCGCTGCTCTCCGACGCCGACGGTACGGTCCGCGAGCGGTTCGGCGTGCGGCGCGGCTTCTCCCTGGCCCCCACCAAGCGCACCACGTTCGTCATAGCGCAGGACTTCACCGTGCTGGAGGTCGTCCGCAGCGAGGTGCGCATGAACGCGCACGCCGACCGGGCGCTCGCCGCCCTCCGGGCCCCGCGGCGCTGAGGGGCCCGCGCCCGCCGCCGGGCGGTTGATACCGGCGGCAAGGCCTGCCCTCGGGCTCGGCAGCGGCAGCGGCGGGGACTGGTCCGACGTGACCCCGCTGTCCGGCAGCCGGGTGGCGCCGGTCGTCGGGAACGTCGTCGGCCCCGGCATCCCCTCCACGGCGACCACGGGCCGGCCGGTCACGGCCGTGCGCACCCTCGCCGACGTGGACCTGCCGCCGGACCCAGCGCTGGGGCGCCCGGCAGACCACGTCGGCACGACCATCCGGTGGGAACGGCCGCTCGCCTCCTCTGCTGAGCTCCGCGGCGACCTGGGCACGGCCGGCCGTTCGTCCTTCGGGCCTGCCGAGGGGCCCTCGGAGCCCGGCCACCTGCGGCTCCTTCCCGCCCCGCGCGCCCCGGTACCCGCTCAGAACTCCTCGTGCACCTCCGGGTCACCGCCGACCCGCCGCCGCTCCCGGCCCGCCACGGCGGCCATCTCGTCCTCGCTCAGCTCGAAACCGAACACGTCCAGGTTGGCGCGCTGCCGCTCGGGGCTCGCCGACTTCGGGACGGGCACCGCGCCGAGCTGGACGTGCCAGCGCAGCACGACCTGTCCGGCGCTCACCCCGTGCGCCTCGGCGATCCGCGCCACGGCCGGGTCCTGGAGCAGGGGCGTGCCCCGGCCCAGCGGGCTCCAGCTCTCGGTGACGATGCCCTTGTCCGCGTGGAAGGCCCGCAGTTCCTCCTGCGGCAGGAACGGGTGCAGCTCGATCTGGTTGACGGAAGGCAGCACCCCGGTCTCCCTCTCCAGCCGCTCGATGTGCGCCGCCGTGAAGTTCGAGACGCCGATCGACCGCACGAGCCCGTCCTCGCGCAGCTTGATCATGGCCCTCCAGGAGTCGACGTACCGGTCCACGCGGGGCAGCGGCCAGTGGATGAGGTACAGGTCGACGTACTCCAGGCCGAGACGGGCCCGGGACTCCTCGAAGGAGGCGAGGGTCTCCGCGTAGCCGTGGTGGCGGCCCGGGAGCTTCGTCGTCACGACGATCTCCTCGCGCGGCACCACGCCGGCGGCGACGGCCCGGCCGACCCCCGTCTCGTTGCGGTAGTTCGCCGCCGAGTCGATCAGGCGGTACCCCGCCTCCAGGGCCGAGACCACCGCGGCCTGCGCCTCGTCGTCGCCCAGCGGCCAGGTGCCCAGGCCCAGGGCGGGGAGCGCCGTACCGTCGTCGAGCGTGTGCGTCGGGATGCTGATCACCGTCGGACCTTCCCGTTGACTGTGTCGTCCCCCCAGCGTCACGGATAGGGTGAGCAATGATCAACCGGACGGCTGGGGGACGAGGGCGGCGGACGGCATGGGCGGTGCCGAGGAGAAGACGGCGACGGGACCGGGACGACCCACCTCACGGGACGTCGCCCGGCTCGCCGGTGTGTCGCACACCGCGGTGTCGTTCGTGTTCAACGGCCGGGCCGACGGCAACCTCTCGCCCGCCACCCAGGAGCGCATCCGGCAGGCCGCCGCCCAGCTCGGCTACCGGCCCGACCCCGTCGCGCGCGGCCTGCGCAGCCGCCGTACGGCCGTGATCGGCCTGGTCACCGACGAGATCGCCTCCTCGCCCTTCGCCGGGCGGCTGCTGCGCGGTGCCATGGACACCGCCTGGGCCGGCGAGCACCTGGTCCTGACCGTCGACTCCGGCGGCGACGCGGCCAAGGAGGACGCCGCCGTCGCCGAGCTCCTCGACCGGCGGGTCGACGGCATCATCTACGCGGCCATGTCCCTGCGCCGCGTCCGCGTCCCCGAGGGCCTGCACCGCACGCACTCCGTGCTGGCCAACTGCCTGCCCGAGGACGGCTCGCTGCCCGCCGTCGTCCCCGCCGAGCGGGCCGGCGGCCGGACGGCGGCCCGGCTGCTGCTCGAACAGGGGCACCGGCGGGTCGCGCTCGTCGGCGGGCAGGACGACATCGCCTCCGTGGAGCGGCTGCGCGGCTTCCGCGACGCGCTGCGCGCCGAGGGCATCACCGTGCCGAGGGACTGGGTGGTCCGCACGGGCGGGGAGATCTCCGGCGGCTACGAGGGTGCCACGCGGCTGCTCGACGGGCCCCCGGCCGAGCGGCGGCCCACGGGGATCTTCGCGTACAACGACCGGGTCGCGGCGGGCGTCCTGCACGCCGCGACCCGGCTCGGGATCTCCGTGCCCGGTGAGCTGTCGGTGGTGGGCTACGACGACCAGGAGCACATGGCCGCCCACCTCGCACCGCCCCTGACCACCGTCGCCCTGCCCCACCGGGCGATGGGAGAGGCCGCCGCGCGGCTCCTGCTGGACTCCATCGCCACCGGCCGGACCCCGCCCGCGACCGTGCGGCGCCTGGCCTGCCCGGTGATCAGCCGCGCGTCGGTGGGACCAGCGCCCACCCGCTGACGGCGGCGTCGGACGACGGGACGTCCAACTCCCTCACGTCGTCCGGGCGTTCGTAGACGCGCTCGGTGAGCGTGGCCCGGTCGCCGACGAACACCTCGTACAGGGAGCCGTCGACCAGCACGCGTACCGTGAGTTCCCCGGCCGGGGGCACCCGGACCGTCACGGGCGCACCGGAGGCACCCGTGCGGGGCCAGTCGTCCCGGTCCAGCGTCACCGTCCCCGCGCCCGGATCCAGCCGGACCGTCAGCCCGGCGCCCGAGGCCGAGCGCAGCAGGCTCACGGTGGTGTCGCCGCGCGCCGTCACCGTCAGGTCGTACGCCGCGGGCAGGGCCGCCCGGCCCGGGGCGGTGACGAACGGCTCGGCCGCGCGCAGCCGGTCGAGTTCCGGGGCCGGGGCCACCCGCAGCGCACCGTCGGGGTGGACGCCGACGACACGGGGAGCGGTGAGGACACCGGCCCAGTCGGTGTCGCCCTGCTCGCGGGCCTCCCAGGACCAGCCCCACATCAGGGCGCGGTCCGGCTCCTGCAGCACGGCCGGGGCGTAGAAGTCGCGCCCGTGGTCGAGCCGTCCGCCCGCCCGGGCGGAGAAGCGGGCGGCGTCCAGACGACCCGTCAGGTAGCCGGTCGTCCACGGCCGGCCGTCCCACAGCGACACCACCAGCACCCAGGCGCCGTCGCCCGCCGCGTACAGCTGCGGGCACTCCCAGCCGGTCGCCCGGTCCCCGAACGCCGCCCGGGCGGCCGGGTCGTGGCCGTCCAGGAGCACCCCGGCGAACCGCCAGTCGGTCAGGTCGTCGCAGTCGTACAGCAGCACCGACGGGGTGCCGTCGGCGTGCCCCGCGCCGACCAGTGCCCAGCGCCGCCCCGCGTGCCGGAAGACGAACGGGTCGCGGAACATCACCACGTCCAGGCCCTCCGGCGGACCCGCCACCACGGGTGCGGGCAGCGGGACCCACTCGGTCAGCAGGGGGTCGTCCGGGTCCGCCGCCCGGGCCAGGCAGACGGTGCCGAGCCCCGTGTGGTGCCGGTCGACGCCGGTGTACACGGCCGTCGGGACGCCCCCGTCGTCGACCACGCAACCCGACCAGCAGCCCGCCTCGTCCGGGCCGCCCGGGGTGGGCGTCAGCGCGACCGGGTGGTGCCGCCAGTGGGCGAGGTCGGGGCTGGAGGCGTGGCCCCAGTGGACGTTGGCGTGCACCGGGGCGTCCGGGTTGTGCTGGTAGAAGAGGTGGTAGCGGCCGCGCCAGCGGAACGGCCCGTTGGGGTCGTTCATCCAGTGGGCGGGCGGGCGGACCCGGAAGCGCGGGGCGTACGGGTCCTGCGGGGGAGCGGCGAGGCTCAACGGTTGACTCCAGCGGAGGTGATGCCCTCACGCAGAGGGCGCTGGCCGACGACGAACACGGCGACGGCGGGGATCATGGACAGGACGACACCGGCGAGGACGACGGAGACGGAGCCGGTGCCGAGGTTGCCCTGGAGGGAGACCAGGCCCAGCGGCAACGTGTAGTTCTGGCCCGACGTCTCCAGGATCAGCGGCCGGAAGAACTCGTTCCAGTGGTAGTTGAAGGCCAGGACGCCGACGATCGCGAGGCCGGGCGCGGCCAGCGGGGCGTACACGGACCGGAAGGTCCGCCAGGGCCCGGCCCCGTCCAGCATCGCCGCCTCGCCCAGATCCTTGGGCATGCCCAGGAAGTACTGCCGCATCAGGAACGTGCCGAAGGCGGTCGGGAACGCCGGGACGATCAGCCCGAGCAGGGTGTCGGTCAGACCCATCGACTTCAGCACCAGGAACACCGGCACGATGGTGACCTGCAGCGGCACCATCATCGTCGCCAGGACCAGGCCGAACAGCGCCTTCTTGAAGCGGAACTCCAGCCGGGCGAAGGCGTATCCGGCCAGGCCCGCCGTCACCATCTGGCCGGCCGCGATCAGCCCGGTGACCAGCGTGGAGTTCAGCGCCAGCAGCCAGACGTCGATCTGGTCGAACACCCCGCGGTACGCCTCGGTGGAGGGGTTCGCGGGGATCAGCCGCGGCGGCAGGTCGAACGCCTCGGCCGGGGTGCGCAGCGAGGTGGACACCGTCCACACCACCGGACCGAGGGTGAGCAGCGCGCACACGGCCAGCCCGGCGATCCGCGCCCAGGGCGCCAGCCCGTGCCGCAGGCGGCCGGAGGACAGGGTTGCTTGACTCATCGCAGGACTCACCCGGCTCACTGGTAGTGGACGAAACGCCGGCTGAGCCGGAACTGGAGGGCGGTGACCGCCATGACCAGGACGAACAGCAGCACGCCCACCGCTGATGCCTCGCCGAAGCGGAGCTGCTCGAAAGCGGTCTCGTAGATCACCATCACGACCGTGCGGGTGGCGTCGCCCGGGCCGCCGTTGGTGAGGACGTAGGGCTGCTCGAAGACCTGCAGGGCGTTGATGATGCCGACGACGGAGGCGACCAGCAGGGTCGGCGACAGCAGTGGCAGGGTGACGGTCAGGTGCTTGCGCAGGCCCGTCGCGCCGTCCAGCGCGGCCGCCTCGTGGATCTCCTTCGGGATGTTGTTCAGCCCGCCCACGAACAGCAGGAACGAGAAGCCGAACTGCTGCCAGACGTAGACCAGGACGACCGTCGCCATGGCGGCGTTCTCCGACGTCAGCCAGGGCACCGGGGCGATCCCCACGAAGCCGAGCAGCCAGTTGACCACCCCGAAGTCCTGGTTGAACAGGTACTTCATCACCACCGAGATCGACGCCGCGGACAGCACCAGCGGGAAGAAGAACGCCGAGCGGAACACCGAGCGCAGCCACACCGGCATGCGCCCGTTCACGGCGAGTGCCAGGGCGAGCGCGACGATCAGTTGCAGCGCCACGGCGAACACCATGAACACCAGCGTGTTGCGGAAGGACACCAGCACGGTCTCGTCGCCGAACACCTCGCCGTAGTTGGCGAGTCCCGCGTACGACGGGGAGTCGATCACGTTCCAGTGGAAGAGGCTCAGCACCACCGAGCCGGCGATCGGCACGACCGTGAAGACGACGATGCCGACGATCGTCGGGGCCAGGAACAGCGTCGCGAGCAGCCGGGTGCCGCGCTCGCGGGCCGGGGGACGTCCCGGCGCCGGGGACGGGGACGGGGGCGGGGGCGCGGCGGTCCGGGCGGGCGGGGTCTGGGTGTTCGTCATACGTCACGCTCCATGGCCTTCTCCAAATCGCCCTGCATCCGGCGCAGCGCGGGGCGCACCGAGCGCGGCGAGGCCAGGGCCGTGCCCGTGTGCTTCAGCAGCACCTGCTCGACCTCGGCGACCTGCGGCGGCGCCGGGATCGGTCCCGTGTCGGGGAACCGGTCGAGGGTGTCGTAGAAGACCGGCCAGTGCGCCGGGCCGGTCTTCTCGTAGCGCTCGGCGGTCAGCAGCGAGCGGCGGGCCGGGGTGGTCTGGTTCGTGGCGAACAGCCGCTCCAGGGTGTCCCTGCGGGCGGCGTACTTGATGAACTCCCACGCCTCGTCCTGCATCGTCGAGGTGCGCAGCAGCGCGTAGCCCGCCGCGCCGTACTGCATGCGCTGGGTGCGCCAGCGCGGGAAGTACTGCACGTCGAACCCGTCGCGGTCCATGCCCGCCAGGTGCAGTCCGCCCGCCCAGAAGCCGCCCGCCGGGGTGACGCCGACCCGGCCGGTGGAGAACACGCCGATGAGGTTCTGGCCGTTGCCGCCCTCGGGCCGGGTGCACAGGCCGTCCTGGATGAGGGAGGCGAGGTAGTCGTAGACCTCCTCCACCCGGTCGTGCGTGGCCTGCGGCGTCGTCCAGCGGAAACCGCCGCCGCGGCCCGCGCGCTGCCCGGCCGGGTAGAAGCCGTCCCACAGCCACTGCCCGCCGGGCGCCTTGGACTCGGCGAGCAGGTTGGTGTCGTTGGCGAACAGCCAGGGCACCACGCCGCCCCAGAGCCGGTTGGTCCAGAAGTACGGCGTGAAGCGCGAGCCGCTCGCCCTCTTCATGTCCCGCAGCAGCGACGTGAAGTCGTCGCGGGTCCAGTCGGCCGGCGGGAACTGCGCGCCCGCGCGCCGCAGCACCTGCCGGTTGACGTACATGTCGGCCGCGTTGAACTCGACCGGCAGCTGGTACAGGCTGCCCTCGTACATCATCGACTCCACCAGCGAGGGGTGGACGTCCGCGAAGTACTCCTTCAGCTCGGCCGCGTCCCGCTTCACCCACTTGTCCAGCGCCACACCCAGGCGCCGCGCGAACAGCTGCACGCCCTCGGTGGCGACGTAGACGAGGTCGGGGGCGGTGCCCGCCGCGACCTGGGTGAGGATCTTCGCGAAGAAGTCCGACCAGTCGACGGCCTGGACCGCGTTGATCCGCAGCCTGATGCCGGGGTGCAGTTCGGCGAAGCCCTCCTGGAGCGTGCGGATGGCCTCCGGCCCGTAGGCGGGGCCCAGCGTGGCGACGACGAGGGAGCCGTCGTCCCGGCCGGGGATGTCGGCTCCGGTGAGCCGGTCCCAGCTCGCGGCGGTGCCGGCCAGGGCGGCGGCCCCCGCGCCGTAGGCGCCGTACCGCAGCAGGGCGCGGCGGGTGAGGTGCGAGTCGGTCATCGTGTCAGGGGCCTAACTCGTGTTAGCCATGGGTTGATGCCCCAGATGATGTGAGCGCGGGGCAGACCTGTCAAGGCGTGCGACCGCTTGACCTTTAACGAGTTAGGTCCGAGAGTCCTGAACCCATGAGCCACCGTTTCCGACGAGAGGGACGAGGTTGTGTGATGGGCGGGATCACCAGGAGAGCGCTGTTCGCCGGGTCGGCCGTGGGGGCCGCCGGGGCCCTGCTGCCCACGGCGGGCCCGGCCGCGGCCAAGCCCCGGACGGAGGGCGCGCGCTACCGCGCCGCGTACCACTTCACCGTCCCCGACCAGTGGAAGAACGACCCGCAGCGCCCGCTCTGGATCGACGGCGCGTACCACTACTACTACCTCCACAACGCCGACTACCTCTCCGGTGAGGTCGGCACCGCCTGGCGGCTGGCCACCAGCCGCGACCTGGTCTCCTTCACCGACCGGGGGATCGCCGTACCCAAGGACACGACCCCCAACGGCGACGTCTGGTCGGGCTCGGCGGTGGTCGACAGCGGTGACACGGCGGGCTTCGGCGCGGGCGCGGTGGTCGTCCTGGCCACGATGTCCCCGCACGACGGCCCGGCCGACCAGGCGCAGTACCTGTACTACTCCACCGACGGCGGCCGCACCTTCCGCCCGCACGGCACCGACCCGGTGCTGCCCAACCCCGGCGTGCGCGACTTCCGCGACCCGAAGGTGATCCGCGACGAGGAGCGCGGCCGGTGGGTGATGACCCTCGCGGAGAACGACAAGGTGGGCTTCTACCACTCGGCCGATCTGCGGTCGTGGACGTACGTGAGCGGTTTCGTGCGGCAGGGCATCGGGGTGCTGGAGTGCCCCGACCTGTTCCGGATCCGCGCCGCGGACGGGACGCGGAAGTGGGTGCTGGGGGTCAGCGCCAACGGCAAGGGCGCCGGGCTGCCGAACACGTACGCCTACTGGACGGGCTCCTTCGACGGCAGCACCTTCACCGCCGACGCGGCCGGTCCCCAGTGGCTCGACCACGGCTGGGACTGGTACGGCGCCGTCACCTTCGACAAGCACGCCGCCGACGGCACGGCCGACGAGAGCACCCGGTACGCGATCGGCTGGCTCAACAACTGGGACTACGCCCACATCACCCCCACGATCGACAGCGACGGCTTCAACGGCACGGACTCGATCGTCCGGGAACTGGCGCTGAAGCGGGGGAGCGACGGCACGTACTACCTTGCGTCCCGGCCGGTCGCCGCGCTCGACCGGTACGTCACGCGCACGGTGCGGCTCGGCGACCTGGAGGTGGAGGGCACCCGGATCCTCGGCTACCGCGGCACCGCCTACGAGGTGACCTGCGAGATCACCTGGGACCGGCTCGCGGGTGCGGGGCTGCAGCTGAGGCGTTCCCCGGACGGCGTGCGGCACGTCGACGCCGGTGTGCACCGCGACTACGCGTTCCTCAACCGCGGCCCCTCGGTGTCCCCCGACATGACCGGCCGCCGGCAGGAGAGCCAAAGCCCCTTCGACCCGGCCCGGCGCGCGGTGCGGTTGCGGATCCTGGTGGACCGCACCTCGGTGGAGATGTTCGTGGACGACGGCCGGTTCACGCACTCGTCGGCGGTGTTCCCGTACCTGGTCGACACCGGGCTCGCGCTGTTCACGACGGAGGGCAGGGCGGTCTTCCGGGACGTAGTGATCCGGGAGTTCACCGTGTGAGGCGGTCGCCACCCGCGGGGATCGCTGTCACGATCTCCGGGAGGGACCACGCCCACGAGCAGCGGAGTGCGCATGACGACGGAGAGCCGGACGACGGACGAGGCGGCGCGGGAGGCCGGGGTGGAGGTGAAGCCGGTCGCCGGGTACATCGGGGCCGAGATCCACGGGGTCGACCTGGCCGGCGAGCTCGACGACGCCGTGGTCGCCGCGATCCGGGCGGCGGTGCTGCGCTGGAAGGTCGTGTTCTTCCGGGGCCAGCGGCTGGACCACGCCGGGCACGTGGCGTTCGCGCGGCGGTTCGGGCAGCCGGTGGTGCTGCCGCGGCGCGGCAGGGCCTCGCCGCCGGACTTCCCGGAGATCGAGACGACGGCCGACCGGCTGGAACTGGGCGGACGGTTCGGCATGGAGCACGACGAGTGGCTGCGGCGGCGGCGCCACACCCTGCTGCGCGGCTGGCACTGCGACCACGGCGCCCGCGTCGACCCGCCCGCCGCGACGATCCTGCGCGCCGAGACCGTCCCGCCCTACGGCGGCGACACCACCTGGGCGAACCTGGCGGCGGCCTACGCCGGGCTCTCCGCGCCCCTGCGGCGGTTCGTCGACGGGCTGCGGGCCGAGCACCGGCTCGGCGTCGGCTACCAGCCCCGGCCCGGCGACGACGCCTACGTCCGCCACCTGCTGGACCGCCAGGTCGCCTCGCTGCACCCCCTGGTGCGCGTCCACCCCGAGACGGGGGAGCGGATCCTGTACGTCAACGGCTACTACGTCGAGCAGATCGCCGGCCTCTCCCGCCCCGAGAGCGCGGCGATCCTGGAGATGCTGCTGGAGCAGGCGGTGCGGCCCGAGTACACCGTGCGGTTCCGCTGGGAGCCGGGCAGCGTGGCGTTCTGGGACAACCGCGCCACGATGCACCTCGCCCCCGGTGACACCGCCCACCTCGGCCATCCGCGGATCATGCACCGGGTGATGCTCGCCGGGGACGTACCGGCCGGGGTGGACGGCACGCCGTCGGAGGCGATCACCGGGAGCGAACCCGGGCGGTGGTGACGCGCCGGGCGGCGGGCCGCCGGCCCGGTGCCGGGCCGGGCTTCGTCGCCAGGCCGGTGCGGATCCGCACGCAGGCGTCGTGCGCGAAGGCGAACGGGAGCGCGCACGCCACCTCGTCCACCTCCCCGGAACGCGGCGTGCGCGTGCGGGCGCTCGGCGATTTCGTCTCCAGTGCGCACCGGGTCCGGCGCGGACAGCAGCCGGGCCGGGCCCTGCGGCCGCCCCGTGCGCGGGGTGCGCCGGGCGGCGTACCTCTCGTACCGGGCGCGCTGCCAGGGCGAGGCGGACTCCGCCGGGATCACGACCTGGCCCTGCGGGACCCGGGCGGCCTCGCCGTCCGGGTGGGCGGCCGGGAAGGCCCGGATCCGGGCCGGCTGGATCTCCGTGGAGGCGAGGGGCCCTCGGCCCCTCGCCTTCACGACGCTGCTGGTGAGCAGGGCAGCCCGGGGCGTCGGCCGTGTCCGGGAGGAGGGCGCCCCTGACCTGGTCGAAGCGGGGCGGCGAGCCCCCACTGGCCCCGGGGCCGGACGGCCTCCGGAGCAACAGGCCGACGGTGGCCCGGTCCCCGCCGGACGCGGTGGGTTCTCCCGGCCGAGCGGGATGACGCCGTGCCCAGCTCGATACGGTGGGTGCGCTGCGTGGCCGCGGGACAGCACGGATCTCATCGAGCGGGGCGAGCGGCTCGGGTGCGGCAGCGCGTGGGCCCGTCCGGTGGTGTCAGGGCAGCGGGATCGTCACCTCGTCCTCGACCGGCGGGTCGACCTCCTGGGCGCGGTTGCCGGTGGCCGCGTAACAGCGCAGCCGGACCGACTCCGGTGAGACGTCCAGCCGCAGGAAGCACTTGAAGAACGGCGGGCTGTACGTGGCCGAGCCCGGCGAGAACAGCGACGTGTGGATCTTCCGCACGGGCAGCCGGAACCGCTTGGCCTCGTCGGGGCGGCGGCCGGTGCCCAGCAGCCCCGCGACCAGCCGGGCCCGCCGGGTGACGCGGACCGCGACGCCCGGGGCGCGCGCGGGTGTGATGCCGAGGCGCTCGGCGATCACGGCCGTCGCCTCCGCCTCGGTCAGTGTGAAGAAGCGGCGCAGCCGCAGCCGGCGGCCGTAGAGCCGGCTGTAGAAGGCGAGGGAGTCGCCGCGCAGCGGGTAGCAGCGGAAGTCGTCCTCGGTGACGCCGGCGACGGCGACGCGCGGGATGGTGTGGGTGGCGTGCATGAACGCCCCGCCGCCGCCCGCTACCACGTACTGGAGCGTGCGCCCGTCGTCCAGCCTGACGGGGTAGCGCTGGTAGTTGTGGATGTCGCCGCCGATCGCCGCCACGTAGTGGTGGTCCGGGTCGCGGACGATGTCGTCGACGAAGCCGCCGCCCTCGATGGCGCACGGCTCGTGCCGGCCGTCCACGTACAGGGGTGAGCCGGTGACCAGGATCTTCGGGCGGGGCCCGGCGGAGACCTCGCGCAGCCAGGCACCCTGCTCGGCGTCGAGGGTGCCGAGCAGGCCGGTGTCGATGCCGATGATCCGCACCGGCCCGGCGTCGATCGCCCAGTACGGGCCCGGCTGGACGGCCTGCTGGGCGGGGCCGGACCGCAGCGCCCGGGCCGCGGCCAGGTGCCGTCCGTCGTCCGGGCGCGGCCGGTGCCACAGCAGGGACCGCAGCCAGGCCCGGGTCAGCGGGCGCGGCCGGGGGCCGGGCGGCAGGGGCGGGGCGTCGCCGCAGAAGACGCGCATGAAGCCGCCGAGGTCCTCGTACCAGTCGTGGTTGCCGGGGATCGCGTAGACCGGCGCCGGGTAGTCGCGGTACGGACGGAAGAACTTGGGGCCGTAGTCGTCCGCACTGCCCACCGGGTAGATCACGTCACTGGCGAGGACGGCGAAGCGGGTGTCCTGACCGGCCTTCAGCAGGCCCGGCACGACGGCGTACTGGGGGTCGTCGCCCTCCCCGGTGTCGCCGATGACGAGGAACGAGAACCGGTCCGGGTCGTCGCGGCGGATCACCTTGTCGGCCGGGGCCCCGGCGGCCTCCCGCTGTGCCACCCAGCGCCCGCGGGTCCGGCCGGTGGGATCCCCGAACCAGGAGGCCAGCACACCGTTGCGGGCCGCCCACAGCATCCGGGGGTCCAGCCAGGAGATCTTCTCGGTCCGCGGCGGCAACAGCCGCTGGTACGCGCCGCGTTCGGCCGGTCCCCAGCCGGCGCCTTCGGGGGTGTCGCGTGAGGAGTCGGGCACCGGTGCACGGTAACAACCGCTCCGGGCGCCGCCGGTGGGCGGGTGCTCACCGCCCGCGGGGCGGTGCGGCCGTCCGGCGCCACGAAGGGCGCGGCCGCGTCGCGGAGCCGGCGGCCGCGGGGGCCGGTCCGGCGGGGGACGGCCGCTCGCCCACGACCAGCAGCGGGTCGGACATCACCACGACACCGGCCAGCAGCAAAAAGACGACCGGCCCCAGCAGCATCGGCAGCAGTAACGACATCGGCGAGTCGCCCGCCCACGTCCCGCCCGTGGTGTCGTGCACGTGGACGCGGACGGCCGCCATGCCCGTGTAGTGCATCCCGGACACCGCGACCCCCATCACCAGGCTCGCCCCGAGGCTCGTCCCCATGCCCCGGACGGTGACGGCCGACCACAGCGCCGCGGTCGCGGCGGCGACGGCGATCAGCACCGACAGCGCGACGCCCACCGGGTCGTAGCGGATGTCGCCGTTCAGCCGCATCGCCGCCATGCCCAGATAGTGCATGCCGGCGATCCCCAGGCCCGTCACCGTCCCCGCGACCGCCAGGGTGCGGGTGCCCGGGCCGCGGTAGCCGACGGTGAACACACCGGCGCCCACCACGACGACGGCCACGAGAAGACTGAGCACGGTCGTGGCGGCGTCGTACCGGACCCGGGTCTCCTCCACGTGGAAACCGGTCATGGCGATGAAGTGCATCGTCCAGATGCCGCACCCGATGGAGGCCGCTCCCAGGGCCAGCCAGCCCGGCTTCCACGACCGCGCGCCGAGCAGCGAGCGCACGATGCACCGCAGGCCCAGCGCCCCGCCCAGACAGGCCATCAGATAGGCCGCGACCGGAGTCACCGCGCCGTAGCGGAACCCCTCGACCGTGCCGTCCATGAGCCAACTCCCCCCGAGTCAGGGCTGCTTGTTCGCAAGGTCTACGCGCAGGGACCCCGCGGAGCAAGCCCTTACTACGGGTAGGCCGCCAACTCGGGCGCGCACAGGTGGCGAAAGGGGTCAGAAGGTGCGCCGCAGCAGGTCCAGCAGTGCCGCCCAGTGCCGCCGGTCGCCCTCCTCGTGGTACGCCGCCGTGTCGGCCTGCGTGAAGCCGTGCGGCGCACCGGCGTACACCTCGCAGCGGTGCCGGACGCCCGCCGCCGTCAGGGCCTCTTCCAGGCGCTCGATCTGTTCCGGCGGCAGCGACGGGTCCCGGTCGGCGTGCCCGAAGTACAGCTCGGCGGTGACCCGGGGAGCCACCAGGTGCGGACTGTCGGGCGCGTCCGTCGCCAGCCGCCCGCCGTGGAAACCGGCCGCCGCCGCCACCCGCTCGGCATGGGTGCCCGCGGTGAGCAGCGACAGGCGGGCACCCATGCAGTAGCCGGTCAGCGCCACCGGACCGTCGGCCGCCACCGGGGACCCGGCGAGCCAGCGCAGGTACGCACCGGCGTCCCGCATCGCCAGGTCGTCGGTCAGGGCCCGCATCACCGGCATGATCCGCTCGAATACCTCCGGACGCGCCCCCGGGTCGATGAACGCGGGCAGGTCGAACAGCGGGGCGCGCCCGGCCCGGTGGAACAGGTTGGGCACCAGCACCGTGTAGCCCTCCGCCGCCAGCCGGTCCGCCATGGACCGCAGTCCCGGACGCAGACCCAAGGCGTCCATGAAGACCAGGACCGCCGGATGGGCGGCCCCGTCGGCCGGGTGGGCCAGATAGGCGTCGGCGGTGCCGTCCCCGGTGGGGACGTCGACGGAGGTTCCCTGTACGGCGGTCATGGCGGGGCTGCCTCTCTGCGGGGTCGGGGCCGGGAACCCGTCCGCGTGACCGAACGGATCACGGGCATCGTGGCACGGCGGGCCCGGGGGCGCGGCGCCCGCCCCCGGTCCCGCGGCCCGCCCGTGAACAGCCCTTGGGGCGCCCTTTACTCGAACCGTGACGTGTCGCCCGCGCCGCGCCGCACGATCTCGGCCTCCCCGCCGGAGAAGTCGATGACCGTCGTCGGCTCGGTGCCGCACTCGCCGGAGTCGACCACCGCGTCCAGCAGGTGGTCGAGTTCGTCCTTGATCTCCCAGCCCTGCGTCATCGGCTCGTCCTCACCGGGCAGCAGCAGGGTGCTGGACAGCAGCGGCTCGCCCAGCTCGGCGAGGAGGGCCTGGGTGACGACGTGGTCGGGGATCCGCACCCCGACCGTCTTCTTCCTGGGGTGCTGCAGCACGCGCGGTACCTCCCGGGTCGCCGGCAGGATGAACGTGTAGCTGCCGGGCGTCGAGGCCTTGATCGCGCGGAACACGTCGTTGTCGATGCGCACGAACTGGCCGAGCTGCGCGAAGTCCTGGCACACGAGGGTGAAGTGGTGCCGGTCGTCCAGCTTGCGGATCGCGCGGATCCGGTCGATGCCGTTCCGGCTGCCCAGGCGGCAGCCCAGTGCGTAACAGGAGTCCGTGGGGTAGGCGACAAGGGCGTCCGCGCGGATGCTGTCGGCGATCTGGCCGATGGTGCGCGGCTGGGGGTTGTCGGGGTGCACGTCGTAGTACTTCGCCATCCGCCGAGCTTATGCCGCCCGGGCGCGCTGTCGGCGCACGGTGGGGGAGCGGGCCCGCGGGCGGACGCCCCGGGGCGGCTCGGGTAACGTCCCCGACCGGTGCGCCGGGGGGCGGTGCGAGGAAGGAGGGGAAAGCCGAGGTGGCTGGCCGGGAGGACGGGAACGGACAGCGGCGGACGGGCGTCGAGGCGAGTGGGGCGTGGGCGCGGGAACTGCTCGAACACCTGCGGCCGGCCGGGCGCGACGTCAACCGGGTCGTGGCGTGGCTCGCCGGTGCCGTGGACGGGTCGGCGGCCCTGCAGGACGCGGCCGGGAACCTCGTCGCCGGAACCCGGCTCACCCTGGACGAGGACCTCGCCGCCGACATCACCGCGGGCCGGATCGCCTCCGCCGCCTGGCAGAGCCGGGAGCGCCACCTGCGTCTGGTCCGGGTGGAGCACCCCTCCCACCCCTGTGTCCTGGCCGTGTCCCGGCCGGCCCCCTTCGACCGGCGGGCCTCCGAGGTCGTCACGCACACCGCCCAGGTGATCGAGCTGCTGCTGACGGCCCGTGAGTCCACCGTCGCCGGGCACCGGCTCCGGCGCGCCACCTCCGACCTGCGCCTGGCCATCCTGCAGTTGCTGATGGTCGAGGACACCGTCGCCGCCCGCCGCGTCGCCGCCGGACTGTGGCCGGGCCTCCTCGACGCCGACACCGCCTGCGTGTACGTCGTCGAGTCCGATCCCGCCGCCCGTGACCGCGTCATCGAGGACTGCCTCGACCACACCAGGGAGAACGCTCTGGTGGTGCGCTGCCCCGCCATGGACGGCCACGTGATCGTCGTCAGCCCGCGCGAGGCCACCGCCGACGCGCTGAAGTCCCTCGTCGGACGGCACCGGGACACCTACCTCGGCGGCAGCGTCCGGCAGAGCCTCGCCCGCACCGCCACCGCCTACGGGCAGGCCGTCAGCGCCCTCGCCGTCGCGCACCACCGGCCCGACAAGACGGCCGTGTACGCCGAGCGCACCCACCCCGAACGCCTGATGCACCCGGGGGCGCTGCGCGCCTGGACCGCCCGGCTGCTGCGCCCGCTGGACACCCTGCCGCACCACACCCGCGCCGAGCTCCTGGCCACCAGCCGCCTCGGTCTGGAGTTCACCGCCGTCGCCGCCGCCAAGGTCCTCGGCGTCAGCCGCAACACCGTCCGCGCCCGCATGGAACGCGTCGAGGCCCTGCTCGGCACCGACTTCACCGACCTCACCGTCCGGGCCGTGGTCCAGCTGGCGCTCAACACGCAGATCGGGCTCGCCGACGCCCCGGCCCCGAGCGACACCCGCGGCCCCGGCCCGGACCTCGCCGACCTGCTGTCGGGGCCCGCCCTGCGCACCTGGGCCGAGGCGCTGCTCGACCGCCTGGACGCGGACGCCAGGAACCCGCGCCGCACACTGCGGGCCTGGATCGCCGCCGGCGGCAACGCCGAGCGGGCCGCGCAGGCGCTGGGAGTGCACGCCCAGACGGTCCGCGAACACGTCCGCACCGCCGAACCGCTCCTGGAGCGCCGGCTGCTGACCGGCGGCAGCGACCTGTACGAAGTCGTGCTGGCGCACCTCGCCGTGGGCGATCTCGACCTGCCGCTCGTGGACCCCCGCTCCTGAAGGACCTTGCCTCCGGGCAACCGGCCGGCCCGGTTCCGGCGGGACGAAACAGGGCCATCCGGACTCAGCTGTGCACGGGTGAGCCCTCGTGAGCGCGCAGCGGGCATCGACGCGGTTCACAAGGTCTCGGCCCTGCACGTAGGTTCGACGCATCGCGGGGGCCCGACCGGAACGGGGGACCGGTCGCGCTCCCGCGCGCTGCCCGTGCCTCCGGCCGCCTCAGCCGCGCAGCCGGACCGGGATCTCCTGCCAGCCGAAGGCGATGAACGACGGAACCTGGCGCAGCCCGGTGCCGCCGGCGGCCAGGGTCAGGTCCGGGAACCGGGCGAACAGCGCGGGCAGCGCGGTGAGGGCCTCCAGACGGGCCAGCGGCGCCCCGATGCAGCGGTGGACGCCGATCCCGAAGGACAGGTGGTCGTCGGCCGCGCGCGTGACGTCGAAGACGTCGGCGTCCGGCCCGTAGTGCTCGGGATCGAGCCCCGCGGCGGCGTAGGTGGTGATGATGGCGTCGCCGGCCGGGATCCGCACGTCGCCCACGGTGAGGTCGCCGACCGCGAAGCGCAGCGGCAGCGAGGCGATCGACGGGTGGGCGCGCAGCGTCTCGTCGACGACGGCGTCCCAGCCGCTCTCCCCGGACCGCACGGCCGCCAGTTGCTCCGGGCGGCGCAGCAGGGCGACGATCGCGTTGCCGATCAGGTTCACGGTGGTCTCGAAACCGGCCCCGATCACCAGCAGCAGCGTGTAGAGCAGTTCCTCCTCGCTGAGCCGGTCGCCGTCCTCGTCCCGGACCCGGATCAGCTCGGTCGTCAGGTCGTCGCCGGGGTGTGCGGCCCGGTGCGCGATCAGCGCCGGCAGCACCGTGCCGATCTGCCGCTGCACGGACGCCGCGTGCTCCGGGGTCGGGTCGGAGGTGTCCATGATGGCCGCCACGAGCCGGACGGTGTCCTCCCGCAGCCCGTCCGGCACGCCGAACAGTTCGCAGATGATCCGCATCGGCAGCGGGTGGGCGAACCTCTCCTTGACGTCCACGACCTCGCCGCCGGACCCGTCGAGCGCGTCCAGCAGCTCCGCCGTGACGGCCTCCACCCGGGGCCGCATCGCCTCGGTGCGCCGGTGCGTGAAGCTCGGTGCCACGAGCCTGCGCAGCCGGGCGTGGTCGGCGCCGTACGTGGAGAGCATGTTGACCACGCCCACCCAGCCCAGGATCCAGGCCCAGGAGGGGTGCTCGCCGAGCTCGGGCCACAGCCGCCAGTGCAGTCGCGGGTCCTTGCTGACCCGCGGGTCGAGGATGAGCTCCTTCAGCGTGTCGTACCGCGTGGGCGCCCAGGCGGGGATGCCGCCCGGCAGTTCCACGGGCACGATCGGGCCGAGGGCGCGCAGCCGGGCACTCTCGGCGGCGATGTCGGCGCCCAAGGGGTCGAGAGCGATGCGGTCGGTCACGGTCGTCCTCCTGGCTGGTCGGGGGAGCGGGGGCTGAACCGGACGGGAAGCGCCGTCAGCGAGCGGTGGAACGGGCCCGGCCGCCAGGTCAGGCGCTCGCGGGGCAGCACCGGTTCGAGGTCGGGCAGCCACTGCGTGAGCCGCTCGATCGCCTCGGTGGCGATGAGCAGGGTGTGCTGCTTGACCGGGCAGGCGTGCGGGCCCGCGGACCAGGACAGGTGTGACGCGTCGGACGGGTGCCGGTCCGCGCCGCCCTCCTGCTCGGCGGCGTGCGCGAGTGCCCCGTAGGAGACCACCACCGGCACCGCCGCCCGGATCCACGCGCCGTGGAAGGCGACCGGCGTACGGGCGTAGTGGATGCCGTAGTTGGCGAGCGGCGTCTCGTGGTGCAGGACCTGGAGCACCGCGTCCCGCACGGGGCGGGCGCCGCTGGTGAGCGTCGAGGAGAACGCCGGGTTGCCGAGGATCCGCGACAGCGCGTTGGCGACCAGGTTCGCCGTCGGCTCGTGGCCCGCGCCGAGCGTGAGGAACACCTGCCAGGTGACCTCCTCGGGGGTCAGCCCGGCCGGATGGTCCAGCAGCCAGCTCGGCAGGTCGTCGCCGCGCCGCTCGGTCTTGGCCGCGATCAGCTCCAGCACGTACCCGGCGAATCCGGCCTCGCCCTCGGCCGCCCATGCGCCGCCCTCGATGAGTTTCCCGAGGGCGGCGTCGAGCCGGTCACCGGCGCTGTCCGGCAGCCCGAACAGGCTGTTGAAGACCTGCGCCATCAGCGGCCGCGTGAACTCGCCGACCAGGTCGGCCTCGCCGCGCGGCCCGAACCGGCTCACCAGCGTGTGCACCGCCCGGTGCACCCGGGCCCGCAGATCGTGCGGCTCCACCAGGTCGAAGGCGTCGATCAGCGAGGTCCGGTAGCGCTGGTGGGCGGCGCCGTCGGCGAACAGGGTGTTGGGCCGCCAGCGCATCATGCCGAGCACCGGCGAGTCGTCGGGGACGGTCGCCTCCCACGGCCGCGGGTCGCGCGAGAACGTCTCCGTGTCGTGCAGCAGGTCCAGTGCCGCCCGCCGGTCCGTGACGACGTACGCCGGTACACCGGGCGCGAGTTCCGCCCAGCCGACCGGGCCCTGGGCGCGCAGGGCGGCGTAGGAGGAGTAGGGGTCGCGGGCGAAGCCGTCCTCCCAGAGGCGGACGGGTGCCGCCAGGGAGAAGGCGTGCTCGGCGGGGGACGGGTGGGTCACCGGGGCTCCGGGGGGTGGTGGTCGATCAAGTGCTGCACCAGCGCGAGCAGGGCGTCGATCGAGGAGTCGGCCTCCCGCGCGTCGCAGGTCACCATGGGGGTCGTGGGCTCCAGGTCCAGGGCGGCGCGCAACTGCCCGGGCGTGTGGTGCCGGGGCGCGTCCGGGAAGGTGTTGAAGGCCACCGCGTACGGCAGTCCCGACTCCTCCACCAGGCCGAGCACGTCGAAGGAGGCGTCGATGCGGCGGGCGTCGACCAGGACGAGCGCGCCGAGCGCCCCGTAGGCGATGTCGTCCCACAGTTCCCGGAAGCGCTCCTGGCCGGGCGTGCCGAACAGGTACAGCACGATCCCGCCCGGCAGGCTGATCCGGCCGAAGTCGATGGCGACCGTGGTGGTGGACTTGTCGCGCACCCCGGCGAGATCGTCCACCTGCGCCGACGCCTCGGTGAGCAGCTCCTCCGTGTGCAGCGGGCGGATCTCGGACACCGAGCGGATCAGGGTGGTCTTGCCGACCCCGAAGGGCCCGGTGACCAGGATCTTCACCAAGTCCCGGGCGGTGTCCGGGAGATGGACGTCCGCCTCGGCGGGCCGGTCGTCAACGGTGCTTGAGGTCGCGGAGGCCATCGGCCACTCTCTTCAGCAGGTCGGGGTCGAAGCGCCGGGCGGGCGGGATCGGCGCGCGGGCCAGTACCAGGTCGCGGTCCAGGAGGCCGGCGGCCAGCACCAGCACCGCCGAGACGGGCAGCCGCAGCAGCGCCGCGGCCTCCACCACCGTCAGCGACCCGTGCTCCAGCTCCTCCAGGAGGGCCGCCTGGGCGGCGGGCAGATCGGCGGGGGCCCGCTCGCCGCTGCCGGTGAGGACGGACAGCCGCTCCAGATGGGTACGGCTGGGGCGCGCCACGCCGCCGGTCGACAGGTACGCGGGAACCAGGGGGCGGCCGCCGCGGCGGCGGGTCATGCCGGCGCGTCGCCGTCGGCACCCCGTGGACCGGCGGCCATCGCCTTCTCGCCGAGACGGGCCACCTGCGAGTGCACCCGGTGGGCGAGCAGGTCCAGGCGCACCTCGGGATCGCCGTACGCCGCCACGCAGGTCCCGTGGTCCGTCGGCACGATGAGCACATAGCCGTGGTCCGACTCGATGACGACCTGCCGGATGTCGGCCCGGTCGGTGTCCGCGAACGCCGCCGCCGCGGTACGGCAGGCGCCCTGGACCGTGCTGGTGATCGCCGCGACGCGCTCGGCCGACGGCCGCGACAGCGCGTCGGTCCAGCCGAGCACGAGCCCGTCCCGGGTGAGCAGGACGGCGGCCACGGTGTGCGGCACCTCCAGGACCGGATCGAGCACCCATGCCGTGTCCCCCGTTGCGCGGCTGCTCATCGGGCCGTTCCCCCTTCGTGGTCGTTGCGGTCGTTGCGGTCGTTGCGGTCGTTGCGGATGTCGCGGTCGTGATCGTGGCCGGGGCCGTCGCCCGACGCGTCGGCCGTGGTCGTGGCCGGCTCACTGTCGGATACGGCCGGAACGGCCCCGGCGTTCGACCGGGTGGCGGACCGCGCGGCCGTCGTGCCGGACTGGAGGGCGCCGAGGGCGGCGGCGGCCTCCTCGGGGCGCGGCGCCCTGCGCCGCGGCACCCCGGCAGGGGCCTCCGCGGCGGGCCCGGCCGGTGACGCCGCACGGTTGCGGCGGCGCCGCTGGGGCAGGCCTCCGCCGTCCTCGCGCGCGGTGCCGCGCGGGCCGTCGTGAAGGCCTGCGGCGTCCAGGGCGGGGTGGTGGCCGGGGGCGGTGACATCTGGTGCGGGGCCGTGGCCGGGCGCGTCACGCGCCGTGCCGTGGTCAGGGGCGGAGGGGTCTCGCGTCGTGCCGTGCTCGGGGGCGGTGATGTCTCGCGCCGTGCTGTGGCCGGAGGCGGAGGCGCCCCGCGCGGGGCCGTGGGCGGGGCCCGGGGCGGTCCGGGCCGGGGCGGTGGCCGGGGGTTCCGCGGCGGCGGTCCGGGCCGGTGCGGGTGGGGCCGTCGGCCGTGCGCCGCCCGCCCTGTCCCGCCGCGTCGCGCGGGTCGAGCGCGGGGCGCCGGCCGCCGGCGGCAGTTCCTCGGGATCGATCCGGCTCAGCAGGTGGCTGTCGATGCGCAGCACCGCCCGCACACCGCCGTACGGCGACGGGGAGGACAGGTCCACGCTCAGGTCGAACTGCCGGGTCAGCTGACCCACGGCGGCGAGCCCCATGCGCGGCGGGTCCCCCAGCTCGGTCAGCAGGATCGGCCCGGAACCGGCCACCATCCGCTGGGCACGGGCCCGTTCGTCCGGCGACATGCCGAGACCGGCGTCGTCGACGGTGACACAGACCCCGTGGTGGACGGCCTCAAGATTGACCACGACCTCGGTGTCGGGCGCGGAGTGCCGCAGCGCGTTGTCCAGCAGTTCGGCGACGATGATGGCGACGGGCTCGACGGCGTGGGACACCAGGGCCGTCCCGGCCTCCAGATGGTTGTGGACCCGGACGCGCCGGTAGCCCGCGAGCCGGGCCTGACCGCCCGTCACCGCGTCCACGAGGTGGGACTCCTCACGGGCGAGCCCGACCCACGCGCCGCACACCACCGCGGCGACCTGCGCCCGGCGCAGCGACTGCTCGTTCTCGTGGTCCAGTTCGAACAGGGTCTGTGACAACTCGGGATCGTCGTAACGGTGTTGCAGCCCGCGCAGGGCGTCCTGCAGCCGGTACAGCGCCGCCTGGATCTCCCGGGTGGCGCCCCGCATCCCGGCCTGCGCGGCCGCGTCGATCCGGGTGCGCTGCGTGGCGAGTTCGGCGTGCACCCCCTTGAGCACCTGTTCCAGTGCCAGCCCCAGGGGCGAGCCGGTCAGCTGCGGGTTCAGCGGGCCGGGCACGGTGACGTGCGGGTGGGCGGCCTGCCGGGCCGCGGCCGGCAGGCGTCGCGCCGCCAGATGCTCCACCTCGGCCGTGAACGCCCGCGACGTACCGTCGAGTTGGGCCCGCAGTGCGGCCGTCCTCGTCCGCTGCCGGGCCAGTTGACGCCGTGTGCGCAGCAGTCCGCCGCCGAGGGCGAACGCGGACAGTGTGCCGAGGGCGAGACCGCCGACGGCCAGGTCCGGTATGTCGATCATCGAGTCGATTCCAGTAGGGGGCCGGGCAGGGCGGCGTCCGTGGTGCTCTGGCGAACCACCCGCAGCACAGTACACACCGTCATCGACCGGTCTCGCACGGTGGAGCGCCACTTCTCTGCGAAAGTGATCGGTGACCGTACGCATCTGGGGCAACTGTCGGAATTGCCGTGCGGATGAGGGGAGTTGGTGGTGCGTACGGGGCTGCCCGGGCCGTCGTGACCGGAAAAAACACCGAACGTGGTGACTGCGGGCTGTGTGTCCTCCCCGAGGCCGGGTACCCGGCCGGCGCCTGAAGAGGTCCGCTCCACGGAGAAGGAGGTCCGAATGACCAGCGAGACGGAGACCGGCGGCGCAACCGGTACGCAGGACAAGGACTACAACCTGATCTGGTACGTCGAGGCGTGCCTGAGCAACGCCCTGCGTCTGGAGGGTTACATCCAGGACGCGGAGCGCGCCAAGGACACCGAGGTCGCGGATCTGTTCCGCAAGGCGCAGGCGGACAGCCGCAAGGGGGCCGAGCTGGGCAAGAACCTGCTGCGCGCACGCCTCAGCGAGGGCTGATCCCACCGTGAGCGAGCGGCCCGGACCCCAGGCGGGGTCCGGGCCGTCGCGCGTGCCGGGCCGGTCAGCCGGTGTACACCCTGCCTTCCCGCACCGTGTAGTGCGCAGGCTCGGAGCAGCCCAGGGACGGCGTGCGCAGCAGGCTCACGGTCAAGGGGGCGGGCTCGGTGCTCGCGGTGGAGAACGCGCAGACGGCGCCCTTGCCGGTGAGCGGGTACCAGAACCAGCCGTCCACCTCGCCCACGGTCACCCGGTCCGACTCCGTCCAAGCGCCGCCGGACCGCGTGAAGACCTGCAGGCGGACGGAGGCGGCGTACTCGTCCTGCGGTGAGCGCAGCGCGGTGAGCGTGATCTTGTAGTCGGACCCCAGGGTGGACGAGGCGATCTGCCGGGTCTGCGGCGCGGTGGTGACGGCGCTCGACGCGCCGGCACCGGCGGCGCCCAGGGCGGCCGCCAGCGCGAGGGCGAGGGCCGCGGTCGTACCGCGGCGGGTGGGCTTGCGGGTCAGGCTCATGTGTTCCCCCGTTGGAACGAGTTGAAGGGGTTTGTCCCCACGGTGGTACAGACCCTCCACACCCGGCCGGGGTTGTACGGCGTCACAGCCCGAACACGGCACCGACCCGCTCGGTCAGCCCCTCCTCCGTCAGCGTGCCGTCGACGGCCGCCGCCCGGCTCCGGAACACCGCCCGGCGCAATCGCGGGGCCGGAAGCAGCCAGACCGCGCGCCCCGGCGCCGGGAGCAGAGGCTCCACGAGGTGCGGCAGCAGCCGAAGGCTCGACGTCCGGACCGTCATCATCAGCCGGGCGAGCAGCCGGACGATGAGCCGGTCCCGTGGCCGGACGATGAGCCGGTCCCGTGGCCGGACCATGAGCCGGCTGATCAGTCGGTCCCGTGGCCGTCCGATCAGCCGGTGTCGTACCCGGGCCACGAGCCGGTCCCCGCGCCCAGCGGTGCGCCGGTCCCGGGCGCCGCCGAGCTCACCGTGATCGCCGCGTTCGGCCCTCTGGACCCGTCCCTGCGCCTGTCCCAGCCGCACATGGTGCTGCCCGCTATAGCGGCGGCCGCCGCGCCCGACCCGCTGCGGGCGGCCGTCGACGCGATGTTCGCGGCGGTGACCGCGTTCGGCGAGAACCACCGGGTCCTCCTGGACGAGATCAGGTCCTTCGTGGAGGCGGAACACCGCGGTGGCCGGAAGGGCACCAGGTCCCGGCCCGGCCCGCGTGAGTGATCCCCTGACACCGGGTACCCGGACGTTCCGCCATGGCCGGCCGGGTGGCGGTGCACGCTGCCGACCCGGTCGGCCACCCGGACCCGAGCCGAAGGAGCCCCTGCTTATGACGGACGTATCCGGCACCGGTCCCGCTCCGGGCGACGACCGCAAGGTCCTCACCAATCGCCAGGGCCATCCGGTCTACGACAACCAGAACCAGCGCACGGTCGGCCCCCGCGGCCCGGCCACGCTGGAGAACTACCAGTTCCTCGAGAAGATCAGCCACTTCGACCGGGAACGCATCCCCGAGCGCGTCGTGCACGCCCGGGGCGTCACCGCCTACGGCCACTTCGAGGCCTACGGCACCTGGGGTGACGAGCCGATCAGCCGCTACACCCGGGCCAAACTGTTCCAGGAGCGCGGCAAGCGCACGGACGTCGCCGTCCGCTTCTCCACCGTGATCGGCGGCCGGGACTCCTCCGAGGCCGCCCGTGACCCGCGTGGTTTCGCCGTCAAGTTCTACACCGAGGACGGCAACTGGGACCTGGTCGGCAACAACCTCGGCGTCTTCTTCATCCGCGACGCCATCAAGTTCCCGGACGTCATCCACGCCCTCAAGCCGGACCCGGTGACCTTCGAGCAGAAGCCCAACCGCATCTTCGACTTCATGTCGCAGACGCCCGAGGCCATGCACATGCTGGTCAACCTGTTCAGCCCGCGCGGCATCCCCAGCGACTACCGCCACATGCAGGGCTTCGGCGTCAACACCTACAAGTGGGTCAACGCCGACGGCGAGACCAAGCTGGTCAAGTACCACTGGATGCCGAAGCAGGGCGTGCGCAGCATGACCGAGGAGGACGCGGCCAACGTCCAGGCCGACACCCTGGGCCACGCCACGAAGGACCTGTACGAGGCGGTCGAGCGCGGTGACTACCCCGAGTGGGAACTGCTGGTCCAGATGATGGACGACCACGACCACCCGGAGCTCGACTTCGACCCGCTGGACGACACCAAGACCTGGCCCGAGCAGGAATTCCCGCCGAAGCCGGTGGGCCGGATGGTGCTCGACCGCATGCCGAAGGACTTCTTCGCCGAGAACGAGCAGATCTCCTTCGGCACCGGCGTCCTCGTGGACGGGCTGGACTTCTCCGACGACAAGATGCTCGTCGGCCGGACCTTCTCCTACAGCGACACCCAGCGCTACCGGGTCGGCCCGAACTACCTCCAGCTCCCGGTCAACCAGGCCAAGAACGCCGACGTGCGCACCAACCAGCGCGACGGCCAGATGGCGTACCACCAGGACGGCGGCGGTGAGAACCCGCACGTCAACTACGAGCCGTCGATCACCGGCGGCCTGCGCGAGGCGCAGTACCCGACCCACGACGAGCAGGGTCCCGAGATCACCGGCCGGCTCACCCGCAAGCGCATCCCGCGCACCAACGACTACATGCAGGCCGGCCAGCGGTACCTGCTGATGGAGGACTGGGAGCGCGACGACCTGGTGAAGAACTTCATCGGCCAGCTCTCCCAGTGCGACCGCGCCATCCAGGAGCGCATGGTCTGGCACTTCCTGCTGGTCGAGAACGACCTCGGTCTCAGGGTCGGGGAAGGGCTCGGCATCGGCCCGGAGGACGTGGCCGGCCTGGAGCCGCTGGCGAGCCAGGACCTCACGGACGAGGACCGGGAGCGCCTGTCGAGGCTGGGCAAGAACCAGCCGCGCGACGTGGAGGGCCTCACCATGACCCACTGCGTCCCCGACGAGCGGCACGTGGTGACGCGCTGACCGGTCAGCGCGTCACGGCCGAGCGGGCCGCGGAGAGAGCCTGCTCGGCGTAGCTCCGGCCGAACAGCACGGCGTGCACCAGCAGCGGGAACAGCTGGTGCACGCCGACGCGCTCCGGCCAGCCGTCGGCGAGCGGCGCCACCTCCTGGTAGCCGTCCAGCACCGCCTCCAGATGGGGGCAGCCGAACAACCGCAGCATCGCCAGATCGGTCTCGCGGTGCCCGCCGTGCGCCGCCGGGTCGATGAGCCGGACGTCGCCGTCCGCCGCCCACAGCACGTTGCCGCTCCACAGGTCGCCGTGCAGCCGGGCGGGGGGCTCGGCCGGCCCGGCCAGTTCGGGAAGGCGCTCGCACACCCGTTCCACGACGGCCGCCTCGTCCGCCCGCACCACGCCCTGGTCGACCGCCCGCCGCAGGTACGGCAGCACGCGCCGGCCGGCGTACCAGCCCGGCCAGTCGGTGCCGGGCTCGTTGCGCATCGGGGCGAGCCCGATGTACGCGTCCGCCGGCCCGCCCGGCGGGGGCGCCCCGAACGCGGGTGCCCCCGCGGCGTGCAGCCCCGCCAGGTCCCGCCCGAACCGCACCGCCGCCGCCCGGCTCGGCCGCCCCTGCGGGACCCGGTCGATCACCAGCCAGGCCCCCTCGTCGCCGTGGACGACCGGCACCCGCACGGTCCCGGCGGCGGCCAGCCACCGCAGCCCGGCCGCCTCGGCCCGCGCCGCCCCCGGCGCGTCGGACCGCTTGACGACCACGACCCGCCCGTCGTCGAGCGTGACCTCGGCGAGGGACCCGGACAGGGCCTGCTCGCCCCTCACCGCGCGCCCGGTGAGCCGGGCCACGACATCCCTACGGGCGGTCATGCGTCCTTCCTCTCCACGCCGCGCTCGATCGCCACTCAGGCTACGGCCACCCGCCTGCCCACCCGGTCCCGGCGTCACGCGGGACGGTGAAATCCCCTGCCGCGTCGACAGAACAGGCCGCCGCCGGGGGAGCAGTCGGGTCATGACGACTTCACCGTTCCAGCGCACCATCGCCCTGCCGGCCCCGGTGTGCGAACAGGCCGCACACCACCTGGAGCAGGCCGCGCACCGGGCCATCGACGGGGCCGCCGTCCCCCTGAAGGCGTTCCGCGCGGCGGCCGACAGCGACTTCACCCTGCCGGTGTCCGTGGTGGAGCAGGCGGCGGCCTGCCTGCTGGTCCTGGCCACCGAGACGGCCCAGACGGTACGCCCCTCCGCGCTGCGCGCCACCATCAGCGTCGCCCTGCGGCTGCGGGACGCCGTGGAGCTGGCGCGCCAGCCCGTCCTCAGCAGCCGCTTCTGGTGACCTCATGACGCCGTGGCCCCCATGACGCCGTGGCCCTCATGACGCTGCTCCCGTCGTGCTGCGGTCCGGGGCGACGGCCACCTGCGTGGTGACGCGCACGAGACAGGGACGGCGGGGCGCCGAGCCGGACCCGAACCGCACGGGGGGATCGACCGGGGCGAGGGCGCCGAGGCCGCGGCCCTCGCGCGCGACCGTGGCCGAGACGACCGGGTGCAGGTCGCGGGCGCCGTACCACTGGTGCCGGCCGGGCCGGGCGCTGCCGTGCGTGTGGGCGCCGAGCAGCAGCCGGGCGGGCCGGTCCCACAGCGCCAGCCACCCCGGGCTGGTGGCGAGCCCGCCGGGCACGGCCCGCAGCGCCAGACCGGGCAGGGCCCTCGGACCGGTGGTGAAGCGCAGCTCGAACGGTGGCGCGGAGACGGTCCAGTGGCGGCGGCCGGTGATCCGCACCTGGACCGGCACGATCCGGACCTCGTCGAAGACGTAGATTCCGGCCACGAACTCCGCCGTCTCCCGCGACGGCGCCAGCAGCAGGCGATGTCCGTCGGCCTCCTCGACCATCACGTCGCTGAACGGGCCGAACGGCGACCCGGGCCAGTGCCCGAGCACGACGCGGGTGCCGGACGCAGTGCCGATCCCCGCGATCCAGCCGTCGAAGCGCAGGGTGCGCACCGGCGACCGGAACCTCGCGGCCCGGGCCGGGCGGGTGCGTCCGGAACCGTGGCGCAGCATGCGGGCCGGGTTCCCGACCGGCCCGGACACGAAACGGTCCGGGCCTGCGAGCGGCCCAGGCGCGAAACGATCCGGGCGCCTGTCCCGCCCGATCGCGAAAGTGCCTGTTCCGGCCCGCCTACGAATCGATCCGGGTGCTTGTCCGGCTGGGGGCGCGGATGGATCGGGTGCTTGTCCGGTTCGGCAGCGCATGGAGTCGGTTGCTCGGCCGGGTCGGCCGCGCGCGTCGGTCCGGGTGCTCGTCCGGTTCGGCAGCGCATGGAGTCGGTTACCTGCCCTGCTCGGCCGCGCGTCGGTCCGGATGCCCGTCCGGCCCGGCGCAAATCCGTCCGGATGCCCGTCCGAGCCGGTCGCGAAACGAGTCGGACGGCTGCCCGGCCCGTCGCGGACAGGCTCGACGGTGGCGCGCGACGGCTCCGGCGGTCCGGTGCGAGACGGGCCCGTGCCGGGGCGGCGCCGGGCGGCACCGGCCCTCCGGCAGTCCAGGCGCCCGCGTCCGGAGGCCACGCCGACGGCAGCCCGGGCCTCACGGCCGGGGCGATGATGTGGCCGAGGCCACATCAGGGACGAGGTCCCGGTCACGTCCGGGTCCGGGAAACGGCGGTTACCGTCTACGACCAGACCCGCCCCCTCCCCTCGGACGGCCCGGCAGTGCAAGCAGATCTCTCCCCTGTCATAGCGGCGACCGCCCAGTGGCTGACCCGCGCCTTCCCCGCCACCGGCGGCGCGTTCGCCTCCGCCCTGTGCGAGGTGCAGGCCCGGCAGGCCGTGACGGTCGCGGCGTGGCTGCGGTACCCGACGGCGATGGACGCCGCCCTGCTCGGCCTGGCCGGCCCCGGCGGTTCCGCGCGGCTCGACTGGGTGACCGGCGCCGACACGGCCCCGGGCCAGGGCGAGGACGAGGACGCGCACGCCTGGCGCACCTGGGTGGACGAGGTCGTCGCGAGCTGGGCGGCCGGTCTGCTCACCGACCCGGAACTGGCCGCCCGGGCCGTGGCGGCGCTCGCCGAGGGCGGGTGGCACCGGCTCGCCCACCGAGTTCCGCCGGCTCGTCGCGCCCGACGCCGGCGACCGGAGCGCCGCCGCGCTCCTGCGCCACCCGGATCTGCTCGCCCCCGTCGTGGAACTCCACCGCCACCAGCTCCTCGACCGCCTGAACCCGGGCCGCGCCCTCATCGCCTGACCGCCCCCCCCCAACGGGTCCGTGGGCCCCTCCGGCCTGCGCGGACCTCGCCTGACGGTCTCCTTCACCCTCCGTGACTCACCGGTTTGCCGTAAGCGACCGTGCCCCGTCGCCACCCTCGGCGGACGCTGAGCGTGGGCTCGACGGCCTCCGGCCACTTCGGCGGCCCGGGATCGCCAACCGTCGTGCCGTGCCGTGACGCCGCTGACGGAGGAGAGACCGACATGACCACCGACTTCTCACGGAGCTGGGAACACGCCGTCGTCACCGGTGGTGCCGGGTTCGTCGGCTCCCACCTGTGCGCCGCCCTGCTGGACGCGGGCGGCGCCGTCACCTGCGTGGACGACTTCAGCACCGGCCGGCCGGAGAACATCGCGCCGCTGCTGGAACGGCCCGGCTTCACGCTCGTGCAGGCCAACGTCACCGAGGGACTGCGGATCAAGCGCCCGCCGGACCTCGTCCTGCACTTCGCCTCCCCGGCCTCCCCCGCGGACTACCTGCGCCTGCCCCTGCACACCATGGAGGCGGGCAGCACCGGCACCCGCAACGCCCTGGAACTCGCGCGCTCCGCCCGCGCCCGCTTCGTCCTGGCCTCGACCTCCGAGGTCTACGGCGACCCGCGGCAGCACCCCCAGGACGAGCGCTACTGGGGCAACGTCAACCCCGTCGGGCCGCGCAGCGTCTACGACGAGGCCAAGCGCTTCGGCGAGGCGCTGACCACGGCCCACGCCGAGACCCACGGCACCGACACCTGCATCGTGCGGCTGTTCAACACCTACGGCCCCCGGATGCGCGGCCACGACGGACGCGCGGTCCCGACGTTCGTACGGCAGGCCCTGGCGGGCGAACCCCTCACCGTCACCGGCGACGGCCGCCAGACCCGGTCGCTGTGCTACATCGACGACACCGTCCGCGGCATCCTCGCCGCGGCCGCCCACGGCATGCGCGGGCCCGTCAACATCGGCAACCCGGCCGAGATCACCATGCTCGACCTCGCCCGCCTGGTCGTCGAACTCGCCGGGTCCCCCTCGGAGATCCGCTTCATCGAACGCCCGGTGGACGACCCGGCCGTGCGCTGCCCGGACATCACCCTGGCGCGCGACAAGCTCGGCTGGGAGCCGCAGGTGCGCGCCGAGGAAGGGCTGCGGCGCACGATCGCCTGGTTCCGCGAGGAGGGAACCGACGACTGATCCGCCCGCCCCGCGCACCACCGCGCCGGGCCCGGCCCCGCCGCCGGAGGCCCGCGCCCCGCGCGCCCGGTCCCGCCCCCACCGCCGAAAGGCCCGCCACCCCATGCGCATCCTCGGAATCAACGCCCTCTTCCACGACCCCGCCGCCGCCCTCGTCGTCGACGGACGGACCGTCGCCGCCGCCGAGGAGGAGCGGTTCTCCCGGCGCAAGCACGGCAAGCGGCCCCTGCCCTTCTCCGCCTGGGAGCTGCCCGAGAAGGCCGCCGCCTGGTGCCTGAAGCGGGCCGGGCTGCGCCCCCAGGACCTCGACGCCGTCACCTACTCCTTCGACCCGGCGCTCGCCCGGCCCGCCGACGCCATGGGCCTGGACGACCCGTGGGACCACCTGCGGCTCACCTACGCCCGCGAGGCCCCCGGCTTCCTGGCGTCGGCCCTGCCCGGCCTCGACCCCGGCAACGTCCGGTTCGTGCCGCACCACATGGCCCACGCCGCTTCCGGCGCCTTCGCCGCACCGGACGCCGGCGACTCCTCCGTACTGGTCCTCGACGGCCGCGGCGAACGCGCCTCCCACCTGGCCGCACGCCGCGTCGGCGACCGGCTGGAGGCGCTGCACAGCCAGGAGCTGCCGCACTCGCTCGGCCTGGTCTACGAGGAACTCACCGCACATCTGGGCTTCCTGCGCTCCTCCGACGAGTTCAAGGTGATGGCCCTGGCCTCCCACGGCACCCCGCGCATGCTCGCCGAGCTGCGCCGCCACGTGTACCCCACCGGCGACGGCGGCTTCCACGCCACCGCGGTGCCCTGGCACGAGCTGTGCGCCCCGCGCGGAGCCGACGAGCCGTGGACGCAGGACCACGCCGACGTCGCCGCCAGCGCCCAGGCCGTGCTGGAGGAGACCCTGCTCGACCTGGTGCGCTGGCTGCACGGCCGCACCCACGACAGCGTGCTCACCCTCGCCGGCGGCGTCGCCCTCAACTGCGTCGCCAACTCCCGCATCGCCCGCGAGGGCCCCTTCTCCCGGGTGTGGGTGCAGCCCGCGGCGGGCGACGCCGGCACCGCCCTGGGCGGCGCCCTGCTGCTGTCCGCGGTGGAGGGCGACCAGCCGGAACCCATGACCGGCGCCGACCTCGGCCGGGACTGGTCCGACGCGGAGCTCGGCGCCTGGCTGAAGACGGCGGCGGTCCCCTTCGAACGGCCCGCGGACATCGCCGAGACCGTCGCCCGTGCCCTCGCGGACAACGGGATCGTCGCCTGGTTCCAGGGCCGCTCCGAGTACGGCCCGCGCGCCCTCGGCCACCGCTCCCTGCTGGCCCACCCCGGCCACGCGGGCAACCTGGAGCGCCTCAACGACGTCAAGGGACGCGAGCAGTTCCGGCCCGTCGCGCCCATGGTCCTCGCCGACCGCGCCGCCGAGATCTTCGACGGCCCGCTGCCCAGCCCCTACATGCTGTTCGTGCACGACGTGGCCCCGGCCTGGCGGGAGCGGATCCCGGCCGTCGTGCACGTCGACGGCACCGCCCGCATCCAGACCGTCGACCCGGACCGCGAACCCCTGGTGGCCCGCATGCTCGGCGCGTTCGAGCGGTTCACGGGACTGCCCGTGGTGGTCAACACCAGCCTCAACACGGCCGGGCGGCCCATGGTCGACGACCCGCGCGACGCCCTGGAGTGCTTCGGCTCCTCGCCCGTGGACCTGCTGGCCATCGGCCCGTACGCCATCCGCCGCGGCGATTTCTTCCGCACCGGGGGCGGCGACGCCCTGCGCTCCGACGCCGCGGGAGGCCCCCGGTGACCGCCCCGGGCGGCGCGGCGCGGGACGCCGAGTACGCCGTGGTGATCCCGACCCTCGGCCGGCCCAGTCTGCGCACCTGCCTGCACGCCCTGGCCGAGGCGGCCGGGCCCGGCCCGGTCCGCGTGGTCCTCGTCGACGACCGGCCCGACCCGGCCGGGGTCGCCCTCACCGCCGACGTGCCGCCGTCACTGCGCGCCCGCACCGTCGTGGTGCCCGGGGGAGCGCGCGGACCCGCCGCCGCGCGCAACCTCGGCTGGCGCGCGGCGGGCGACGTGCCCTGGATCGTCTTCCTCGACGACGACGTCGTGCCCGGCCCCACCTGGGGCGACGACCTCACCCTCGACCTGACGGCGGCGTCGGACCGGACGGCCGGGATCACCGCCCGCATCGAGGTGCCCCTGCCGCCCGGCCGCCGGCCGACCGACTGGGAGCGCAACACGGCCGGACTCGCCGGTGCCCACTGGATCACCGCCGACATGGCCTACCGCCGGGCGGCGCTCGTGGCCGTCGGCGGCTTCGACGAGCGCTTCCGGCGGGCCTTCCGCGAGGACGCGGACCTCGCGCTGCGCATGCTGGACGCAGGGTGGACGCTCACCGGTGGCCGGCGCACCACCACCCACCCCGTCCGGCCCGCCGGGCGCTGGATCTCCGTCCGGCTGCAGGCCGGCAACGCCGACGACGTCCTGATGACCCGGCTGCACGGCCGCCACTGGTGGCGCCGGGCGGGCGCGCCGCGCGGACGCCTGCCCGCGCACCTCGCCGTCACCGGGGCCGGGGTGACCGCCGTCGGCTGCGCCCTGCTCGGGCGGCACCGCCTCGCCGGGACCTGCGCCGCCGCCTGGCTGGCCGGCACCGCCGAGTTCGCCCTCGCCCGGATCCTGCCCGGCCCGCGCACCCGCGACGAGGTGCTCACCATGGCCGTCACCAGCGCGCTCGTCCCGCCCGCCGCGACCTGGCACTGGCTGCGCGGCCGCCTGGCGCACCGCACGGCCCGCCCGCACACCCCGTCCGCGACCCCCGAGCCGGCGACCGCGCCCCGCCCGGAGGTCAGGGAACGGCTGCGGTCATGAACCGTCCCACCGGTTCCCGGCGGCACCCCGGGACGTGCGGAACCGCCGGCACACCGCCGCCCCCACCCGCCCCGCTCCCGGCAGCGGCCGCCATCGCCCCCACCGCGCCCGGCACGCGGAGGCGCCCCCGACCGCTGCCCCCGACCGCCCCCCGCCCGGGCGTGCGTGTCCGGTGTCCGTTGTCGCCGGTGGCCGGGGCTCGGACCGGTGCGCCGCGGTGTCCGTTCCTGTCGGCGGCAGGGAGGCGACCGGACACCCGGGAACGGCGCCGAGCCCTGCTCGCCGCACCGCCGCGGCGGTGCGCCACGCGGTACCCGATTGCGGCAGATGCGTCCGGGGACGCGGGCCGGACCACCGCCACCCGCCGGCCCCTGCCCCCGCCCACGGGAGGCCCGCGATGAATCCGTTCCGCTCCCGCCGCCGCCCGCCCCGCACCCTCGTCGTGCGCCTCGACAGCGCCGGGGACGTGCTGCTCGCCGGCCCCGCCGTACGGGCCGTCGCGGCCGGTTCCTCGTACACCGCGCTGCTGTGCGGGCCGCAGGGCGCGGCGGCCGGGCGGATGCTGCCCGGCGTGGACGACGTGCTGACGTACGACGCCCCCTGGGTCGGCCTGGACCCCGCGCCGGTGACGCGGGCCGCCACCCGGCGGCTGATGGCGACGCTCGCCGCGGGCCGCTTCGACCGGGCGCTGGTGCTCGTGTCGTACCACCAGAGCCCGCTGCCGGTCGCCCTGCTGCTGAAGCTGGCCGGTGTCGCCCGGGTCGCCGCCGACAGCGAGGACTACCCGGGTGCGCTGCTGGACCTGCGGCACCGCAGGCGCCCGCACCGCCACGAGGCTCTGGCCGCCCTCGACCTCGTCCGCGCCGCGGGCTTCGCGCTGCCGCCCGGCGACGACGGCCGGCTGCGCGTCACCTCGCCGCCCCGCACGGCCCACCTCACCGGCCCCGGCCCGTACGTCGTCGTCCACCCGGGCGCCGCCGTGCCCGCCCGGGCGTGGAGCCCCGGCCGGGCCGCGCGGGCGGTGGCCGCGCTGTCCGCCGAGGGCTACCGGGTCGTCGTCACCGGCGGGCGCGCCGAGCGGGAGCTGACCGCACGGGTCGCCGGCCGCCACGCCCTCGATCTCGGCGGCGTCACCGACCTGCCGCACCTGGCCGGAGTCCTCGCCGGGGCCCGGGCCGTGGTCGCCGGGAACACCGGACCCGCGCATCTCGCCGCCGCCGTCGGCACCCCCGTCGTCAGCCTCTTCGCACCGGTCGTACCGGCCGAGCGGTGGGCGCCCTACGGCGTCCCGCACGTCCTGCTCGGCGACCCGCACGCCGCGTGCGCGGACACCAGGGCACGGCGCTGCCCGGTACCGGGACACCCCTGCCTGGACGGCATCCCCGACGCCGAGGTGCTCGCCGCCGTGGCGGCCCTCACCGACGACCCGGCGGACCAGGGAGAACAGACGGAGCGAGGAGCGACCGTATGAACATCCTGCTGTGGCACGTGCACGGCTCGTGGACGACCGCGTTCGTCCAGGGACCGCACACCTACCTCGTCCCCGTCACCCCGGGCCGCGACCCGGACGGACTCGGCCGCGCCCGCACCTTCTCCTGGCCGGACTCGGTCCACGAGGTCACGCCCGAGGCACTGCGCGACACGCCCGTCGACCTGGTGCTGCTGCAGCGACCGCACGAGCCGGAGCTGGCCGAGCGCTGGCTCGGCGGGCGCCGCCCCGGCCGGGACGTACCCGCCGTGTACCTGGAGCACAACGCGCCCGACGGGGACGTACCGGACACCCGGCATCCGTGCGCCGACCGCGCCGATCTCACCGTCGTGCACGTCACGCACTTCAACCGGTTGTTCTGGGACTGCGGAACCACCCGCACCGCGGTGATCGAACACGGCATCGTCGACCCGGGCCACCGCTACACCGGCCGTCTCGCCCGGGCCGCCGTCGTCGTCAACGAACCCGTGCGCCGCGCCCGCCACACCGGCACCGACCTGCTGCCGGCCCTCGCCGAGGCGGTGCCGCTCGACGTGTTCGGCATGGGCACCGAAGGCCTGGCCCGGCACCTCGGCCTGCCGCCCGACCGCTGCCACACGGCCGACCTGCCGCAGAGCGAGCTGCACCCGGCCATGGCCGAACGCCGCGTGTACCTGCACCCGGTGCGCTGGACCTCCCTCGGCCTGTCCCTGCTGGAGGCCATGCACCTCGGCATGCCCGTCCTGGCGCTCGCCACCACCGAGGCGGTCGAGGCCGTCCCGCCGGGCGCGGGCACCCTCTCCACCCGCCCCGACGTCCTGGCCCGCGCCGCCCGCCGCTACCTCCACGAACCCGAGGCGGCGGCCGCGGACGGCGCCCGGGCCCGGCAGGCGGCCCTCGAACGCTACGGGCTCAAGCGCTTCCTGGCCGACTGGGAGCGCCTGATCACGGAGGTGTGCTCATGACCCCGTCCCTCAGCCCCTTCCCGGCCGGGCCGCTCGACGGCGACCCGGGCGGCCCCGGCGCCCTCGACATCGCGCTCGTCTCCGAGCACGCCAGCCCCCTCGCCACCCTCGGCGGGGTCGACGCCGGCGGGCAGAACGTGCACGTCGCCTGCCTCGCCGGCGCCCTCGCCGACCGGGGCCACCGCGTCACCGTCTACACCCGGCGCGACGCGCCCGGCCTGCCCGCACGGGTGCGGCTGCGCGACGGCGTCGAGGTGCACCACGTGCCCGCCGGGCCGGCCGAGGAGCTCCCCAAGGACGCCCTCCTGCCGCACATGGGCGAGTTCGGCAGCTACCTCACCCGCGCCTGGCGCACCCGGGCACCCGACCTGGTCCACTCGCACTACTGGATGTCGGGCCTGGCCGCGCTGCGCGCCACCCGGGCGCGGGGGCTGCCGCTGCTGCACACGTACCACGCCCTCGGCACGGTGAAGAAACGGCACCAGCGGCTCGCCGACACCAGCCCGCCCGAACGGATACCCGGCGAGATCGAGGTCGGCCTGGGGTGCGACCGCGTCATCGCCACCTGCCGGGACGAGGCCGTCGAACTGGCCCGCATGGGCGTACCCGCGCACAAGGTGGCCATCGTGCCCTGCGGCGTCGACCCCGGCCGGTTCACGCCGCAGGGCCCGGCCGCGCCCCGCGGACCCCACCCGCACCGGCTGATCCAGCTGGGCCGGCTGGTGCCGCGCAAGGGCGCGGCGGTCACCGTCGCGGCCCTGGCCGACCTGCCCGGCACCGAACTCGTCGTGGTGGGCGGGCCCCCCGCGGACCGGCTCGACGACGACCCGGAGGTCCGCCGGCTGCGCGGCGTCGCGCGGGACGCGGGCGTCGCCGACCGGGTCCGCTTCACCGGCGCCGTCGCAGGCGAGGAGGTCCCGACGCTGCTGCGCTCCGCCGACGTGGTGGTGTGCCCCGCCGACTACGAACCGTTCGGCATCGTCCCGCTGGAGGCCATGGCCTGCGGCGTGCCGGTGGTGGCCAGCGCCGTCGGCGGGCAGCTCGACACCGTCGCCGACCCGGGCACCGGACGGCTGGTGCCGCCCCGCGACCCGCGGGCGCTGGCCCGTGCCGTGGCCGGACTGCTCGCCGACCCGGCGGCCCGCGCGGCGTGCGGCGCGGCCGGCCGCCGCCGGGTGCTGAGCCGGTACGGCTGGGACCGGGTCGCCGCGGCCACCGAGGCCGCGTACTGCGAGGTCCTCGACGCCGAGCCCGCCGCGACCGGCGCGGGCTGAACCGGCCCGCCCAGAGCCCGAAGGAGGTGTGGGCCCGCCGTCCCCCGCGGCGGCACGCCCGAACCGCATGAGCGAACTCCCCGCGCACCCCGCCCTCGACGCCGCGCGCGTCCACTGCGAGTCATTGGAGGAGGCCCTCCGCCGGTTCCGACGGCACGGCCTCGACCGGATCGCGGACTGGGGCACCCGGCTCGCCGGCGTCCTGTCCGACGGCGGCCGGCTGCTCGCCGCGGGCAACGGCGGCAGCGCCGCCCAGGCCCAGCACCTGACCGCCGAGCTCGTGGGCCGCTACCGCCGCGAACGCCGCGCCTACTCGGCGATCTCCCTGCACGCCGAGACCTCCAGCGTCACCGCCATCGGCAACGACTACGGCTTCGACCACGTCTACGCCCGCCAGGTCACCGCCCACGGCCGCCCCGGCGACGTCCTCATGCTGCTGTCCACCTCCGGGCGCAGCGCCAACCTCGTCGCCGCCGCCGTCACCGCCCGGCAGGCCGGACTGCGCGTGTGGGCCCTCACCGGGCGCGGCCCCAACCCCCTGGCGGAGGCCGCGCACGAGGCCCTGTGCGTGGACGCGGACAGCACCGCCAACGTCCAGGAGACCCACCTCGTCGCCGTCCACCTGCTGTGCGAGTCCTTCGACACGGCCGTCGCCGCGTCCCTCGCACGGCGCACCGTCCTCACCCGCGGGAGCACCTCATGACCGGTCCGCAGCCGATCGCGGTCGTCGGGGACGTCCTCCTCGACGAGGACATCGAAGGGGACTCCACCCGGCTCGCGCCGGACGCCCCCGCGCCCGTCGTCGACGTCACCGCCGACCGGCGGCACCCCGGAGGAGCCGGACTGGCCGCCGCGCTGGCGGCCCGCGGCGGCCGGGACGTGGTCCTGGTGACCGCGCTCGGCGACGACGACGCCAGCGAGGCGGTGCGGCGGGACCTGCGCGGCCGGGTCCGGCTGCTGGAGATCCCGCTGAACGGCACCCTGCCCGTGAAGACCCGCGTCCTCGCCGGTGGCCGGCCCGTCGTGCGCATCGACCGGGGCGGCGGCACCCCCGGCGAACCCGACGACGACGTCCGCAGCGCACTGGCCGGGGCCTGCGCGATCCTCGTGGCCGACTACGGCCGCCACACCGCGGGCGCCCTGCGGCCCCACCTGGAGGACGCCGCCCGGCGCACCCCGCTGGTGTGGGACCCGCATCCCAAGGGCGACCCGCCGGTACCCGGGGCCCGCCTGGTCACGCCCAACGCGGCGGAGGCCCGGGCCCTGCACCCCGGTGCCGGGGACACGACCCTGGGCGCGTACGCCGAGCGGGCCGCGCGGCTCGCGGAACGCTGGCGCGCGGCGGGCGTCGCCGTCACGCTCGGCGAGCGCGGGGTGCTGCTGGCCCGGCCCGGAACCGGCACGCCGATGCTGGTTCCGGTGCCGTACCGGGCGGCGGGGGACCCGTGCGGCGCCGGGGACTGTTTCGCGGCGACGGCGACGGCCGCCCTCGCCGACGGTCTGCTGCCCGAGGAGGCGCTGCAACGGGCCGTGGCCGAAGCGGCGGCGTTCGTTGCCGCGGGCGGCTCCGGCAACCCGGACCTGTGGCGCACCGAGCCGCCGCCCCGGCCGGCGGACGATCCCGCGACCGACGCGTTCGCGCTCGCGGAGAGCGTCCGCGCCCGGGGCGGCACGGTCGTCGCCACCGGCGGCTGCTTCGACCTGGTGCACGCCGGTCACGTCGGGCTGCTGGAGAGCGCCCGGCGCATCGGCGACTGCCTCATCGTGTGCCTGAACTCCGACGCCTCCGTCACCCGCCGCAAGGGCCCGGGCCGCCCGCTCAACCCGGCGGCGGACCGCGCCCGCGTCCTCGCCGCGCTCGGCAGCGTGGACGCGGTCGTGGTCTTCGACGAGGACACCCCCGAGGCGGTCCTGACCCGGCTGAAACCGGACGTCTGGGTCAAGGGCGGCGACTACTCCGTCCAGGACCTCCCGGAGGCGGAGGCCCTGCGCACCTGGGGTGGCCAGGCGGTGGTCCTGCCCTACCTGGACGGCCGCTCCACGACCCTGCTGACCCGCAGGGCGGCGAAGGCGGCGGTGGGGGCACTGCGCCGCTCGGGCTCCTGAAACGGCGGGCCGCGACCGAACCGGGCGCCGCGACCACCCGCCGTGCCGCCCGGCACGGCGGGTGGCACCGCGGTGCCGCCCGGCACGGCCGGTGGCGGACCGGGCGCGGGGCCGCCGGCGGCCCGGCCGACACGGCATCCCCGTCCGGGAGCCGCCCGAGGTCTCCTCCCCGACCTGACCACGCTGCCTGATCACACTGCCCCGACCGCGCTGCCCGCCCGTCCTGGGCGGCACCGGCGGGGCTCGCCGGGCGTGCCACGCATCCGTCGGCCCGCGCCGGCCTGTCGGGCGTTGCCCGGCCCCGGGCGTGGCCCCCGGGCGTAGCTCCCGGGCGTGCCACGCATCCGTCGGCCCGCGCCGGCCTGTCGGGGGGGGGGGGGGGGCCGGGGGGGGGCGGGGGGGGCGCCCCCCCCCCCCCGGGCGGGCGGGCCCGCCGGC